>NZ_JBBATF010000015.1:0-18109 GCF_040398885.1 Mycobacterium sp. | reverse complement strand
GTTGACCCGAACGCCATAGTTGACCCGAAACCCCCCTTCGTGGGTAACATGGCAGCCGTGCCAGCCCGCCTTGAGCAGATGCTCACCAAGCGCCGCGCAGTCGATCTGTGCCGCGTTGCGGGTTGTTGCTGTTGTTGCTGTAGCTGCTGAGTAGCCGCGACCTTTCTCGAGTTCGTCCCGACTCGTCGCGACTCCTCTGAGCCGGACCCCCGGTCCGCCCGTGTCAGCCAGCCCAACAACAGGAGTTCACCCGATGTCGATCACCACCACCCGGCCCGTCACCGACCAGGTCGATGTGCGCGGCCCCCGATTCGCCGCCTGGGTCACCACCGCGATCCTGATCGCGGCCCTGCTCGCCTCGGCCGTCGGCAGCACCCTGGCGGCCGCGATCCTCGGCGCGCAGGCCGTGGTCTTCGCGATCGGGGCGCTGCGCGGTCCGCGCCGCCATCCCTACGGTGTGATCTTCGCCAAACTGGTCGCGCCCCGGCTCGGTCCGGTCACAGAGCGGGAACCCGCGGCGCCACTGCGGTTCGCCCAGGGCGTGGGTCTGCTGTTCGCCGCGGTCGGGACGGTCGGCTTCCTCGTCGGCGCCCCGATGGCCGGTGTGATCGCCACCGCCTTCGCCCTGTCCGCCGCCTTCCTCAACGCGGCATTCGGAATCTGTGTGGGCTGCAAGATCTATCCGCTGGCCGCGCGCCTTCGCCGCGCCCCCGGTATTGCCTGACGATCTCTGAACGACTCCAAACTTCCCTCCGCACAAGACTATTCGAAACCAAGGAACGACGATGACGAAGCACTCCACCCGACCCCTTCCCGCCGGCGTCGACCTGGACAAGGACACGGTCATCACCGGCCGGGTCGTCGACGACTCCGGACAGACCATCGGGGGCGCCAAAGTGCGACTGCTGGACGACACCGACGAATTCACCGCTGAGGTGGTCGCGACACCGAGTGGTGATTTCCGGTTCTTCGCCGCACCGGGAACCTGGACCGTGCTGGCCCGGTCTGCCTCCGGGCGCGGTGATGTCACGGTGGCTCCCGCCGGCGCCGGTCTGCACGAGGTCGACATCAAGGTCGCCTGAGGCGCGTCCGGACAGCGCATGCCGGGATAGACTCGACGGCGTGGTGCTGTTCTTCGAGATTCTGCTCGTCATCGCTTCGGTGCTGATCACCTGGTTCGCTCTTTACGCGGTGTATCGACTCGTCACCGACGATTCGTGAGCACCGAGGACATCTCGGGCAGCGGTGATAGGGCTTCCACCGCGGGAAGCGGTGATAGGGCTTCCACCGCGGGCAGCGGTGATAGGGCTTCCACCGCGGGCAGCGGTGATAGGGCTTCCACCGCGGGCAGCGGTGATAGGGCAGTAGCCGCCGCCGCCGAGCGCGCCAAGCAGACCGCCGGCCGCAACATCCCGGTATTCGACGACATTCCCGTCGCCGACACCGCCAACCTGCGACACGGCGCAGACCTGCACGACGCGCTGTTGGCGCTGCTTCCCCTGGTCGGGGTGTGGCGTGGCGAGGGCGAGGGTCGCGGCCCAGGCGGCGACTACCGGTTCGGCCAGCAGATCATCGTCTCCCACGACGGCAGCGACTACCTCAACTGGGAGGCCCGCTCCTGGCGGTTGGACGACGAGGGCGCGTATCACAGCCAAGGGCTGCGCGAGACCGGCTTCTGGCGTTTCGTCCAGGACCCGGCCGACCCGGCCGAGTCGCAGGCCATCGAGTTGCTGCTCGCCCACTCGGCCGGCTACGTCGAACTGTTCTACGGCCACCCGCGCACCCACTCATCCTGGGAACTGGTGACCGACGCCCTGGCGCGCAGCAGGTCCGGCGTCCTGGTGGGCGGGGCCAAGCGCCTCTACGGCATCGTCGACGACGGCGACCTCGCCTATGTCGAGGAACGGGTGGACCCCGACGGCGGTCTGGTGCCGCACCTGTCGGCGAGGCTCTCCAGGCACATCGGATGAGGCGGCTTCCGGTTGCGGGCATCTCGGTGGCGGCGTGGTTCCTGGCCGCCTGCTCCGGCAGCCAGGAACCGTCTCCGCCCACCGGCGACGACCGGGAGCCGACGCCGGCGCACGGTTCGCTGGCGGAGTGCCTCAAGGCCAACGGCGTACCCGAATCAAGCGGCCCCGCAGCCGTTCTCGGGCCACCGGCCGGCGTCGACCCCGCGAAATGGGATCAGGCGATGAAGACCTGCGCCACATTGGCGCCCGGGCCCGCCGGACCGTGACGACGAACCTGATCAGGAAATGGAGCGGCCCCCGAGCCGTGGTTCCTGGTCGGACGGGCCGGAGGCTCGGGGGCCGGGTGGCTGCCTGGAATTCGCCAGCGCTTCGGTGCGCAGGTGATTCCGGCACCTGGTGCTGCTAGCGGGCAGCCACCTCACATGTCCAAAAAGTACTCAAAGTTCCGGACCACCTCCTTCCTTGTGTACGCCCGACGGTACCGGCTGCAGATGCCGCGCGCCAAGGTTTTTTCGCGATCCCGGCGGTCATCGGCCGGGCTCGGTCAGCGGTCGCTCAGGATCGCCGCCTCGACGAGGGCCGCCACCTCGGCCCGCAGCGGCGACGGCCGCAGTCGCCGCCCGTCGAGGGTATGCACCCGGGCGGCCGCCGTGATGCTCGAGACCAGCCAGACTCCTTGTGCGCCAACCAGATCGGCCGGGCGCAGCGCCTGGTAGTCGCAGTCGTACCCGGCTGAGCGGGCCGCCTCGAACAGCGCCTGCTGGGTGGTCCCGCGCAGGATCGGATACCAGGGCGGAGGGGTCAGCAGGCACGGCTTGCCGTCCGCGCCGGAGGTGGCGATCACGACCGTCGAACGGGGGCCCTCGAGGATGTGGCCGTCGGAACTGACGAAGACCGCGTCGTCGGCGCCGCGCCGGGCGGCCTCCCGCAGGGCCGCCATGTTGACCGCGTAGGACAGGGTTTTGGCGCCGGCCAGCAGCCACGGCATCGTCTCCGCCCGGGTCGACGGCAGTCCCCGATCGAGAAGTACGGCGGCCACCCCGTCCCGGCGGGAATCGTGCACCCGTTGCGGCAACGGGTTGATGGTCAGGTAGCCGGTCGGCTCCGATCCGAACTCCCGCCCCCGGCTGTACACCAGCCGCAGGGCGCCCTCGTCGGCGGTCTGCGAAACCCAGTCGGCCACCCCGACGCCGATCATCCGCCGCCACCGCACCGGATCGGGCTCGGGCAGTTCCAGCATCGCCGCGGAGTGTGCCAGCCGCTTGAGGTGCGACTCCACCAGACACGCCCCGCCGTCACGAACCAGCAGCGTCTCGAAGACGCCGTCACCACGCACCGCCGCCAGGTCGTCGCCGAACAGCAGCGGGCGGCCGGCATCCGCGACGGTCCCGTCAAGAGTGACGAGCACGCTGGGCGGGCCGGGCATGGTCTGCAGAGCCTACTGTCCGGCTCGTAGAGTTGACCTGTGTCAGCCGTCCCCGCACCCGCGGACTCCCCCGACGCCGGGGTGGTCTGGCATTTCGGCGACCCGCTGGGAGAGCAGCGCGCCGCCGAGCACGACGCCGTGGTGGTGGACCGCTCGAACCGGGCGGTGATCACCCTGACCGGCCCGGAGCGGCGGTCCTGGTTGCACGCGCTGTGCACCCAGCACGTCGCGGAACTGCCCGACGGAGCCTGCACCGCCAACCTGAGCCTGGACGGCCAGGGCAGGGTCGAGGATCACTGGCAGCAGACCGAATTGGGCGGGGTCAGCTATCTGGACACCGAGCCCTGGCGCGGCGGCCCGCTCTTGGACTACCTGCGCAAGATGGTGTTCTGGGCCGACGTGCAGCCCGCGGCGGCCGATCTCGCGGTGCTATCCCTGCTGGGGCCCGGCCTGGCCGCCCCGGCGGTGCTGGAAGCGCTCGGCGTCGACGCCCTGCCGGCGGAATCGGCGGCGGCGGCCCTGCCCGACGGCGGTTTCCTGCGCCGCATGCCGGACGGGGACGGGCGGATCGAACTCGATGTGCTGGTTCCGCGCGCCGACAAGGACCGGATGCTGCGGCGACTGAGCGGGGCGGGCGTGCGCCCGGCGGGCGTGTGGGCCTACGAGGCGCACCGGGTTGCCGCGCGCCGGCCGCGGCTGGGCCTGGACACCGACGAGCGGACCATCCCGCACGAGGTCGGCTGGATCGGCCCGCCGGGTCGGGGGGCGGTCCACCTGGACAAGGGCTGCTACCGCGGGCAGGAGACGGTGGCCCGCGTCCACAACCTGGGGCGGCCGCCACGGATGCTGGTGCTGCTGCACCTCGACGGCTCGGCGGAACGGCCGGCCACCGGTGACCCGGTGCTGGCCGGCGGTCGTCCGGTGGGCCGGCTGGGCACCGTGTCCGAGCACGTCGATCTCGGGCCGATCGCGCTGGCACTGGTCAAGCGGGGCCTCCCGGCCGACACCCCGCTGATCACAGGTGGCGAGCACCCCGTCAGCGCGGAGATGGACCCCGATTCGCTGCCGCCGGCCGATCAGACCGGCGCGGGCCGCCTCGCGGTGGACCGTTTACGCGGTGGGTGAACGGGCCTGTCCGCACTTTGCCCCCCGGCACGGTAAGGTGTGGGCAGGATAAATACGACATTAGATCGGAGCCGCCTGGTTTCGGGCCGCTCCGTTATTGCGCGAGGGGGTTCCCCCATGGGCCGCGGCCGGGCTAAGGCAAAGCAGACCAAGGTTGCCCGAGAGCTGAAATACAGCTCTCCGCAAACCGACTTCGAGCGGCTTCGCCAGGAGTTGAGTTCGGGGGAGGGCACGTCCGGACCGAACCACGGTTTCGATGACGCGCCCGAGGACGACGACGACTGGCGGCGCTGAGCCGTTCGCGTCGGCCCCGGTTCGGTGGCCCTAGAAACGCGGGTGCTGTCCGACCAGCCTCGCCCGCGGGCCGTCTTTACCCTTGGCGACACTCCCCAGGACCCAGCAGTGCAGGTGCCGCGCGGTCAGGATGGCCAGTGCGCGGTCGGTGTCCTCGGGCGCGACGAGTGCCACCATTCCGACGCCCATGTTGAACGTCTTCTCCATCTCCGCCCGCTCGACCCGGCCTCGCTGAGCGATCAGGCCGAAAACCGGCGCCGGGGTCCAGCTTCCGCGGTCGATCTCGGCGACGAGTCCGCGCGGGATGACGCGTTCCAGGTTGCCGGCCAATCCACCGCCGGTGACGTGGCAGAAGGTTCGGACCTGGGTCTCGGCGGCCAGGGCCAGGCAGTCCTTGGCGTAGATGCGGGTCGGGGTGAGCAGTTCCTCGCCGAGAGTGCGGCCGAACTCCTCGACGTGACCGGCCAGGCTCATCCGGTCGATCTCCAGCAGCACCTTGCGGGCCAGGGAGTAGCCGTTGGAGTGCAGGCCGGAGGACCCCATCGCGATGATGACGTCGCCGGGGCGCACCCGGTCGGGCCCGAGGATGTCGTCGGCCTCGACGACGCCGACCCCGGTGGCCGAGATGTCGTAGTGGTCCGGCTCCATCAGGCCGGGATGCTCGGCGGTCTCGCCGCCCAGCAGGGCGCAGCCGGCGATGACGCAGCCTTCCGCGATACCGGAGACGATGGCGCTGATCCGTTCCGGGACGGTGCGGCCGACGGCGATGTAGTCCTGCAGGAACAGCGGCTCGGCGCCGCAGACCACGAGGTCGTCGACGACCATTGCCACCAGATCCAGACCGACGGTGTGGTGGATGTCCATCGCCTGGGCGACGGCGAGTTTGGTGCCGACACCGTCGGTCGACGACGCCAGCACCGGTTCCCGGTAGCCGCCGCGCAGCGCGAACAGGCCGGCGAACCCGCCGAGCCCGCCGCGCACCTCGGGCCGGCTGGCCCGCTCGGCCAGCGGCTTGAGCAGTTCCACCGCGCGGTCCCCGGCTTCGATGTCGACCCCGGCGGATGCGTAGGACACGCGGGCACCCTCACCGCGTTCACTCCTGGTCGACTTGCCGGACATCGGCGATAAGGCTACTCGTCCCGCCGGCGGCCGGAGACCAGCTATCGGCTGACCCGATCGACGAGGTCGGCTGCCAGCGCGAACGCCGAGGTCGCGGCCGGTGAGGGGGCGTTACGCACGTGGGCGACACAATTCTCACGGGATATGACGAAGTCGTCGACGAGCGACCCGTCGCGGCCCACCGCCTGGGCCCGCACGCCGGCGTGTGAACTGCCGTCGAGGTCGGCCACCGAGAGGCCCGGCATGTAGCGGGCGGCGGCCGCCACGAACGTCTTGCGACTGGCCGCCATCCGGATCTCGTCGATCCCAACCCGCCAGTAGCGGCGCCCCACCCGCCAGGTACCCGGCCAGGTCAGGGATTCGAAGGCATCGCGACCGTTGAACCGGCGCAGGGAGTAGCCGTCCCGGGCGGCCACCATCATGGCGGTCGGCCCCAGGGTGACCTGACCATCGATGTGTTTGGTGATGTGCACGCCGAGGAAGGGAAGTTCCGGGTTGGGCACCGGGTAGATCATGCCGTTCAGTCGCGGTGCGGCGGTCGGTTTGAGGCCGAGATAGGCCCCGCGGAACGGGACGATCTGCGGATCGCGCGGTGCGCCGGAGCGGCGGGCCAGCCGATCGGCCCACAGCCCGGCGCAGACGATCACAGTCCGGGCTCTCACCGGCCCCTGCGCGGTGCGAACGACGGCCGGGTCCCCGGGGTCGATCGCGGTGACGGCCGTGCCGTACCGCACGCCGACCCCGCGTCGCTGCAAATCGCCGGCCAGAACCCGGGCGACGTGCCCGTAGTCCACAATCCCGGTATTGGGCGCGTGAAGTGCCTGCAGCCCAACGGCATTGGGCTCGATGTCGGATATCTCCGCGCCGCCGATCCGGCGCAGACCGGGGACGGCGTTGGCGATGCCCCTGGCCTCGAGGTCGTCGAGTCGGGGCAGTTCGTCGGCGTCCAGGGCGACGATCAGCTTGCCGCATCGCTGGTAGGGGATCGCGTTGTCCTCGCAGTACTGGTACATCAGCCGGGCGCCCTCGACGCACAGCCGGGCTTTCAGCGAGCCGGGCTGGTAGTAGATGCCACCATGGATCACCCCGGAGTTGCGTCCGGTCTGGTGTTGCGCGGGCGCGCTCTCGCGTTCGAGGACCACGACGTCGTCATCCGGGCGGCGTGCCCTCCATTCCCGCGCCACCGCCAGCCCGACGATGCCGGCGCCCACAACCACCAGGTCGTGGATGTCGCGAGTCATGTTCTCAGCCTACGTAGCGGGCCAGCCACTCGTTGAGCGGTACCCCGGCTCGCAGCGTGCCGACCACCCGGTCCTTCGCCTCGGCCGTCCCGAGCCAGGCCCCCACCGGCCAGGACTTCATCATCGCGATTCCCTTGTGCCGCAACAGTTCGATGCGCGGATGGTCCTTGTCGAAACCGCGCGGTGCGGTCTTGAGGACCTCGTGCGCCATGGTCTGGTAACCGGCGGCGTGCAGCGCGGCGACGATCTCGGCCAGTCGGGCCCCGGACTTCTCGCGGTCGACTGCGGTGCGGTAGCACTGCAGCGCCGCCGGATCGGGCATGTACAGGCCGCCGCCGACGGACAGGCCCTCGGCCGAGAACGACACGTACCCTTTGCCCCCCTTGCCCAGCGTCGCCGAACAGGTGGTCTTGTACGGCGTCTTGTCGGCGCTGAACCTCACGTCCCGGTAGGGCCGGAACAGCCTTCCCGGGCCGAACTCCCCGGCGAGTTCGGCGAGCAGCTGTTCCATCGGGCCCCGCACCTGCTGCTCGTAGACCTCCTTGTGGGCCTGCCAGTAGACCTTGGAGTTGTCGGCTTCCAGGCCCTCGTAGAACTCGACCGCCTCGACGGGCCATCCGGTGAACGCCATGGACCAATTCTTACCGGGCGTCGTGGGTGATGCGACCGTCCATCATCGTCAGCACCACCGGGACGGCGTGGATCTGGTGCGGGTCGACACGGAACAGGTCGGCCCCCAGAACGGTCAGATCGGCTGCCTTGCCGGCGGTCAGGGAGCCGGTGCGGTGCTCCAGCCGTAACTGGTAGGCGCCGTTGGCGGTGTAGCCGCGCAGCGCGTCGTGCAGTCCGATGCGCTGTCGTGCCACCAGTGGCAGGTCGTCGGGGTGGCCGGGTCGCTTGCGGGTCACCAGCGCCTCGATCTGGATCAGCGGGGGGATCTCGGGGATGTCCACACCCGGGATGTCGCTGCCGTAGGTGACGACGGCGCCGGAGCGGACCAGGTCGCCGTAGGGGAACAGCCGTTCCTCGACGCGCTCGGCGCCGAGCATCGCCGTGTAGATGTCGCGGTACTGGCCGTTGTAGTCGGTGCCCCACAGCGGCGTGCAGTTGGCGATGACGCCCATGGCCGCGTAGCGGGGGATGTCGGAGGGGTCGACCATCGAGTTGTGCGCCACCACGTGGCGGCTGGCTTCGGCGCCCCGCCGCCGCAGCACCCGTTCGTAGGCGTCGAGGACGACCCGCGCCGAGCCGTCGCCGTCGATGTGGATGTGCATGTCGAAGCCGGCGGCCTGGACCGCCTCTATCTGGGCCTCGATCTGTTCGGGTGGGAACGTCATGGCGCCCAGGTCGTCTGGGGCGTGCCCGCAGCAGGGCGACAACAGCAGCGCGCCGCCGCTCATGAAGGTTCCGTCGGCCCACAGCTTGCAGGTCCGGATCGAGACGTGGTCCGAACGCAGTTCGCGATTCCACCGCGCCAGGCCGTCGGCGATCGCGTGCGGGTCGTCGGCGGGGGTGCGGGTCCAGTAGGAACCGGCCACCCGCACCGGCAGGGTGCCGGCTTCGTCCTGGGCGATGAGGTCTTCGAAAACCCAGCGCGAGTCCTCGCTGGCCGGTCCGACGATCGTGCCGGCCTCGAAGTAGGCCGTCATCCCCCATGAGGGGGTCGGCCGCAGCGTGAGTTGCTGGGCCGCCCGGACGTTCGCCGCGGAGAACAGACCCAGTGCCACGATGATCGGGATGGTCGCCGCGGCCTCGACCGCGTGCCCGGTGGGCGTCCCGTCCGGGTCCCGGACCCAGTACTGGGCACCGGGGTCGGGGTCGGGGGTGCCCGCACCGATTCCGGCCGCATGCATCGCCGCGGTGTTGAACCAGGAGTCGTGGGCGTCGGCGGAGAACAGATACATCGGGCGGCCGCCGGTGATGCCGTCCAGCCATTCCCGGCGCGGGGATCGCTCCTCGAACGAGTCGGGCATCCAGCCGTGCCCGCGCAGGGGCGCGTCGGCGGGCTGGGCGGCCACCCAGTCCCGAACCGCGGCCAGCACCGCGTCGCGGCCGACCACCCCGGACAGGTTGACCCCCAGTTTGCTCAGCGCCATCGACGCCAGATGGTTGTGCGCGTCGATGAAGCCGGGCAGGCACATCCGTCCGTCGAGGTCGATCAGTTCCGTTGCGGCGTCGACGAACTGGTCGGCACCGTCCCGGGTTCCGGCGTACGCCAGATCGCTTCCCCGCACCACCACGGCCTGCGCCCACGGCCGGGCAGGGTCGGCGGTCCAGATCGGTCCGTTGGTGATCAGATACGAGTTCCCCACCTCCGCACCGTAGCCCTGTGACACGCTGGCAGCCGTGAAGCACCGTGGATGCGGTCTACGCCACCGGGGCTCCGGTGCAGGAGGGCGTCGGCCCGGGTTTCGTGCACAACGGCCGCAACGAGGGCGCCACCCCGCTGGTCATGGAGGTCGTCTACATCAACCCGGTGGGTATGCCGAGTTCGGTGGAGGTACCGGGGCCTCTCGGCTGCCCGGTTTCCTGACGGCGGTGTGACATCGGGGCCGCTACGCTGCGGCCCGGGGTGCTCAACAGGTTCAATGGACTATCCGACGAAGGGAGGGCCAGTGGCGGGTGAACAGCTTCGCTGCCTGGTGACCGGTGCCACCGGCTATATCGGCGGCCGCCTGGTGCCAAGGCTGGTGGACAGCGGATTCGCGGTGCGGGCGCTGGCGCGCAACCCCGACAAGCTGGCGAATGTGCCGTGGCGGGACCGGATCGAGGTGGCCAAGGGCGACCTCGGCGACCCGGCGTCACTGGATGCGGCCTTCTCCGACGTCGACGTCATCTACTACCTGGTGCACTCGATGGGCTTCGAGAAGGACTTCGCGGCCGAGGAGAGCCGCGCGGCGCAGAACGTTGTGGCCGCGGCACGCAAGGCCGGGGTTCGGCGCATCGTCTACCTGAGCGGTCTGCACCCCGAAGGTGGCGAGTTGTCAACGCATTTGGGCTCTCGCACCACGGTCGGGGAGATCCTCATCGCCTCGGGCATCGAGACCATCGTGCTGCAGGCGGGCGTCGTCGTCGGGTCGGGGTCGGCCTCCTTCGAGATGGTCCGCCACCTCACCGACCGGCTGCCGGTGATGACCACACCGAAATGGGTGCACAACAAGATTCAGCCGATCGCCATCCGCGATGTCCTCCACTACCTGGTGGCCGCGGCAACCTGCACGGTGCCGAACTCCCGGACCTGGGATATCGGTGGCCCCGACGTGCTGGAGTACGGCGAGATGATGCAGATCTACGCCCAGGTCGCCGGACTGCATCCCCGCCGGATCCTGGTGTTACCCGTACTCACCCCGCGGATCGCCGCGCTGTGGGTGGGGCTGGTGACGCCCATCCCGGCCGGGCTTGCGCGGCCACTGGTGGAGTCCCTGCACTGCGACGCGGTGATGGCCAACCACGACATCGACACCATCATCCCGCCGCCGGAGGGCGGCCTGACCCCCTACAAGAAGTCGGTGTCTCTGGCACTGGCCCGCATCGCCCGCGGCGAGGTTGAGACGACGTGGAACACCGGCACCGCGGCACTGGCCCCCAGCGACCCGAAGTGGGCCGGCGAGGTGGTCTACACCGACACCCGGTCCCGGCACACCTCGGCCAGTCCCGAGCGGCTGTGGAAGGCCCTCGAGAACAGCGTCCCGAACCATTGGCTGGTCGAGGATCGCGAACCCGGTCGGGTGCTCAAACTGCACGCCGAACGGGGGGCGCCCGGTGACCGGTGGCTGGAGATGCGAATCACCCCGGAGGGCAGCGGAAGTCGCTACGAGCAGCGGGCGATCTTCTACCCGCGCGGGCTGCCGGGCCGGGTCTACTGGTACGCGGCGCGGCCTCTGCAGGCGGTGGCGTTGGACCGCCGGGTCAAGAAGGTGGTCTCACAGGTCCGCTAGCCCTACGGCCGGCTGGATCCGACGCGCCGGCCCTACGGCCGGCTGGGTCCGACGCGCCGGCCCTACGGCCGGCTGAGCGCCGAGACGTTGTCGTTGTCCGCCTGAACCGCGGCCAGCATGTTCTCCACGACGTTCTTGCCCAGTGCTGTCGCCGAGGGAAGTTCGATCGGGTACTTGCCGTCGAAGCAGGCGCAGCACAGCCGACTGGCGGGCTGCTCGGTCGCGGCGATCATCGCCTGCTGGGAGATGTAGCCGAGGGTGTCGGCGCCGATGGCTTGGCGCACCGACTCGAGCATCTCGTCGTCGTCGGTCCGGGTTCCCGGTGCGTTGGCGATCAGTTCGGCGGGGGTGGCGAAGTCGATGCCGTAGAAGCACGGCCACTTCACCGGCGGTGAGGCGATGCGAACATGCACCTCCACCGCGCCGGCCTCCCGCAGCATCCGGATCAGCGCGCGCTGGGTGTTGCCCCGCACGATGGAGTCGTCGACGACGATGAGGCGCTTGCCGCGGATGACCTCCTTGAGCGGGTTGAGCTTGAGCCGGATGCCCAGTTGGCGGATGGTCTGCGACGGTTGGATGAAAGTGCGTCCCACGTAGGCGTTCTTCATCAGGCCCTGCCCGAACGGGATGCCGGACTCCTGGGCGTATCCCACCGCCGCGGGGGTGCCGGACTCCGGCACACCGATGACCAGGTCGGCCTCCACCGGCATCTCCCGGGCCAGGCGCCGACCGATGTCGACCCGGGCGCCATGAACCGAACGGCCGCCGATGACACTGTCCGGTCGAGCCAGGTAGACGTACTCGAACACACAGCCCTTGGGGGTGGGCGGGGCGAAGCGGGTGGAGCGCACCCCGTCGGAGTCGATCGCGAGCAGTTCACCGGGCTCGATGTCGCGCACGAACGATGCGCCGACGATGTCCAGCGCCGCGGTCTCCGACGCCACCACCCAACCCCGGTCCAGCCGGCCCAGCGACAGCGGCCGCACGCCGTAGGGGTCGCGGGCCGCGTACAGGGTTGTCTCGTCCATGAACACCAGGCAGAACGCGCCGCGCACGGTCGGGAGAAGTTCCAGGGCGGCCTGCTCGATGCTGGTGTCCGCCGCGCCGCCGGCCAGCAGCGCCCCGAGGATGTCGGAGTCGGTGGTGGCCGCACCGGGTGCGTTGTGGTTGATCAATCCGGCCTTGCGGGCCCGGGCAGCCAATTCGGTGGTGTTGACCAGGTTGCCGTTGTGCCCCAGTGCCACGCCGGTGCCGGCGGCGGTGTTGCGGAACACCGGTTGGGCGTTCTCCCATGACGTCGACCCGGTGGTCGAGTACCGGCAGTGCCCGATCGCGACGTGGCCGGGCATGGCACCGAGAGTCTGCTCGTCGAACACCTGGCTGACCAGGCCGAGGTCCTTGAACACCAGCACCTGCGAGCCGTCGGCGACGGCGATGCCGGCCGCCTCCTGGCCGCGATGCTGCAGGGCGTAGAGGCCGTAGTAGGTCAGTTTGGCGACTTCCTCGCCCGGAGCCCAGACGCCGAAGACGCCGCACTCCTCACGGGGTTCGTTCTCCAGTTGGCCGGTCACATTGCTCCCTGGCGTCGGTGGCGCTGTCGAGTCTACGGCGGCGGCGGGCCAAACTGGGAATTCAAGTGAGGTGCGTCACCGTTTTCGGCCTCCGGAATCGTGAGCAGGGGAAATAGCGGTGCGACGGCGCCGGCCCGCGATCCGGAGAGGTTCAGCCGTCCGCCGTCGGCCGCATCGTCGAACCCGACCAGTCCGGTGACCAGCAGCAGCCAGGTCCGCGGATCGGTCTCCACCACGTTGGGCGGTGTCCCGCGGGTGTGCCGCGGACCCGAAACACATTGCACGGCAACGAAAGGCGGCACCCTGACCTCGACGCTGGCACCGGGGGCCGCGACGGCCAGTGCGCGGGCGGTGAGCCGCACCGCGCTGGCCAGTACGGCACGGTCGGGTGCCGGTGCGGTCTCGTCGAGCAGCCAGTCCCGTACGGCGGCCACGGCGTCGCGGGTGGCCTGCGGATCGACCCGGGTCACCGTCGTGCCCGTTGGACGGCCAGGGCGGCTATCGCCCCGGCCTCGTTGACGGCCAGATGAGCCAGCATCGGGGCCGCCAGGCTGCCGGAACGCTCCGCCAGCAGGCCGAACACCCAGCCGGCCAGTCCGGTGGCGACGACGGTGCGCACGATCGGCTCACCGGTCTCCAGCGCATCCGGGATGTGGGTCAGTCCGAAGGTCAGCGCCTGCAGCAGCCTGCCCCCGTTCGGGCCGAAGGCGTCGGCCGCGGCAGTGGCCAGCGCACCGCGGAACGCGGTCTCCTCCGACCACACCGTGCCGATCGGGATCTCCACCCCCAGCCAGTGCGCCGGACGGGCCGGCAATTCCCGTTGCGCCATCGCCGCCCGGACCTGAGGTAGAGCGGCGCCGGCAGCCACCCCGGCGGCCACCGCGCCGGCCACTGCGGCACCGGCCCGCAGGCCCGGTCGCAGCGCCGGGGGTCGCAGGCCCAGCGGAGCGCGGGCGGCGGCGGCAAGTGCGGTGCCGTAGCCGGCCTGCGCCAGCGGATGGCGACGCCACGGGTGTTCCAGTCCGGCGGTGAAGCTCCAGCCCACCAGCGCCGCCGCCAGGCCGAGGGCTCGAATCCGCTTGCCGTTCATGCGAACTCCGTTCCACCGGCGGCCATCGCCTTGTCCAGCGACCGCCGGATGCGGTCGGTGTCGAACTGCGTCCAGCCCTCGGGCGCGGCGACAGCAACCCAGCCGTCGAGTTGGCGGTCGCCGTAGTTGTGGCCGTGTCCGCTCGGGGTGCCGGCGGAGTTGGTGACGTTGCCGGCCATGTCGGCGCTGACCTGCCAGAAGGTGACGACGGGGTACCAGCGCATCGAGGGACTGCGGTCGAACCCCGGTGGCTCGTCGAGCCAGTCCGGCTTGCGGAACAACAGATCCGGCGACCACCACACCACCGGATCGGAGGCGTGCTGGAGGAACAGCACCTTCGTCCCCCGCCAGGGCGGGTCGGCGGCGACGCCGGCGATCTCGGCCGGCCCGGCGGACTGGGCGAAGCGCACGGTGCGTCCGTTGTCGTAGCGGGGTTGCACCTCCGGTGTCCCCGGGTCGCGTCGACTGGTCAGTGCGTGCCACAGCCTGCTGGCGTTGGGCGGGCCGACCCACAGCACCGAGGAGAATCCCATGCCCTCCACCTCGTGGAGGTATCCGAACGCCCCCTGACCGGCCATCGCACCGAGGCTCTCCCCGTACAGCGCCAGTTTGGGCCGGGTCGCCGCCGGCCACTGTTGCCAACGCCGGATGATTCCGTCGATCATCGCGCGGCCGGCCTCCACCGACTTGTCCCGGTCCGCCAGGAACGAGATCCAACTGGGCAGGTAGGAGTACTGCATGGCCACCAGGGCGGTGTCGCCGTTGTACATCGACTCGATGGAACGCGCCGCCACCGGGTCCACCCACCCCGTTCCGGTGGTCGGGATGATGACGAGCAGCCTGCGGTCGAACGCCCGGGTGCGCTGCAGTTCCGAAAGCAGTACCGCCACCCTGGCCTCGGTGGTCGGCGCCGACTGCAGTCCGGCGTAGAGGCGGATGGGTTGCCGCGCGGGCCGGCCGTTGAGTTCGGTCAGTTCGGCGGCGTCCGGGCCGGTGCCGACGAAGTTGCGGCCCTGGAAACCGAGGGAGCCCCAGTCGGCGAAAGATGCCGGGCTGCCGGATCTTTCGGGTTGCTCCGGCTGCAAGACGCCGGGGCGGGTGGCGGTGTTCCGCGGCTGGAAAACCGCGCTTGCCCCGGCCAGCAGTCCGCGGACCAGCACACCGTTGATCAGGGTGACGGTCAGGACGACCACGATCGCGGTGCCGATGAACAAGGCCACCTCGTCGTCGATGTGCCAGCGGCGGATCATCCACCGCGCCAGCATCCTGATGGCGTCCCGGACCAGTCGGGCGGCAGCGATCAGCACACCGCCGACGAGCACAGCCACCGCGACCGCGCGCAGGTAGGGGACGGTGGCCGGGCCCTGGACGCCCATCAGTGCGGCGATGCGCCGCTGCCAGGCCGTCGCCGGGACCACCATCAGCAGGCAGGCCCCGACCGACACCGCCACGACGGCCGAGTACAGGGCGGCCCGGCGCCGCCGCGGCAGTGGCCACCAGGACCGTGCCCGTACGGCACGCCGTATCAGCGATCCGGCCAGCACCCCGACGCCGTAGCCGATCGCGGCGATGATTCCGCCCACGATCCCGGCCATGATCGCGTCGCGCGGCAGCAGCGACGGGGTCAGCGACAGGCAGAAGAACAGCCCGGCGAAGGCGATGCCGGTGAGGTCCAGGCGCAACAGACTCCACACCCGGGCCAACACCGCCTCGCGCGTCATCCGAAGAGCCTGGGCAGCACCCCTTCGGAAGTGCTGCGCAGTTCCTCCAATGTCACGCTGAAAAGTCCTTGCACCTCAACCGAATCCGATCCGGTGTCGGAGACCCCGATGCGGGTCGCGGGAAGTCCCCGGGCCTCGCACATCGCCCGGAAACGGCTCTCCTCGGTGCGGGGCACGGCGACCAGGACACGGCCCGCCGACTCCGAGAACAGGAAGACGAACGGGTCCTCCCCTTCTTGCCATCCCTCGGGAAGCACCATGCGGCAACCGGTTTCACCGGCCATAGCGGCTTCCACGACGGCCTGGATCAGGCCGCCCTCGCTGAGGTCGTGCGCTGCCGAGACCAGTCCGTCGCGGGATGCGGCCACGAGCACCTCGGCGAGCAGTTTCTCCCTGGCGAGGTCGACCTCCGGCGGCAGTCCCCCGAGATGGTCGGCGGTGACCTGCGCCCAGATCGAGCCGTCGAACTCGTCGCGGGTGTCCCCGAGCAGGAACAGTGTCTCCCCCGGCTCGTTGCCCAGGCCGGTGGGCAGCCGCCGTCGCACGTCGTCGATGACGCCGAGCACCCCGACTACCGGAGTGGGCAGGATCGCGGTCGCGCCGGTCTGGTTGTAGAAGCTCACATTGCCGCCGGTGACCGGAATGCCCAGTGCCGCACAACCATCGGCCAGCCCGCGCACGGCTTCGGCGAACTGCCACATCACGCCCGGGTCCTCCGGCGAGCCGAAGTTGAGGCAGTTGGTCACCGCGATCGGCGTCGCCCCGGTGACCGCGACGTTGCGGTAGGCCTCGGCCAGCGCCAGTTGCGCGCCGGTGTAGGGATCCAGTTTGGTGTAGCGGCCGGAGGCGTCGGTGGACACCGCGATGCCGCGACCGGTCTCCTCGTCGATGCGCAGCACCCCGCCGTCGGCGTGCTCGGCCAACACCGTGTTGCCCCGGACGTAACGGTCGTACTGCTCGGTGATGAACGCCCGACTGCACAGGTGCGGGCTGCCCAGCAGTTCCAGCAGGGTGGCGCGCATTTCGTCACCGGTGGCCGGCCGCGGCAGCCTCGCCGAGGTGTCGGCGTTGAGCGCGTCCTGGTCCTCCGGGCGGGCCAGTGGGCGCTGGTAGACCGGACCCTCGTGTGCGACGGTGCGGGGCGGCACGTCGACGACGGTCTCGCCGTGCCAGGTGATCTTCAACCGGTCGCCGGCGGCGACCTCGCCGATCACCGTGGCCAGCACGTCCCACTTGCGGCACACCGCCATGAACTTCTCGACGTTGTCGGGGGTGACCACCGCGCACATGCGTTCCTGGGATTCGCTGGAGAGCACTTCGGCCGGTGTCATGTTGGTCGCGCGCAGCGGGACGCGGTCCAACTCGATGGCCATTCCGCCGTCCCCCGCGGAGGCCAGTTCCGATGTGGCGCAGGACAATCCGGCGCCGCCGAGGTCCTGGATCCCGACCACCAGCCCGGCCGCGTACAGCTCCAGGCAGCACTCGATGAGCACCTTCTCGGTGAACGGGTCCCCGACCTGGACGCTGGGCAGTTTCTTGCGCCCGGCGCCTGACTCGTCCCCGGAGAAGGTGTCGCTGGCCAGCACCGACACCCCGCCGATGCCGTCGAGGCCGGTGCGCGCGCCGAACAGGATGATCTTGTTGCCGGTCCCGGAGGCGAACGCCAGGTGCAGGTCCTCCTTGCGCAGCACCCCGACGCACAGCGCGTTGACCAGAGGGTTGCCGGCGTAGGACGCGTCGAACACCGTCTCCCCGCCGATGTTGGGCAGGCCCAGGGAGTTGCCGTATCCGCCGATGCCGCGCACCACCCCGTCGAGCACCCGGCGGGTGTCGGGCGCGTCGGCGGCGCCGAAACGCAACTGGTCCATCACCGCGACCGGGCGTGCCCCCATCGCCATGATGTCGCGGACGATGCCACCCACCCCGGTGGCCGCGCCCTGGTAGGGCTCCACATACGACGGGTGGTTGTGCGACTCGACCTTGAAGGTGACCGCCCACCCGTCGCCGATGTCGACCACTCCGGCGTTCTCCCCGATCCCGGCCAGCATCCCGGCCCGCATCGCCTCGGTGGTGGTCTCGCCGAAGTAGCGCAGGTGCACCTTGGAGGACTTGTAGGAGCAGTGCTCGCTCCACATCACCGAGTACATGGCCAGTTCCGCGTCGGTGGGGCGGCGGCCGAGGATGTCGCGGATGCGCTGGTACTCGTCGTCCTTCAGCCCTAGTTCGCGGTAGGGCTGGGGATGATCGGGGGTGGCGGCGGCGTGCTCGACGGTGTCGACGGTCTGCGTCACGGGGCCAGTCTAGTGAGGCCGGGGCGCGGCCACGCAGAACGCATTGCCGTCCGGATCGGCCAGCACCACCCAGCGGAAACCGCCGTCGAGGGAATGCCGGCCGGTCTCGGTGGCGCCGAGCCGGGTCAGGCGTCGCACTTCGGCGTCGAGATCGGACGCCGTGAAGTCCAGATGCACCCGGTTCTTGCCGGGTGTCGGGGTGTCGACGCGCTGGAAACCCAGAGCGGGACCGTTCTCGCCCACGACGAGGACGAAATCGCCGCCGGGAAGGTCGACCACGGAGCCCTCGACGACCTCGGCCCACCACTGCGCCAGCCGCCGCG
>NZ_JBBATF010000014.1:10628-31017 GCF_040398885.1 Mycobacterium sp. | reverse complement strand
CGGCCGTAGGCCTCGTCGGCGATCAGCGAGGCCCGCACCGACTGGCTGCCCTCGTCGTAGAAACCGCTCTGGGTCACATGCTTGCCCAGGCTCATGCCGAAGATGCCGCCGCCGATGCACAACGCGACCATGAGACCGATAACGATGTATCGATACCGGTATACGGTTCGACCCCACCAGGCGAACACTCGATCTCCTTATCTAGGAATTAACGCGACCGCGCGGCCGGCTACAGCCGCGAGGTCAACAGCGCGGACAGCGGCCGGAACGGCTGCAGCCATGCTCCCTGCTCTGGCAGCGAATCCAAGCCGATTCGTGGCAAGGGCTCGCGGAAAACTCCCGGGATATCCTCCAAGTCGATGAAATCCAAGGTATCCGACGCTAACGCCCAGCTGGCATGTTCGCGAAATCCCAGCACCGACGCCTTGATGCCGGAACGCGCGATGTCCTCCAGCGGCAGCCGGAAGGCCTGCCCGTCCGCCGAGGCCACCAGCACCCCCGCCAGGCCTTCGGCGTGTCGCCGGGCGATGTGGGCCAGCATGTCGCTGTCGACGTCGCTGTCTTCGCCGGTCTTGGGCTTGGCGAAGACGGCGAAGCCCACGTTGCGCAGCGCCTCCACCCAGGGGCGGACGACGTCCGCGCTGCCCGGAGCGATATTGGTGAAGACCGTCGCCTCCGGTTCGATCGGCACGGCCGGCGAGCCGGTGGACAGCTCGGCGGTCCTGGCCAGGAGCCATCGGCCGAGGGCGTCGAAACGGGGCCGGTGCGCAGCGGTCGGCCGGCCGCCGAGGATCGCGCCCAGTCCCATGTCGAGATTCGGCGCATCCCAGACCAGGAGCACCCGCTTCACCGCGGGGTGCCCGTCGGCCGCGCCGGCCTGCGGCGGCCCCTCGGTCGCGATCCCGATGGTCTGTCCGGCGGTCTCGTCGATCACGGTCATGGTCGCATCACCCGCTAGGCCTTCGTCCAGATAAGTTCGGTCACTGCGCGCCCCGCCTCGCCGGCCTTCGTCTCGTACTTGGTGATGGGCCTGTGCACCGAGATCGGCAGTGAGTCACCGGCACGTGCCCGGCGCAGCCGGGGTTCGGCGTCGCCCGCCTCGGCGATCTGATCGGCATACCCGGCGTGGTCGGTCGCGGCATGCAGCACCCCGCCCGGCCGCAACCGATCGGCGATCAGCGCGAGTGTCGCCGGCTGCAGCAGCCGACGTTTGTGATGCCGCGATTTCGGCCATGGGTCCGGGAAGAAGACCCTCACTCCGGTCAGCGTCCCCGGTTCGATGAGGTGCTCGAGCACGTCCACACCGTCACCGCGGATGAGCCGGATGTTCGACACCGCCGCGTCCTGCCGGCTGCGGTCGATGGCGTTGAGCAGTTGGGCCAGGCCGCGGCGGTAGACCTCCACGGCGATGACGTCGATCTCCGGCTCGGTGCGGGCCAAGCCGAGAGTGGAGGTGCCGGTGCCGCAACCGATCTCGACGACGAGCGGAGCTCTCCGTCCAAACCACGCCTCCAGGTCGAGAGGGTGAACGGGTTCCCGGCCGTCGGGTTCGGCCGCCTTCCGGCCCAGGACCGGCCACAGCCGGTCCCAGACCTCCTGCTGAGCCTCGGTCAGCGCGGACCGGCGGGAGCGGAAACTGGTGACCCGGCGGTGGTGCCGCGGGCCGTCGGTGTCGGTCATGCGCGGCGTGGCTGAGCCCTGGCGCTGCGCATGCATTGGACAATGGTGGCCCATCCGGCCCGCGATCCCCGCATCGCTGTTCATTTCGATACCCAACAGTGATACCCAACAGTGATACCCATCGCCGATGCCCCGGCGGTGACACCCAACAGCCGCCCCGCGGGTGACTCGCGCACACCGCGACGCGCTGCCACGATCACGGCGTGACGGAGGCGGACGGCACCGACGCGGCGGTGCTGGCCCGGATGCGGGCCGCGGCCGGCTTCCTGGCCGAGGCGGGTCTGGAAGTCGACACCGCCGACGACCGCGATTCCCACCTGCGTCGGGCGGTCCACTGGCAGCGTTACGGTCGCGGCCCGGTGCCGGCGCAGCACCGGGCGTGCGCCGGGGACGTCGTCCGGGGCTCCCTTCGGCTCTGGTCGATGGCGGGCGGGGTGCCGGTCCCGGCCGGTTCCGTCGGCCGCGCCCGGAGACCGCTGGCACGGGTGCGGCTGAGCGGTTTGGTCCGAACCAGGTGCGCGGCCCTGCGCACCGGCCTCGCGGCGGAGGCGGCCGGGCTGTCCCGCCGCGGGGTCGCCGACTTCGGGGACCGGGTCCGCACCGAAGTGCTGCGGGCCTGCCTGGACGTCGACGCCGCGGCGGCCGAATTCGGTCTGGCCGACGGGTCGGGTTCTGCCCTCCGGATCGAGGGTCTGCTCCCGCCCCGGCGCCGGCCTCGGTTGGAGAATCGGCTGACCACCCTGCTGGGAGCCGGTTTCGGCACCGGCATCTCGCTGAGCGTCGGCCGCCTCGCCGCCTGGCTGTGCCCGGGTTGGATGCCCGGTGCGGCCCTGGCCTGCGGGTTGCTCGGGGCGGCGCTCACGATTTGGACCGTCCTGGCCCGCCGTCTGCTGGCCGAGCGGAACGCGGCCGAACGGTGGATGATCGAGGTCGTCGCCAATGTGCGCCCGGCCCTGGAAGAGCGCGTGCTGACCCACCTGCTGATCTCCGAGTCGGGTCAACCAGCAATGTCACAGCCAATTAACCAGGAATGTCACAGTCGCGTTAATCTTCAGTCAGGGATGCCGAACTCTCCGCCGGGACGTGGAAAGGCCTGCTCCTGGCAATGAACCTAAGCGGGAGAAAACCGATGACTTCAGCGACCATCCCCGGTCTGGAGAACGCGCCCACCACGCACGCCGGGTTGTTGGCGTGGGTCCGGGAAGTCGCCGAACTCACCGAGCCCGACCGTGTGGTGTTCGCCGACGGCTCCGAGGAGGAGTACCAGCGGCTGTGCGCCCAACTGGTCGAGGCCGGCACCTTCATCCCGCTCAGCGCCACCGAGGAGCCGGCGTCCTACCTGGCGCGGTCGGAACCGTCGGACGTCGCGCGAGTCGAATCCCGGACCTTCATCTGCTCCGAGCGCGAGATCGACGCCGGGCCCACCAACAACTGGATGGCCCCCGACGAGATGCGCGCCACGATGACCGACCTGTACCGCGGATGCATGCGTGGCCGCACCATGTACGTGGTCCCGTTCTGTATGGGACCGCTTGGCGCCGCAGACCCCAAACTGGGCGTCGAGATCACCGACTCCGAGTACGTGGTGGTCTCGATGCGCACCATGACCCGGATGGGCGAGGCGGCCCTGGCCAAGATCGGCGCCGACCGCTTCTTCGTCAAGGCGCTGCACTCCCTCGGCGCTCCGCTGGAGAAGGGGCAGCAGGATGTCCCATGGCCGTGCAGCGACACCAAGTACATCAGCCACTTCCCGGAGACCCGCGAGATCTGGAGCTACGGGTCCGGGTACGGCGGCAACGCACTGCTGGGCAAGAAGTGCTACTCGTTGCGGATCGCCTCGGTGATGGCCCGGGACGAAGGCTGGCTCGCCGAGCACATGCTCATCGTCAAGCTCATCTCGCCGGAGAACAAGGCCTACTACCTGGCCGCGGCGTTCCCGTCGGCGTGCGGCAAGACCAACCTCGCCATGATCCAGCCCACCATCCCGGGGTGGCGGGCCGAGACCCTCGGCGACGACATCGCCTGGATGCGGTTCGGCGACGACGGCCGTCTGTACGCGGTCAACCCCGAATTCGGGTTCTTCGGGGTGGCGCCGGGCACCAACTGGAGCTCCAACCCCAATGCGATGAAGACCATCGCCGCCGGCAACACCGTCTTCACCAATGTCGCGCTGACCGGTGCGGGCGGCGTGTGGTGGGAAGGCTTGGAAGGCGACCCGCAGCATCTCGTTGACTGGAGAGGCAACGATTGGACGCCGGACGCGAAAGAGCCTGCCGCACATCCAAACTCACGCTATTGCACGCCGATGTCGCAGTGCCCGACCCTCGCCCCCGAGTGGGACGACCCCCAGGGGGTGCCGATCTCGGCGATCCTGTTCGGCGGCCGCCGCAAGACGACGGTGCCCCTGGTGACGCAGGCCCGTGACTGGCAGCACGGCGTTTTCATCGGGGCCACCCTGGGCAGCGAGAAGACCGCCGCCGCCGAGGGCCAGGTCGGGACCATCCGGCGCGACCCGATGGCGATGCTGCCGTTCCTCGGCTACAACGCCGGGGACTACTGCCAGCACTGGCTGGACCTGGGCAAGAACTCCGACGAGTCCAAGCTGCCGAAGATCTTCTTCGTAAACTGGTTCCGCCGCGGCGGTGACGGCCGCTTCCTGTGGCCCGGATTCGGTGAGAACAGCCGGGTGCTGAAGTGGATCGTCGAACGGGTCGAGGGCACCACCAGCGGCACGACCACTCCCATCGGCATCGTGCCCGGCGTCGAGGACATCGACCTGTCCGGCCTGGACGTCGAGCCGGCCGACATGGCCGCGGCGCTCGCGGTCCACCCGGAGGAATGGCGCGACGAACTCCCGCAGATCGAGGAGTGGTTCGCCTTCCTGGGCGAGAAACTGCCGACCGGCGTGCGCGACGAGTTCGAGGCGCTCAAGCAGCGTCTGGCCGACACGCGATAGTCCGGCGGACCCGCCGGCACCGCCCGCTGAGCCGTGGTGACACCTTTCTTCGACGACCTCGCGGTGGGTCAGGTTTTCGACCGGGCGCCGTCGATGACGTTGACGCCCGGTGTCGCGGCCGCCCATCAGGCGATCGTCGGCGACCGGCTGCGGCTGGCTCTGGACGCCGAACTGTCCCACGCGGTCACCGGTGTGCCGGGCGTGCTGGCGCACCCGGCCCTGGTGTGCGACGTGGCCATCGGACAGTCCACCGTGGTCACCCAGCGGGTGAAGGCCAACCTGTTCTACCGGGGCCTGACCTTCCACCGTTTTCCGCTGATCGGCGACACCCTGTTCACCCGCACCGAGGTGGTGGCTCTCAAGCAGAACAGCGCCCGACCGGGCCGTGCGCCGACGGGTCTGGCGGCGTTGCGGATGACCACGATCGACCAGGTCGGCCGACTGGTCCTGGATTTCCATCGGTGCGCGATGCTGCCCCTGAGCCCGGGGGCCGGCGAGACCGGGCACCGCGACGACCTGTCACGGATCGGTTCGGGGCCGCAACCGAACGTCGACCCGGTCGCGCAGTGGGATGCCGCCGCGTTCCGGGAGCGGGTGCCGGGGCCGTACTTCTCACCGGACCTGGCCGGGTCGGTCCATCGCAGTACCGCCGACGTCGTCACCTCCGGGCCCGAACTGGCCCGACTGACGCTGAACATCGCCGCACCGCACCATGATTTCCGGGACTCGGAGGACCGGACCCGGCTGGTCTACGGCGGCCACGCCATCGGCCTGGCGCTGGCCCAGGCCAGCAGGCTGTTGCCCAATCTGGTGACGGTTCTGGCCTGGCAGTCCTGCGACCACACCGGACCGGTCCGCGAGGGTGACACGCTGTTCAGCGAGGTGCACGTCGAACGGGCCGAGGCCCTGCCGCGGGATCGCGGTGGGTTGCTGGATCTGCGTTCGCTGGTCTACGCGGTCGGCGCACCCGACCGGCCGGTCCTGGACTGGCGGTACCGCGTGCTGCACTTCTGAGCGGGTTTGCCGCGGGTAACGTTGCAGTCATGCCCCGCCACCGCCCGGTCGTGGACACGGCTCACGGCCCGGTCCGCGGAATCGACGATGGCAGGGCGGTTTCCTGGAAGGGTGTGCGCTACGCGGCGCCGCCGGTCGGTGGCCTGAGGTTCCGAGCTCCCCAACCCCCCGAGCGCTGGACCGAGGTGGCCGACGCCGGCAGGTACGGCTTCGTCTGCCCGCAACCGCCGGTCCCGAACTTCCCACTGGAACTCGGCGCCCCGGAGAACGAGGACTGTCTCTTCCTGAACATCTGGGCGCCCGCCGGGACCGAGCCGGGCGATGACAAGCCGGTGATGGTGTGGGTGCACGGCGGCGCCTACGTGCTGGGTTCGTCGAGCCAGCCGCTCTACGACGGACGTCGGCTCGCGACCGGTGGTGACGTCGTCGTGGTCAGCCTCAACTACCGGATCGGGGTGTTCGGGTTCCTGGACCTCTCCGAAGTCAGCGACCGGTTCGATTCCAACATCGGCCTGCGTGACGTGATGGCCGGCCTGCGATGGGTTCGCGACAACATCGCCGCGTTCGGCGGCGACCCGTCCAGGGTGACGTTGTTCGGCGAATCGGCCGGCGCCGGGATCGTCACGACGCTGTTGGCCGTCCCGCAGGCGGACGGCCTGTTCGCCGGCGCGATCGCCCAGAGTTCCCCGGCCACGTCGGTGTACGACCGGAACCGCGCCCAACGGGTCACCCGTCAGGTCCTCGAACATCTCGGCATCACCGAATCCGACTCCCACCGCCTCACCGGCGTCGATGTGCCCGCGCTGATATCGGCCACCAGGAAGGTCTTCGACGAGGTGCCGGTGCGCAATCCCGGAATCCTGGCGTTCGTGCCGATCATCGACGGTGATCTGCTGCCGGACTATCCGGTGAAGACGGCCCGTCAGGGCGGGACCCATCCGGTGCCGCTGATCCTGGGGACCAACCGCAACGAGGCTGCGCTGTTCAGGCTCATGCGTTCACCGCTGATGCCGATCACCCCGCGGGCCATCACGTCGATGTTCAACGAGATCGCCGCCGAACAACCCGACCTGCAGTTGCCGACCGAGGCGCTACTGGGCTTGACCTACCGGGGCAAGCGCCGGGGTACGAGCATCGCCAGCGACGTGGGCTTCCGGATGCCGTCGGTGTGGTTCGCCGAGGGGCACTGCCGGGTGGCGCCGGTGTACCTCTACCGCTTCGACTACTCCACACCGATCATGAAACTGCTCCTGGTGGGCGCCGCCCACGCCACCGAATTGCCCTACGTGTGGGGAACTCTGGGCGCGCCCAAGGACGTCACCCTCAAACTGGGCGGGGCCAGACCCGCCAAGGCGCTGTCGAAACGGATCCGGACCAGATGGACGAATTTCGCCGCGACCGCGAAACCCGCCGGGCCGGCCGGCGAACCCGACTGGACGCCGTATCAGGAGGCCGACCGGGCCTGCCTGGTCATGGACCGCACCGACCGCCTGGTCTACGACGCCGACGCCCGTATCCGGGCGGCATGGGGCAGCGACGTCCTGCACTTCCGCTGAACTTCCATCACCCCGTCGTGACCCGGCGCAGACTCGCGCACTTGCTGTCGAAATAGGCCTGGGAGATCGAGGCCTTCGGTGCCAGTTTGTCGAATCCGTGGAATGCACCGGGGACCTCGTGCACCTCGCAGGCGACGCCCGCGGCCTCAAGCCGGCGGGCATAGAGCAGGTCTTCGGTGTGGAACAGGTCCAGAGTCCCCACGCCCAGCCATGCCGGGGCCAGCCCGGCCAGATCCTGGCGGCGGGCCGGTACCGCCACGGACCGGTCCGTGCCGCCGAGGTAGCAGTTCCAGCCCAGCCGGTTGCTAGCGGTGTCCCACAGCCGGAAACCCTTGTCGTCCAAAGCCGGATCTACGGTGCGGTCATCGAGCATCGGATAGGACAGCACCTGCAGGACCGGCCGGACCTCGCCGCGGTCCCGCGCGAGGAAGGCCAGCGCGGCAGCCAGGCCGCCCCCGGCGCTGGCGCCGCCTATCGCGATCCGGCCGGGGTCGATACCGGGAAGTCCGGCCAGCCAGGTCAACGCGCTGTAGCAGTCCTCCAACGGAACGGGGTAGGGGTGTTCCGGGGCCAGGCGGTAGTCCACCGCGGCCACCGCGATCCCCAGTTTGCGGGTGAAGGCCCGGCAGAAGTCGTCGTCCTGAGCGGCGGTGCCCACCACGTATCCGCCGCCGTGAATCCACAGCAACGCCGGGACGGCGTCGGCTGTCCGGGCCGGCCGGTACAGCCGGATGCCCGGGCCGGAGGGCAGTGTCAGAATCTCCACGCCGGAGTTCCCGACCTTCCTGGCGCGTTCGATTTTGCGCAACACCGGCACCGACCACCGGTAAACGGCACGCCTGGGCAGCAACCGCGCCACCCGGCGCAACTCGGGATGGATGTCCGCATTTGCCATGGCGGTCATTATGCCGCCCCGGCACCCGGCCCCCGGGCCGCTGGCTACGATCGGCGGATGAGCGATACGGAAGCGGTCCTGGTCGACCGCCGTGATCGGATCCTGGTCATCACCATCAACCGGCCGGAGGCCAGGAACGCGGTCAACGCCGAGGTGAGCCACGCCCTGGCGGCCGCGACGGACCGACTCGACGACGACCCCGGCCTGTCGGTGGGAATCGTCACCGGGGCGGGCGGATCGTTCTGTGCGGGAATGGATCTCAAGGCCTTCGCCCGCGGGGAGAACGTGGCGGTGAAGGGCCGGGGACTCGGGTTCACCGAACGCCCGCCGGTCAAGCCGATCATCGCCGCAGTCGAGGGCTATGCGCTGGCAGGCGGGACCGAACTTGCGCTCGCCACGGATCTCATTGTGGCGGCGACGAATTCGGCGTTCGGCATCCCGGAGGTCAAGCGCGGCCTGGTGGCCGCCGGCGGTGGCCTGCTCCGGCTGCCGCAGCGCATCCCCTATCAGATCGCGATGGAGTTGGCGCTCACCGGCGAGAGCCTGCCGGCGGCGCGGGCGCACGAACTCGGTCTGGTCAACGTGCTGGCCGAGCCCGGCCATGCCCTGGAGGCGGCGATCGAGTTGGCGTCGCGGATCACCGCGAACGGCCCACTGGCGGTGGCGGCCACCAAACGGGTGATCGTCGAGTCCCGCGGTTGGAGCCCGGCGGATCAGTGGCGCGAGCAGGCCAAGATCATCATGCCGGTGTTCGCGTCCTCCGACGCCAAGGAGGGCGCGGTGGCCTTCGCCGAGAAGCGCGAACCGAACTGGACCGGCACCTAAGGGCCAACCCGGGGGTGGTCAGGGCGCACTCTTGACGGCCGAAATCCGTCGGCGCCCGGGTTTACCCGGCCGAACCAACGACTACCACCACCCCGAACGGATGCTCAGGCGCGAAAATCCTTGACAGCGCCGATCATCGCATCCCAGGGATCGGCTGCCGAGAGGGCCAGCCGGCCCAGGCGCTGGGCGTGATGCGCGGTGTCGCCGAACTCCTCGACCCAACTACGCGCCCGCATGGTGGCCGGCCACAGCCGGTGCTCGATGGTCACCCCGATCGCACCGTGCAACTGATGGGCGGCGGCGACCACGGCAGGCACCACCTGCCCGAGAGTCACCTTGGCAACGGTGACCGCGTAGTCGGTCTGCGGGCAGTCGAAACCGAAGTCCGCCGCCGCGGCGACCGCGAGATCGGCTGCGGCGCGGGCACGTTCGACTTCACCGGCCATGCCGGCCAGGGTGTGCTGGACGGCCTGAAAGGCGCTGAGCGGCCGGCCGAACTGTTCACGCTCGCGGGTGTGGGCGACGGAGAACTCCACGGCGGCGTCCAGGGCGCCGATGATCTGGACGCACCGCGACCAGGCGCCCCGCCGCGTCAGTTCGGAACCGACGTCGGCGGGGGTGAACTCGTCGTAACCCACGTCGATGGAGACCGTGTCGCGCGGTTCCCCACCGGCGTTGTGGCCCCGCTCGATCGACAGCGTCGCCGGATTCCGGACCGCGACCATCAGCCGTTCGCCGGCACGCAGGGCCAGGACGACGGCGGCGGCGTCGGCGGCGTACGGCACGGCAGAAACCTCGGCGACGATCCGGCCCCCCGATCGCCTCGCTACGCCCGCCGCGACGGTCAACGGTCCTGTTGCCGGAACGTCGATTTCCGCGGCGGCGGCCAGCCAGGCCGCCAGCACGTCGGTCTCGGCCAGTGGCACCGTCACGGCATGCCGGGCCAGGGAGCGCAGCACCACGGCTGTCTCGCGGGGACCGCCGCCGGAGTCCTCAGTGCTCAGCAGGCGGGTCAGCCCGGCGCCTTCGAGGTGGCCCCAGGCGACTGTGTCCAGTGGGCACGTCGGTGTCCGTTGACTGATCCGCGCATCGGAGGACCGCTCACCGATGCCATCGGCGAGGCCGCGAAGATCGGCGAGATCGTCCGTGCCGCAGCCGAATACCCCGCCGCCCAGGACGCCCATCATCGCCACCGGGCGCTCATCATCGCCACCGGGCGCTCATCATCGCAACCCCATGCCCTTTGCCACCATGCCGCGCAGCACCTCGTTGGTTCCGCCGCGCAGGGTGAACAGCGGGGCGTGGACCCGGCCCATCTCGACCATCGCGGCCACCTGCGCCCGTCCCGGCGCATCGGCGGCGACGTAGGACAGCAGGTCGGCGGCAAGCTCCACCGACTCCTGCTCGAAACGGGTCCCGAGGTCCTTGACCAAGGCGGCCTGGTTGACCGGTGCCTGCCCGTCGGCCAACGCGCGGGCGACCGCGATGGACAGCTGCCGAAGCGAGATCAACCGCGCCGCGAGGCCTCCCACCGCGGCCGCGGCGTGATCGCCGAGTTCCTGTGCGGACAGCACCCGTAGCAGCGCCGTCAGCAGCGGGGCGGTGGTCAGGATGCGCTCGGGGCCGCTGCGTTCGAAGGACAACTCCGCGGTGACCTGCCGCCAGCCGTCGCCTTCCTCGCCGAGCAGGTTGGTGTCGTCGATGAACACCTCATCGAAGGTGACCTCGTTGAAGTGGTGCTCACCGGACATCAGCACGATCGGGCTGATGTCGACCCCGGCGGAGTCGGTCGGCACGATGAACTGGCTGAAACCGGCGTGCCGCCGTTGCGGATCCAGGGGGCTGGTGCGGGCCAGCACGACGATCTGGTGGGCGAGGTGCGCACCGCTGGTCCACACCTTGGTCCCGGACAGCACCCAGCCGCCGTCGGTTCGGGTGGCCCGGGCCGACGCGGCCGCCAGATCCGAACCGGCCTGCGGCTCGCTCATTCCGATTGCCGAAAAGTACCGGCCCGCAACGATTCTCGGCAGGATCCGCTCGCGTTGCTCCGCAGTTCCGTAGGACAGCAGTCCGGGACCGACCTGGCGGTCGGCGATCCAGTGCGCGGCCACCGGCGCACCGGACGCCAGCAGTTCCTCGGTCACCACGTAACGGTGCAGGTGCCCGAGACCCCGACCGCCGTACTGCGGGGGGATGGTCAGACCCTGGAAGCCGGCGTCACCGAGTCTCGCGCTGAACGCCTCGTCCCAACTGGACAGCCAGGCGTCGATGCGCGGTTCCCAGCCGAACTCGGCACGGTCGGCCACGAGGAACTCGCGCAGTGCACTCCGCAGTTCCGCCAACTCGGGTTCGTTGGCGCACATCGACTCGAAGCCGTCAGCCACTTCGCTCACCGAAGCGGCACCGCGCCCGGGCAACTCTTCGTGCCGAAGCCCGGGTCGTCATACCGCTCTGGTCGGCCGCATCCACAGTTCCAGCGGACTGGCGCCCGGCCGCAGCAGTTGCCGGCGCTTGCGGGTCCAGCGGCGGACCCGGAAACCGGCGACGTTCAATTCGACGATCCACATCGACTGCCTCCTCGGGCCCGCTTCGCGGGGACATAACCGTGCTTACGACCATAGTGGGCCCGGGTGTGCTCCGCACAGCCCGCGGGGTACGGCCCCCGACGGGCCGCTTGTAGGCTGAACGGCGTGGTTCGGACGGTGTCAATCGACCAGGGGCAGGGCTGAGGTATGCAGGTGATCGGTTCCATCGGGGAGGCCCAGGCGCTTGTCGGCCGGGAACTCGGGGTCAGTGACTGGATGACGATCGACCAGCAGCGGGTCAACGATTTCGCCGACGTCACCGGGGACCACCAGTGGATTCACGTCGACGTCGAGCGCGCGAGGAAAGAGAGCCCGTACCAGACGCCGATCGCCCACGGATTCCTGACCCTGTCGCTGATCCCCGCGCTGAGCAAGGACAACTTCCGGCTGGAGAACGCCAAACTTGCGATCAACTACGGTCTGAACAAAGTCCGGTTCCTCTCGGCGGTTCCGGTGGGCAGTCGGGTTCGGACGCGCTCTGAGCTCGTCGACGTCGCGGCCAAGCCCGACACCGGGTCGGCCGATCTGACCGTCAAACACACCATCGAGGTCGACGGCTCCGAGCGGCCGGCGGCGGTCGCGGAGATGATCGTCCGGGCCGTCTTCTAGTCCTTCGGGGTGTAGCCGAACGGCAGCAGCACGCTCTTGTGTTCGACGTACTCCTCGATGCCCTCGGGCCCGTTCTCCCGGCCGATCCCGGAGTTCTTGTACCCGCCGAACGGCGCTCCGGGGTCGAAGGCGTACATGTTCACCGCGTAGGTGCCGGTGCGGATCTTCGACGCGATCTCGATGGCTTTGTCGTAGTCGGTCGTCCAGACGCTGCCCGCCAGGCCGTACGGCGAGTCGTTGGCGATCCGGATCGCGTCCTGCTCGTCCTCGTAGCCGATGATCGACAGCACCGGCCCGAAGATCTCCTCCCGGGCGATGGTCATCGAGTTGTCGACGTCGGCGAAGACGGTCGGTTCGACGAACCATCCGCCGTCCAGTCCCTCCGGGCGCCCGCCGCCGGTCACCACGCGGCCGCCCTCCTCGCGGCCCTTGGCGATATAGCCCTCGACGCGTTCGCGCTGTCGGGCACTGATCAGCGGCCCGATCACGGCGCCCGGGCTGTCGGGCAGGCCGACCGGCATGGCCGCCACCGCGGCGCCGACCTTCGCCACGATCTCCTCGTAGCGCGACCGCGGAGCCAGGATGCGGGTCTGCGCGACGCAGGCCTGCCCGCTGTTCATCAGACCGGAGAAGACCAGCATCGGCAGGGTGGCGTCGAGGTCGGCGTCCTCGAGGACGATCGCCGCGGATTTGCCGCCCAATTCCAACGTGCACGGCTTGAGTCTCTCGGCGGCCCGCACGCCGACCTCGCGGCCCACCGATGAACTGCCGGTGAAGGTGAACTTGTCGACGTCGGGGTTGGCCGTGAGCGCCTGGCCGGTCTCCGGGCCGCCCGGCACCACCGAGAGCACGCCCTCGGGCAGGCCGGCCTCGGCGAACACCTCGGCGAGGGCGTTGATGGTCAGCGGCGTCTCGGCCGCGGGCTTGAGCACCATCGTGCAACCCGCGATCAGCGCCGGCCCGAGTTTGTTGCAGGCCAGGAACAGTGGGACGTTCCAGGCCACCACCGCGCCCACCACCCCGACCGCCTCGCGCAGCACCAGGGTCTGCCCGTAGATGCCGTCGCGGATGTCCCGCCAGGTGAACTTCTCTGCGGCCGCCGAGTAGTACTGCAGGCCCGACAACGCCGCCCCGTACTGCATCATGTCGACGATCATCTGCGGCTGGCCGGTCTCAGCCTTGAGCAGGAACTTGAACTCGTCGGCCCGGTCCTCGATGAGCTTCACGGCGTTGGCCAGCACCGCCTGTCGCTCCTGCGGCGTCATACTCGGCCAAGGCCCCTCGTCGAAGGCCCTGCGGGCGGCCGCGCAGGCGGCGTCGACGTCTGCCGGCGCGGCCCAGGGCACCTTGCCGACGTACTCGCCGGTCGCCGGTGAGTGCACCTCGATGACCCTGGAGGTCGACGGCGCGACCCACTTGCCGCCGATGAAGAGCTTGTCGAATTCGGTTCGGTAGGCCGTCTGTGTCATGTGGATCACAGTACCGACGATCGGGCCCGACGAGAACCTGTGTCAGTTTCCGTGCTCTGCTGCAACACCAGTACCAGATTGCTCAGCAGGAACTCCCGCACACCCGGAACCGAGGTCAGTCCCCACGCCCGTCTCGGGTGGTAGCGGGGGAATGCGGCCACCAGTGCCCCGGTGGATCGCGCCCAGCGCAGTCCGTCGGCCGCGGAGACCGCGAACAACGACGACCCGTAGTGATTCTTCGGCGGGTGACCGTGCCGGCGGGTGTATCGGGCGGCCGCGCGCGCACCGCCCAGGTAGTGCCACAGCCCGGTTTCGTGCCCCCCGAACGGACCCAGCCAAACGGTGTAGGACAGGATCGCCAGGCCGCCCGGACGGGTGACTCTGAGCATTTCCTCGCCCAGCCGCCAGGGTTGGGCGACATGCTCCGCCACGTTGGATGACAGGCACACGTCGACGGTGCCGTCGGCGAAGGGCAGCGCCAGCCCGGAGGCCCGGACGAAGTTTCCGGGTCCGCCGCGGGCGGGGTGGCCGGCGGCGTGCATCTCCCGGGGATCGGGTTCGACGCCGATGTAGCGCCAGCCCGCGTCGGTGAACGCCGTCGCGAAATAGCCGGGCCCGCCGCCCACGTCGAGGACGGTGCGCCCGCGGTGGTCCCCGTGCGCGGCGCGCCACAGGTCGGCGACCATGGCCTCGGTGTCCGCCGCGAGCGTGCCGTAGAAGCGCGCCGGGTCGCTCTGCTCGTACCGGAATTCGCTCAGCAGCCGAACCGAGCGGGCCAGCGTCGCGCGTCCGGCGAACTGGTCGGTGACCTGCATCAGCAACACCCTAGTGACGATGGCCGAATCGGCGCGGAACGCGGGCGATAGGCTGGTCGCGATGTCTGCTCCAGCTTTGCGGCCCATCCGATCCGTGCTGCTGCTGTGCTGGCGCGACACCGGCCACCCGCAGGGCGGCGGCAGCGAGACCTACCTGCAGCGCATCGGTGCGCTGCTGGCCGGCACGGGCGTCGACGTCACCCTGCGAACCGCCCGCTACCAGGGCGCCGCGAGGTCCGACGTGATCGACGGGGTGCGCGTCAGCCGCGCCGGCGGCCGCTACACCGTCTACATCCGCGCGGGCCTGGCCATGGTGGCGGCGCGTCTGGGGCTGGGCCCGCTGCGGCACGTCCGGCCCGACGTGGTGATCGACAGCCAGAACGGACTTCCGTTCCTGGCCCGGCTGGCGTTCGGCCGCCGGGTCGTCGTGCTGGTGCACCACTGCCACCGCGAGCAGTGGCCGGTCGCCGGGCGGGCGCTGGGCCGGATCGGCTGGTTCGTGGAATCCCGCCTCTCGCCGTGGCTGCATCGGCGTAACCAGTACGTCACGGTGTCGCTGCCGTCGATGCGTGATCTGGCCGACCTCGGAATCGACAACCGCCGGGTCGCCGTGGTTCGCAACGGACTCGACCAGGCCCCGCCGGAGACCCTGAGCAGGGCCCGTTCGGCGACCCCCCGCGCGGTGGTGCTGTCCCGGCTCGTCCCGCACAAGCAGATCGAGGACGCCCTCGACGCCGTCGCGGTGTTGCGGAGCAGGGTGCCCGGGCTGCACCTCGACGTCGTCGGCGGCGGCTGGTGGCAGGACCGGCTACTCGAGCATGCCCAGCGGCTCGGCATCACGGACTCGGTCACCTTCCACGGACATGTCGACGAAAGCACCAAACACGCTGTGGTGCAACGGTCCTGGGTCCATGTGCTGCCCTCCCGCAAAGAGGGCTGGGGCCTCGCTGTGGTGGAGGCGGCACAGCACGCGGTGCCCACCATCGGCTACCGGTCCTCCGGAGGTCTGACCGACTCGATCGTCGACGGCGTCACCGGACTGCTCGTCGACGACCACGGCGAACTGGTCCAGCGACTCGAGGAACTGCTGTGCGACCCGGTGCTGCGCCGGCAACTCGGCGCCAAGGCCGAGGCCCGCAGCCGGGAGTTCTCGTGGGACCAGAGCGCATCGGCGATGCGGACGGTGTTGGACTCGGTCCACGCCGGCGGCCGGCTCAGTGGAGTGATCCAGCCGTGAGCGAGCCCGTCCGTCCCGAGCCCGTCCGTCCGAACGCCCTGCAATACATCGCCTACTGCTACGGCAAGGTGCTGCCGCCGGAGATGGACGACTGGGTCCGCGAAGACCTCAGTGGCAAGGGGGCCCGGCTGCGAACCCTGGTTCGGGTCAGCATCCCGGCCGTTCTGGTCGTCGCGCCACTGTGGCTCATCCCGGCGGGAGTGGGCATGCATCTGGCCATGAGCACGCTGCTGCTGCTGCCCTTTGTCTACTTCGCCCACGCACTGGACAAGGTGTGGCGGGCCCACCGGCTGCGACAGCACGGCCTGGATCCGGATCTGGTAGACGAACTGGCCCGCCGCCGTGACGCGCACATCCGTGAGGACTACCAGCGGCGGCACCGTCAGGGCTGAATGCGCCGCCGTGTCCCGGCCACCGCCAATCCGGCGGCGCCCGCGAACAGCGTTACCGCCCAGAGCAGATGCGCGGCGAGCACCGCGCTCCGATGCCGCGCGGGCGGACTTGTGCCACCGATCCGGTACAGCGCGATGTCTTCGTCGGAGTAGGCCGACTTCAGTTGCTCCAGCGTCGCCTCGGCGGAGCCCGTCGTTCCCGGTGTTCCCCGTTCCACCAGCAACCAGCCGACGCCGGCCCGGGCCAGCGCATCGGGTGCGGCCCCGGACTCCAGCAACCGCTGTACCGAACGGGCGCGGTCACCTTCACCCGGCACCGTTCGGCCGGCAACCAGCAGATCGCCGGTGGTCAGCACGTCCGCCCGCACCCACCGGGGCGCCGGGTCGAGCACCGGCGCGGTTCCGGCCCAGCCGAAGCGGCGCATGGTGTCGGCCGGGAGCACCGCAACGGTGTCCGGATCGGCGTTGATCCGGTCCGCCGCCGCCTGCCACCCCGGCGGATAGTGCACCGGGCGCACCTGTCCGCCGACTCCCCACGCCAGATCGGGAAGCGCCGCGACCACCGCCGCGCAACACAGCAGCGCCGCCGGGCCCGGGCGAAGCCGGCGCCGCAGCAACAGCACCGCCCCGGCCCCTGCGACCGCATATCCCGGCATGGCCAGCGCCACCCATTTCTGCCCGTCGCGCAACACCGCCAGTCCGGGGGCGGCATCGACAGCGGCCCGCAGCACATCCAGGCCCGGTCCGGTGGCCATCGCCGCGGGCAGCAGGATGCTGAAGACGGCCAGCGCCAGCAACGGCTCGCCCGTCGGTCGCCGCAGCACCGCCGGCACCCCGCAGGCCACCACCGCCAGTAGCACAAGGGTGCCGACGAGCGCCAAACCCGTTGTGCGGCTGTGTGGTACGGCCTCGGCGTTCCAGATGCCGCCGAGACCGGCCAGGCTGCCCAACGTCCCTAGCAACGGCTCGGCACGCGGAGCGAACGCCGCCAGGCCGCCGGACTCGACGCGGGCCAGGCCGCCGCCGAGCGACGACGCGGTCAGCCACGGTGCGGCGGAGAACGCGGCGCTCAGGGCAATCCACATCGCGCACCGCCACCGGGGCGGGCCGTCACCGGGGGTGGCCAGGCACACCGTCGCCACGACGGCGGCGAGCATGACCCCGGTCGGCGTCAGGCCCGCCAGAGCGATCCAGAACACCACCCCGGCCCACGCCGGTCTCCGGCCCCGGGTGCGCAACTCGATCACCGCCGCGGCCACCCAGGGCAGGCAACCGTAGGCCAGCAGCAGGCTCCAGTGGCCCTGCAGAAGTCGTTCGGCGACGAACGGATTCCACACCGCAACCGTGGCGGCAACCAGTCGTCCGGGGTTACCGGCCTCGGGCAGCACCGCCCCGGCCAACCGGCCGGCGCCCCAACCGGCCAGCACCAGCGCGGCGATCAGCAGAGCCTTGACCACGATCCCGCCGTCGAGCACGGCGGAGAGCGCCGCGACGGCGAAGTCCTGGGGAACCGCCCGCGGCGCGGACTCGCCGAGTCCGATCGCCCCGTCGGACAGGTAGGACCGCGGCGTCGAAACCGCATCGCGGATCAGCAGATAGCCGGGTCCCAGCAGGGGAGCCGTCACCGCGAGGGCCAGGGCTGCGGAAGCCCAACGGGTCGGCGCGGTCACCGTTGCGGAGGTGGGGGCTCCGATGAGGGGGCTCGGCGGGTGGGAATCTTCTCGGTGGGGGCCTGCGCCGCGGGCATCGGGCCGGTCTCGTCCTTGCCGAACAGTCCAACCTCGATGTCGTCCTCGCTCGCTTCCGGGAGCGCCGCCTGGACCCGGGTGCTGAACAGGCCGAGCAGCGCGCCGCCGATCAAGCTGACCGCACCGGTCGCGCCGAGGCTGATCGGCAGGATCCGCGACCACAGCGCCACCCGGTCGCGCTCGGCCCGGGCGGCCGCCACCTGAGACTCCACGGTCTGCTCGGTGGAGGTCACCTTGTAGTCGGCGAACACCGCCTCCGGCTCGAGGGCGTCACGCGCGTAGTAGTGGTTGGCGTGTTCCTCGGCCTTGACGACGGTGCCGGTCACCGGGTCCACCCAGAACGTGCGCTGGGCGGCGTAGTAGCGGGTCATCTTGATCGGCTCGTAGGGGTCTTCGCTCTCGATACCCCAGAGTTCGGCCCGCGCCGTCACCTCGCCGTCCTCGTTGCGGTCGTACAGCGAGGCGTACTTGATCGGCGCGACCAGTTTGCCGTCCGCGTCGTAGCCGACGTTCTGGGTGAACCGGTAGGTGGTCAGCCCGTTGACGTCTTCCTCACCGTCGTAGTTGGCGTCGTAGGCCTTCTGCGCTATCGGATCGAAGTACGGGTAGGACTTCTTCTCGGTGCTGAACGGGAACCGGTAGGACAACCCGTCGTGCGGCAGGGCGATATTGGTCGGCGGCTTGTCGTCCTCGATGGTCCGCGGCTTCTGCACCGAGCCGCCGGGGCGATCCTCGTCGGAAACCGCCTCGGCGGTGCTGCGGTTCAGCGTCACGGTGTCGACCATGGCCAGCAGCAGGCCGTTGTCCTTCTGCTTGTCGCTGCGGCGCAACGTCGTGCCGACCTGGAACGTCACCACTTGCGCGTTGGCCGGGGTCTCCACCGTCATGGCCTGCTGAGACACCAGGGGGACGTTCTTGTCGACGACGAATTTCCCTCCGGCGCCCGCCGACAGCGAACCCGGGTCCAGGGCGGTCCCGGTGCCGGTCGAAACCAGGGTCTGGTCGATGTCCAGGGGGACCTTGCGGATCTTGCCCGAGGTGTAGGTGGACAGCAGCAGGGCGGCGATCAGGAGCGCCGACCCGAGACCGATGATGCCCAACGCCGCGAGACGCAACATACTTGCGCGGTTCACGCTGTCAGGCCTCCACTGTGCTGTCGGTAACCAATGCCGTCCATACCTGTGCCGTCCGGGACGGGTCTGACCCTAACAGCCGAATCCGGGCCGGACCGCCCACGGCGTGGGATTGGGCGCACCCGCTACCGCCGGGCCCGCCCGGAACGGCACACTTGCAGGATGACACCGCAACCGGAGCAGGTGGGCGGGACCCGCGCTTTCCTGCCGGCGGTCGAGGGCATGCGCGCCTGCGCCGCGATAGGGGTGGTGCTCACCCACGTCGCGTTCCAGACGGCCACCTCGGGCGGGGTGATCGGCCGGTTGCTGCATCGGTTCGACCTCGCCGTGGCGGTGTTCTTCGCACTCTCGGGCTTTCTGCTCTGGCGGGGCCACGCCGCCGCCGCCCGCGGACTGCGGCACCGCCCGGCCACCGGCCGCTATCTTCGATCCCGACTGGTCCGCATCATGCCGGGCTACCTGGTGGCCGTGGTGGTGATCCTGACGCTGCTGCCCGAGGCCAACCACGCCAGTCCGACCGTGTGGCTGGCCAACCTTACGCTGACGCAGGTCTATGTGCCGCTGACGCTGACCGCCGGGTTGACCCAGATGTGGAGTCTCTCGGTGGAGGTCACCTTCTACCTCGCCCTCCCGTTCCTGGCGTTCCTGGCGTACCGGTTGCCGGTGCGGTGGCGGGTTCCGGCGATCGCGGGGGTAGCCCTCGCCAGCCTGGGCTGGGGCCTGCTGCCGATCCACACCGCCGAGGGGGTGAATTTCCTGAACTGGCCGCCGGCATACGCGTCCTGGTTCGCCGCCGGCATGCTGCTGGCGGAATGGACGGTGAGCCCGGCCGAGAAAGGACGATTGGGCTGGCCGCACCGACTGGCCCGCAACCGGCCGGCCGCCGCCGCCGTGGCGCTGGTGGCCTACCTGGTCTCCGCCTCGCCGTTGGCCGGCCCGAAGGACCTGGTGCCCGCCACGCTGGCGCAGTTCGTGGTCCGCACCTCGATGGGCGCGGTGGTCGCCTGGGCGCTGCTCGCGCCGCTGGTGCTGGACCGGCCCGAGACCGAGCACCGGATCCTGGGCAGCCGCGCGATGGTGACGCTGGGACGGTGGTCCTACGGCCTGTTCATCTGGCACCTGGCCGCCCTGGTGATGGTCTTCCCGATGGTGGGCACCTTCATGTTCAACGGCGACCTGGTCATCGTGTTCGTCCTGACCACCGTCCTCGGATTCGCGATGGCCGCGGTCAGCTATGCGCTGATCGAGTCGCCCTGCCGGAATGCGTTGCGGCGCTGGGAGTACCGGCGCAGTCGCCGGGAGCGGACGGCACCGCCGCCGCTGGACAGTTCGGTCACCGACGCTCCGGAGCCGGTGGTCGCGCACTGAGGCCCTGGGCCGGCGATCCGGCACTGAGGCCCTGGGCCGGCGATCCGGCACTGAGGCCCTGGGCCGGCGATCCGGCACTGAGGCCCTGGGCCGGCGATCCGGCACTG
>NZ_JBBATF010000014.1:0-10528 GCF_040398885.1 Mycobacterium sp. | reverse complement strand
GAGGCCCTGGGCCGGCGATCCGGCACCGAGGACCCGGGCGATCACCTCGTCGCGGACGGCCGTGCGCCTCGCCTTGCCCGCGTCGTCGCGCAGCGGGGTGTCGACGAACTCGACGCTGCGCGGCACCTTGTACCCGGCCAGCCGCTCGGCGACGAAGGTTTGCACCGTCGCCTCGTCCAGTGGTGTCTCGCTGTGCACCAGCGCGTGCGGCACCTGGCCCAGGTCGTCGTGCGGGACGCCGACCACCAGGCAGGACAGCACCGAGGGGTGTTCGGACAACGCGTTCTCGATCTCAGCCGGGTAGACGTTGCGTCCGCCGACGGTGAACATGTCCACCCGCCGGTCGGCCAGGTACAGATAGCCGTCGGAGTCGAACCAGCCCAGATCGCCCAGGGAGTCCCAGCCGTCCCGCTGCTTGGCGGTGCTGCCGATGTAGCGGTAGGTGGGTCCGCTGCCTTCCCGCGGCCGCAGGTAGATCTCGCCGACGACCCCCGGGGGACATTCGTCGCCGTCGTCGTCGAGAACCTTCATCTCCCCGGAGACCACCCGACCCACCGATCCCCGGTGAGTCAGCCACTCGGTTCCGCTGATGAACGTCAGTGCCTGGAGTTCGGTGCCGCCGTAGAGTTCCCACACCGCCTCCGGGCCGAGGATCTCGATCCACGCCTCCTTGACCGCGGGTGGGCAGGGCGCGGCCAGGTGCCACCACCGGCGTATCGACGACAGGTCGTATCGGCCGGGATCGGCGCGGTACACCGGGAGGAGCCGCTGCATGATCGTCGGCACGGTGGCCAGGTAGTCGACCCGGTGCTCGGTCACCAGACGCAGGAACGCCTCCGGGTCGAACCGGCTCATCAGCACCAGATGCTGACCGGTGGCCAAGGCCATGGTGGCGGAGGTGAAGCCGGTGCTGTGGCTCAACGGCACCGACACCAGCTGGGTGTCGCCGGGCAGGTTGCCCATCATCGCCGCGACCACCCCGCCCTGGAATCGGCCGTCGCCCCCGGCCTCGATGAGCTTGGGGCGACCGGTGCTCCCGCCCGAAGCCATCGACTTCAGGGACGGTGAAACCGCTTCCGGCAGAGCGGAATCCGACAAGCCGCAATTCCAGTCGCCGGGGAGCGACGGAATCTTCCCGCGCGGGTCGGCGCGGCCGACCAGAAGTGCGCGCTCCCGGAGGTCCAGCAGGTGGCCGTACTCGGCCTCCGGCAGCCGGGGTGAGAGCGGTTGCGGGATGGCGCCGAGCTTCCAGGTCGCCACCACGGCCTGCACCCATTCGATGGAATTCGGCAGCGCGATCGTCACGTAATCGCCTTGCCGCACACCCATTTCGGCGTAGCCGCGGGCCAGTCGGTTGGTGACGGACTCCAACTGTCCGCGGGTGACGGTGCGGCCCGCGTTTGTGAGCGCGGGTGCGTCCGGATCCGCGGCGGCCAGCATGCTCATCTGGGTGCCGATCGGCGGCACTCCGGGCAGCGTCATCTAGTACGCGCCCCCGTGGGTGAAGACGGCCCGCGGGTTGTCCACCAGCATCGTGGTGATCTGTTCCTCGGTGACGCCGCGCTTCCGCAGTGCCGGCAGCACGTCGTTGTGGATGTGCAGGTAGTGCCAGTTGGGCAGGACGACGGGCAGGGCGGCCTCGGGCAGCCAGTCGATGTAGCAGGACGCGTCGTGGGCCAGCACCATTCGGCCGGCGTGGCCGCGCGCACACATCCTGGCCACGGTGTCGACCCGGTCGTCGAAGCCGAGGATGTTGTCCAGACCGAACCGGTCCATGCCGAGATAGGACCCGGCGGCGATCAACTCCTCCAGGTAGTCGAGGTCGGTGGTGTCGCCGCTGTGTCCGATGATGACCCGGCTCAGGTCCACCCCCTCCTCGGCGAAGATCCGCTGCTGCTCCAGGCCGCGCCGGGTGTGGGCGTGGGTGTGGGTGGTGATCGGGACGCCGGTGGCCAGGTGGGCCTTCGCGACCGCACGCAGTACCCGCTCCACTCCGGGCGTAACACCGGGTTCGTCGGTGGCGCACTTGAGGATTGCCGCTTTCACCCCGGTGCCGGCGATGCCTTCGGTGATGTCCCGGACGAACATGTCCACCATGGGTTCCGGACCGTCCAGCACCGTGCCCGGGCCGGTGAAGTGGAAGTACAGCGGGACGTCGTTGTAGGTGTAGACGCCGGTGGCCGCCACGATGTGAAGATCGGTCTGGGCGGCCACCCGCGCTATGCGCGGGATGTAGCGACCGAGTCCGATCACCGTGGGGTCGACGATGGTGTCCACCCCGGCGGCTTTGAGCGCATTGAGCTTCTCCACGGCCGCCTGTTCCCGGGCCTGCTCGTCGCCCCAGCCCTCCGGGTAGTTGGCCATGATCTCCGTGGACAACACGAACACGTGCTCATGCATCAGCGTGACGCCGAGAGCTTCGCCGGAGATCGGGCCGCGGACTGTCTCGACGGTCATGCTCCGACTCTACGACGGTCCGACTCCACGACGGTCCGACTCTACGACGGTCCGACTCCACGACGGTCCGCGCGACCGGCCCGCCGCCTTCGCGGCAGGGGCAGAAGCGAGGCGGCCAGCGCGGCCAGGCCGATCAACGCGAACAACTGCACCCACGCCGAATGTCCGATGTAGCCGTCGACCGAGCGCCACGGGTGACGGGACAGCAGCGCGCCGGCCAGGATCACGCCGGAGGGAACTACGAACAGGGCCGGCCGGTCCAGGGTCGGCCGGCGCTTGCCCAGCACATGCGCAACCGCCAACGCGGCACCGAACACCACCAGCCCGACCGGTCCGGCGATCACCGTGCCGGCCGCCAGCAGGCCGGCCACCCCGAGGGCGCCGGGCCGCCAGGGCCGGGCCGGGAAGTAGGGGGGAGCCGGCCGCCGCGCCGGCAGTAGCGCCATCGACAACAGCAGCGGCAGCAGCGCCAGGCCGACGATCAGGCCGGTCCGGTACGGCCCGTTGGACGGAAAACTCAGCGTGACGGCGCCCTGCTCGCCGGGCGGCAGCACCCAGCCCTGCTGCCAGCCGTTGACCACCAGCGGGGTCAGTCGGGCGCCGTCGGCGCTGTGTGCCACCCAGCCCGGGTTGACGCTTTCCGGCACCACCAGCACCCGGCTGAACGGAGCCCGCGGCACGGTGATCTGGCGCCGGTCGGGCTCCCAGTCGGTGACCTGCACCGGGGTCGTCGTCGCCGGGCTCAGGTCCCCGGCCAGCGGACCGGCAAGTTGGGCACCGTCGGCGATGAACGCCGGACCCGGGCTGATCAGGAGTTCCTGCGCGCCCGCCGGGAGTGCGATGGGAGCGGGGTCACAGGTCCGCGCCACCACCGGCCGGCCGTCGAGCAGCGCCTGCACCGTCGTCGACACCGAGGTCTGCACGAACCGTCCGGCCACCCCGACGACCGGACCCTGCCCGCACGGGATCTCGATGCGGCGGCTCAGGTTGGCGCCCCCGTCCGCCGCCGCGATCGGCGCGCCGGCCGGGCTGATGGCGGTGACCTCCGCAAGCCCCGGCGGCTTGAGTTGATCGAAGCCCAGCGCGGTCCGGTCGATCACGTCCTGCCAGTCGAGCAGGCTTATCCGGATGGTGTCGGTGACCCGCGGGTGCAGCGCAAGCGTCCGCGCCGCGTCGCCGTCACCGAGGCTGCGCACCTGCGGGCCGTCCCCGAGGTCGACGGCGACCAGCGTCGGGTGGGTGGGCAAGGGCGATGAACTCGGAGTGATCCGCACCGCGGCGACCTCGGCCGGACGGGGCAGGGTCAAGGTCAGCGTCGGGGCGGCCTGGTGCTGCGCCACCCCCTGCGGTGCCGTCCACGAGGTTTCGGTGTCCCCGTCCGCGGCCGCATAGGCCGAGCCCGCGACGTCGATCAGATCGGCGTTTCCCTGCGCCCGGGCGGTGCCCGGCTGGGCGATCAGGTCGGCCAGCCGCGGTCCCTGGCGGGCGCGCACCCACACCGTCGGGGAGACCTCCGTCGCGGCCGGCGCGGTCAGCGTGCGACTCAACGTCACCGGCTCCTCCGGGGCGATCGCCATGGACGCCGCGCAGTGCACCCCGTCGGGGGAGTCGGCGCAGCCGTCCCGGCCGAGGAGTTCGGAGCCCAGATCCCATTCGGCCACCGGTGCCCCGGCCGGTGGCGGCGGCACCACGACCGTGTGACGCAGATCGACCGGATGGGCGAATCCCGAAGCGTCGTACTGGGTCACGTCCAGATCGGTGATCCCGAACTGCACGCCCGAGGATCCGTCGTCGGTGCCCACCGCGGTGATGCGCACCCACGGCGTCTCGCCGTAGGGCAGTGCGACGGTCAACGGACTGCCGGGCGAGTCGAAGCTCACGGTGGTCGTCCCGTTGACCGTGGAGACCTGGATCCGGCGCACCTGCGCGCCGACCGCCGTGGCGCTGGGCGTGAGGGTCAACGCGGCGTTGGTGACCGGACTGTCGAAGTCGATCTGCAGCCACTGGCCGATCGCCGGCTGCAGCGAGTTCGACACCCACGCCGTCGCCGAATCCCCGTCGATGGCGGCGACCGGCCCGCTGGGCGGCGAGACATTGGGCAGAGTGGTCGCGTCGGCCGAGGAACTCGAGACGCTGAGCCGGGCGCCGGTCCACTGCCCCTGTACCAGCGGGGCGTCGGGCACCGGGTAGTCCGGCACCCGGTTGTAGGTCTTGCGCGGGTCTCCGGCGGCGCGCACCGCCGAGGAATGATCGTCGACCCGGCCGTAGTCGGTCTCCCGGTCGACCGGGGTGTCGGTGACGATCACGCCGCGCCCGGAGGCGGGGGACAGCCCGGCCCGGTGCGCGTCGGTGGTCAGCAGCATCGGCCCCAGCGGGGGCCGGCCCAGTTGACGGCGCCGGGCATCGATCCGCAGCAGGGACTCCGGGCCGCCGGCCACCTGGGTCATGTCGTCGACCCCGACGAGATAGGGGGCGCCGGGGTCGGCGGCCGCCTCGACGCGGTAGATCTGGATCGCCGGGAAGCGTGGCCGCAGACCGCTGTCACTGATGAACCCGTCGACCACGCCGGCCCCCACCTGCTCGCCGAACTCGGCGACCTTGACCAGTCCCGGTGAGCCCTCGACCGCCCGGTGCACCAGCAACGGCCGTGCCGACCGGGAGGTCTCCGGGTCGAGGTCGTTACGCAACACGACGTAGGAGATGCCCTGGCGCGCCAGGGTGTCCGCCAGCCCCGCCGACGGCCGGCCGGCCGCGAACAGCCGCTGCACCGAGTCCAGCGCCCGGATGGTCTGCGGAGGGGTAAGCGGGATGGAATCCCTTACGCCCCAGGGGGATTCGCCTAGAACCTGAAGCGGCTCGTCACGGCTGTTACCCCACACCTGGGTGGCGAAGGGGGCCCCGGGCGCCACCAGCACGCGGCCGGGCGTCGGGCCCGTCGCGTTGTTCTCGGTGAGCCAGTCCGCCGCCTGGTGCCAGTAGTCCGGGATGGCCCGGAACGCGCCGGGTGGGGTCAGCCGGCCGGTCCAGGCCAACGAGGTGGCGACGAACAGTGCGGTCAGGACGACGATGCCGGCCGCCATCCGCCGGTCGTTCTCCGGGTGGGCGAAGGCCCGGATCCACACCGGCCGGGCGGCGCTGCCCGGCAACGGGATCCGGCCCAGCAGGTGTGCCACACCGAGGGCGATCGGGATCCGGATGGCCGGTTCCAGCTTGTGCACGTTGCGAAGCGGCGCCCCGGCCGCATCGAGGAAATGCTGCACCACTCCGGCGACCGGGGACCCCAGTCCGCCCGAATATCCGGCCGTCAGCAGCACCAGACCGATCAGCAGCATGGTGATCAGACGCCCGCGGGCCGGCATCGACCGCAGGGTCAGCCCGGCCAACCCGCCGGCGGCGACCAATGTGGTGGCCAGCACCATCACCGACTGGGTCACCAGTGATGACGCGGCGGTGGCGGTGGGCGCGACGAACGGCGTCCAGGCCGACGTTCCCCGCAACGTCTCGGTCAGTGAGGTCCACTGGGTGGTCACCCCGGAGGACTCGATGAAGTCCAGGAAGGGCGGGCTGATCCGGCCCAGCAGCACCAGGGCCGTCGCCCACCAGGCCACAGCGAGCGCCGACGCCAGCGCCCACCAGGCGGTGAAACGCCACCACCGGCGGTTGGGCCGGTGGCAGGCCCACCAGATCACCGCGGGCAGGCAGGCGGCCAGGCTGGCCACCGCGTTGACCGCACCCATCAGGGCCAGTGCGACACCTGCCCGGCCGGCCCACGCCCGCAGCGGCGTGCGGGGGTCGCCGCCCGGTCCGAGGGCACGGATCACCGGCAGCAGCACCCACGGCGCCAGCATCATCGGCAGCGTCTCCGAGGAGATCGACCCGAGAGTGGTCAGCACGCGCGGGGAGAGCGCGAAGGCGCCCGCCGCCACCAGCCGGGAGGTCCGGGTGCCGATCCCGAGTGTTTCGGCGACCCGCAGCAGCCCCCAGAATCCCGCCGTGAGCAGCAACGCCCACCACAGCCGCTGGATCACCCAACCGGGCAGGCCGACGGTGTCGCCGAGGAGAAAGAATGCGCCGTGCGGGAACAGGTATCCGTAGGCCTGGTTCTGCGCCTGGCCGAACGGCAGTTCGCTGTTCCACAGGTTGACCGCTCGGGACAGGAATCGCCCGGGATTGGCCGTCAGGTCGAGTTTGGTGTCCGGGGAGATGAGTCCGGGGGCCTGCAGGAAGCACAGCAGCAGTGCGGCCGCGAAGACGGCGGACAACCAGCGTCGGTGCAACGGCTGGACGCTCACCGCGTCAGACTTCTCCGCGACGGCAGGCCGCGCGGCGGCGATGGCGCTCAGGCTAGCCGCGGTTGCCGTACTCGACGCGGTTGAGCACCGACGAAGCCGGGTCGCCGGGCTGCAGGGCCGGCTTGGTGTCCTGCTGGATCATCAGTGTGGCGCCGAAGACCGAGGCGGCACCGAGTAGCAGACCGACCACGATGCTGGCGGCGGCGGGCACCACAAAGCGGGTCATGGGCGTTACTCCTCGTCGTGTGGCCGGCTGTCCAACGGTGGTCTAGCTGGACAAACCTAGCACGGCGCCGCTCGCGGCGACGGCCTCGGTTGGGCTTCGGTTGGGCTGGGGCCCGTGGTCATGACAGCATGTGCGGATGGTTACCAGCCCGCTCTCTCTTCGCGCCCTGGCGGCTTGCGCGGCCGTGCCGATGTTCCTGGCGGCTTGCTCGACGCCGACGCAGCGAGCCGAAGCCCCGTCGGGGTCCGCGTCCAGCCAGGTGGAGTCGGCCGGCGTCACGCCGCTGTCCGCCCCGCTGAATCCGCCCGCCGCCCCGGCGCCGCCGGCCTGCGGGACCGGGTCGGCGTTGCTCGCCGCCATGTCCACCCGGGACAAGCTGGCGCAGACCCTGATGGTCGGTGTCCGCAACGGCTCCGATGCCCGGGCCGTGGTGGGCACCCACCACGTCGGCGGCATCATGATCGGCAGCTGGACCGACCTGTCGATGCTGTCCGACGGAACCATCGGGGACATCTCGAACCTGGGCCCGCTGCCGCTGGCCGTCAGCGTCGACGAGGAGGGCGGCAGGGTGTCGCGGCTGTCGTCGATCATCGGGGCCATCCCCCCGGCCCGCACGCTGGCCGCGACCAAGACCCCCGACGAGGTCTACGGGATCGCGCTGAGCCGCGGCCGGCAGATGCGCGGCATGGGCATCACCGTCGACTTCGCCCCGGTCGTGGACGTGTCCGACCAGGGGGCCGACACCGTGATCGGCGACCGGTCGTTCTCCGACGACCCGGCCGTCGTCACCAGCTACGCCGGGGCGTTCGCCCGCGGCCTGCGCGATGCCGGGGTGCTGCCGGTGCTCAAGCACTTCCCCGGCCACGGCCACGGGTCGGGCGATTCGCACACCGCCGGCGTTGTGACGACCCCGCCGCTGGCACAACTGATGGACAGTGACCTGGTGCCCTACCGCACGCTGACCGCGCAGGGGCCGGTGGGCGTGATGATGGGGCATCTGCAGGTGCCGGGCCTCACCGGTGACACCCCCGCCAGCCTGAGCGCGGCCGCGGTGAACCTGTTGCGCAGCGGCGGTTACGGCGGCCCGGGCTTCAACGGCCCCGTCTTCAGCGACGACCTGTCCAGCATGGCGGCGATCTCCTCGCGCTACGGCGTCGCCGAGGCGGTGCTGCGCACGCTGCAGGCCGGCGTCGACGTGGCGCTGTGGATCACCACCGACGAGGTGCCGGCCGTGCTGGACCGGCTTGAGTCGGCGGTCAACGGCGGCGAGTTGGCGATGGCGGGCGTGGAGGGCTCGATCCTGCGGATGGCCAAGGGTCCCAGCGCGCGCTGCGGCGGCGGCTAGGCGGCCATGGCGGCCGGTGGCACCAAGCGGTTGCCGCGTGCGGTGCGCGAGCAGCAGATGCTGGACGCCGCCGTGCAGATGTTCTCGGTCAACGGCTACCACGAGACGTCGATGGACGCCATCGCGGCGGAGGCGCGGATCTCCAAGCCGATGCTGTACCTGTATCACGGGTCCAAGGAGGAACTGTTCGGCGCCTGCCTGAGTCGTGAGTTGGGCCGCTTCATCGACGCCGTGGGCGCCGATGTCGATCTCAAGCAGTCGCCGCGGGAGTTGTTGCGCCGCACCATCCTGTCGGTGCTGACCTACATCGACGCCAACCGGGCGTCCTGGATCGTGCTCTACACCCAGGCCACCAGTTCGCAGGCCTTCGCCCACACCGTCCGGGAGGGCCGGGAGAGGATCATCGCCCTGGTGGCCCGCCTGCTGGAGGCCGGGACCCGAAATCCTGAGCCGGGCAGCGACTTTCACTTGATGGCGGTGGCCCTGGTGGGTGCCGGGGAAGCGGTCGGAACGCGGGTCAGTGCGGGCGACGCCGACGTCGACGAGGCGGCCGAACTGCTGATCAATCTGTTCTGGCGGGGTCTGAAGGGCACGCCTACGGAGAGGGATTCGGCCCGGGCCGCCGAGTCCTAGAGCGCGCGAACCGCGGCGGTCAGGTGCGGGTGGCCGTCGGCCATGTTGCGGAGCGCGATGTCCCAGCCGCCGGAAACCCGGTCGAGGTAGAGTCCCGCGTCGGCCGGCAGCACCACCGGCTTGCCGAACTTCACCGAGTACCGGACGGCATCGGGCAACCGGCCTTCGATATTGGCCAACACGGCCGCCGCGCTGAACATCCCGTGAGCGATGGCGCCGGGGAAACCGAACAGTCTCGCGCCGACGGAACTGGTGTGGATCGGGTTGCGGTCACCGCTGATCGCGGCATAGCGGCGGATCCGGCCGGGGGTGATCCGGAGAATCCCGTTGGGGGAGGGCAGTTTTCGCGCCGGCACAGGCTCCGGTCGGGGTTCGCCGGACAGGCTGGTGCGTTGCCGGTGCAGGAAGGTGGAGACCTGGTGCCAGGCCGGGTCGTTGCCGACCGCCACCTCGCTGACGAAGTCGACGAGCAGGCCCTTGCGGTGCTCGCGCAGATTCCCGGCGCGCACCGTGATCCCCACGGTGTCGGTCACCGCGATGGGCCGGCGGGAGGTGATGCGGTTCTCCACGTGGACGGCGCCGATCGCCGGGAACGGGAAGTCGAAGCCGGTCAGCAGCGACATGACCGACGGGAAGGTCAGCACGAACGGATAGGTGATCGGCACATGTGCGCCGTAGCGCAGGCCGGTGGTCGCGGCGTAGCGGGCGACGTTCGCGCGGTCGATCGCCAGTTCGCCGGCCCGCACCACCCGTTCGGGCGGTTTGTCGCCGCGGGGGATCACCGGCAGCGCGCCCACCGCGGCGCGGGCCAGGCCGAGCAACCCGGAAGTCCGATCCGACATCACGCCCCCAGCAGTGCCTGGCCGCACACCCGGATGGTGTTGGCGGTGACGGCGTTGGACGCCGGGCTCGCGAAGTAGGCGATGGCCTCGGCGACGTCCACCGGCTCCCCGCCCTGGTGGAGCGAGTTGAGCCGACGGCCCACCTCACGGGTGGCCAACGGAATCGCCGCCGTCATCGAGGTCTCGATGAATCCCGGGGCGACCGCGTTGATGGTGATCCCCCTGCCCGCCAGGCCGGGCGCCAGCGCTTCGGTGATGCCGATCATCCCGGCCTTGGTGGCGGCGTAGTTGGTCTGGCCCCGGTTGCCGGCGATGCCGGCCATCGACGACAGCCCGATGATCCGGCCGCCCTCGCCGATGCTGCCGTTGCCCGTCAGCCCTTCAGTAAGCCGCAGTGGCGCAACCAGATTCACCGCGATGACCGAATCCCAGCGGTCCTCGTCCATATTGGCCAGCAGCTTGTCGCGGGTGATCCCCGCATTGTTCACCAGGATGTCCGCCCGGCCCCCGTGGTGTTCCCTGAGATGGGCGGTGATCCGATCGACGGCGTCCTCGGCGGTGACGTCCAGCGCCAGGGCGGTGCCACCGACCCGGGACGCGGTCCGTTCGAGGGCCGGTGCGCAACCCTCGACGTCGACGGCGACCACCCGGGCGCCGTCGCGGGCGAGCACCTCGGAGATGGTGGCGCCGATGCCGCGGGCCGCGCCGGTGACGATGCCGACCTTGCCGGCCA
>NZ_JBBATF010000013.1:8601-31223 GCF_040398885.1 Mycobacterium sp. | reverse complement strand
GCCGGCTCGGCGCCGTGAGCTACGAGACCGACCGCAACCACGACCTGGCGCCGCGGCAACTCGCCCGCTACCGCACCGAGAACGGCGAGGAGTTCGAGGTGCCGTTCGCAGACGACGCCGAGATTCCGGGTACCTGGCTGTGCCGCAACGGCCTGGAGGGCACCCTCATCGAGGGTGAGCTTCCGGAGCCCAAGAAGGTCAAGCCGCCCCGGACGCACTGGGACATGCTCCTGGAACGCCGCTCCGTGGAGGAACTCGAGGAGTTGCTCAAAGAGCGGCTCGACCTGATCAAGACCAAGCGCCGCGGCTAAGCGCCCCGGCGCGCGACGCGCCGGCGCCTGGCCCGGCCGCCGATACCCCACTGGGCGACTTTGACCATCGCCTCGCGGATGTTGGAACCACTCATCTTCGAGACGCCGAGCTCGCGTTCGGTGAAGGTGATGGGCACCTCGACGACGGTGAAGCCGTTGTTGATAGAGCGCCAGGTGAGGTCCACCTGGAAGCAGTAGCCCCTGGACTCGACGGTGGCCAGTTCCAGCTTCTCCAGCACCTCGCGCCGGTAGGCCCGGTAGCCCGCCGTGATGTCGTGGATCTCCACCCCCAGCAGAACCCGGGCGTAGGTGTTGGCCGACTTCGACAGCACCAGCCGCCGACGGGGCCAGTTGCGCACGGTCCCCCCGTCGACGTAGCGCGATCCGATCGCGACGTCGGCGCCGCCGTCGATGGCGTCCAGCAGACGGTAAAGCTGCTCGGGAGCGTGGCTGCCGTCGGCGTCCATCTCCACCAGCACGCTGTAACCCCGCTCCAACCCCCAGGCGAAAGCGGCCAGGTAAGCCGCACCCAGACCGTCCTTGGTGGTGCGGTGCATCACGTGGACGTGCTCGGCATCGGCCGCCGCCATCTCGTCGGCGAGCCGGCCGGTGCCGTCCGGGCTGCCGTCATCGACGACCAGCACGTGCGCCTCGGGGCGCGACTTACGGACCCGCCCCAAGATCAACGGCAGGTTCTCCCACTCGTTGTACGTCGGGATGATGACCAGGGTGCGACTGCTGGGCAGTCCGGCGGCGGCCTCGGGCGACTTCGGGGAGGCTTTCCGGGGCTTGCTTGCGGGGTTGCTCATGCGACTCCTTTGCCTGAATTACTGCGCCGGCTGCGCAGCGGCCGCACGAGGCCGCCACCATTGTGCAATATCGCGGCGCCGATCGCGGCGACGGCGGCCGCCACGAGCAGCCACTGGACCGCGACGGTGAATCGGGTGGCCGGGGTCTGGGCCGTCCGCAACCGCACCGCGACGTCGAGGTAGGCAGGGGTGAAGAAGGCGGTACGTCCCAGCTCGCGGCCGTCCGGTGCGAAGGCGGCGCTGATTCCGGTGGTTCCCGCGACGAGTACGTAGCGGCCGTGTTCGACGGCCCGGAGCCTGGCGAAGGCCAGTTGCTGTTCACTCATCGCCTGGTCGAAGGTGGCGTTGTTGGTGGGCACCGCCAACACCTGCGCGCCGTTGCGCACCGACTGCCGAAGCGCGCGGTCGAAGATGACCTCCCAACACGTCGCGACACCGACCGGCACCCCGGCCGGATGCAGCACCCCGCTGCCGCTGCCGGGGACGAAGTACCCGGCCCGGTCGGCGTAGGACGACAGGTGCCGGAAGAACGACCGCCACGGCAGGTACTCCCCGAACGGCTGGACGATCTGCTTGTCGTGGCGCTCCCCCGGGCCCCCGGCGGGGTCCCACAGGATGACCGTGTTGGACGCGGCCGGGTTCTCCGGCGTCGACTCGGGCCGGTCGACGACGGCGCCGACGAGGATCGGGGCGCCGATCGCCCGGGCTGCGGCGTCTATCTGCTTGGCGGCGTCGGTATTGGCCAGCGGGTCGATGTCGGAGGAGTTCTCCGGCCAGATCACGAACCGCGGCCGCGGGGCACGGCCGGACTTGACGTCCTCGGCCAGCAGCAGGGTCTGTTTGACGTGGTTGTCGAGCACCGCACGGCGCTGGCTGTTGAAGTCCAGACCGAGCCGCGGCACGTTGCCCTGCACGGCGGCGATCGCGATCGTCGGCTCGTCGTCGGCGGACCGGGCCGCGCGGCGCACCCCCGGTCCGGCAAGCGCGGTGGCCAGCAGCACCGTACAGACGCACACACCCGCAACCACCACCGCACCGACGTGCCGACCGGAGTGGGCGCGCCGTCCGCTCAACCTCGGGGCGAACGCGACGACCAGCGCGCACAGCGAGGTGGCCGAGAGCGCGACCGCGAAGGAGACCAACGGCGCCCCGGCCCACTGCGCCAGCGGCAGGAACGGCCCGTTGGTCTGACCGAAAGCCATTACACCCCAGGGGAATCCACCGAAGGGCACACTCGATTTCAGCCACTCCTGCATCGACCAGAGGCAGGCCAGCCACAGCGGCCACCCCGGCAGCCTGGCCACCAGGACGGCGAACATGCCGAACACCGCCGGGAACAGCGCCTCGAACGCGGCCAGCACCACCCACGGCACGGCCCCGACCAACCCGCCGATCCAGGGCAACAGCGGGAGGTAGAAAGCCAGCCCGAACAGGAAGCCGTACCCGAACCCGCCGGCCAGCGTGGTCTGTGGGGCCGCCAGAACCCAGGTGAGCAGGGCCAGAGCGAGCACCGCCGCCCACCACCAGCCGGCCGGCGGGAAACTGACGCACAGCAGCAGTCCGGCCAACACGCTGACCGAAAGACGGGTCGGCCGGGTGAAACCCGGGGCGCTCTCAGCCATGAAGCACGACCCCCCGGTGCACGGTCTGGCGGCAGCGCGGCAACGGGGCGGACGGGTCCAGCCGCGGCAGCGCGGGGACCCGTGACCGCGGGTCGGTGGACCAGCGTTGCACGGTGTCGGCCGGGACGCCGATGTCGAGTTCACCGGTCTCCCAGACCGCGTAGGAGGCGGGGGCGCCGGGGACCAGGGTGCCGGTGACGCCGTCGCGGACCCCGGCCGCGCGCCAGGCGCCGCGGGTGGCCGCGGTGAACGCCGCGCGCACCGAGATGGCACTGCCCGGTGTGCGGTGGTGGCTGGCCGCCCGCACCCACGACCACGGATCCATGCCGGTGACGGGGGAATCCGAGCCGAAGGCCAGCGGCACACCTGCCGACGCCAACAGCGCGAACGGGTTGAGTCCCGCGGCGCGGCCGGGCCCGAGACGACGGGCATACATACCGTCCACGCCGCCCCAGCGGGCGTCGAAACCCGGCTGCATGCTGACGGCGATCCCCCACTCACCGAGCTTGGCGGCCTGCTCGGCCGACACCATCTCGACGTGCTCCAGGCGGTGTCCGCAGCCGGCGACCGCCGGGGCGCCGAACCGGTCGACGACCTCTCCGAGTGCGTCGACCACGGCGCCGACGGCGGCATCACCGATGACGTGGAACCCGGCGGTGATCCCGGCCTGGGTGCAGGCGATCAGGTGCTCGGCGACGACGCCGGGGTCCAGATGCCGGGTGCCGGTGCAGTCGGGGTCATCCGGCGCGGCGTCGGCGTAGGGCTCGTGCAGCCAGGCGGTCCGGGACCCCAGCGCGCCGTCGACGAACAGGTCCCCGGCCAGTCCGCGGGCGCCGGTCGCCTCGATCAGCGCCCGGGCCTGGGCGGCGCTGGACACCGCCTCACCCCAGTAGCCGACGACTTCGACGTCGTGGTCCAGGGCGCAGAGTTCCTGCCAGTCCTCGGCGCCCCCGATGTCCGGGCCGGCGCATTCGTGCACCGCCACGATCCCGGCGGCGGCGGCGGCGTCCAGCGCCGCCCGGCGGGCGGTGTCGCGCTGTTGCCAGGTCAGCAGCCGACGGGCTTCGGCCCGGACCAGGTGGTGAGCCTGTCCCGAAAGCGCCCGGTGCGGATCGAAGCCGTCGGTCACAGCAAGCCCGGAGACCCTGTGCCGCAACGCCGTTGACGCCAGAGCGGAGTGCACATCCACCCGCGCCAGGTATGCGGGCACCGCGCCGACGACCGCGTCGAGATCAGCGGTGGTGGGTGTTCGCGGCCAGTGGGTGTCCTCCCAGCCGTGGCCCCAGACCGGCTGGCCGGGGTGGGCGGCGACGTGGTCGGCGGTCAGCCGCAGGAGATCATCGGGCCCGTCGGCGGAGGACAGGTCCAACCCGGTGATCCGCAGTCCGGTGGCGGTCAGATGCACGTGGCTGTCGACGAAGGCCGGGGCCACGAAACCCCCTGCAAGATCGACGATCTCGGCGCCCGGGAACTGCGCCGCCCCCACCGCGTCGCCGCCGAGCCAGGCGACCACGCCGTCGCGGACCGCCATGGCGGTGGCGTCCGGGTGCGACGGGCTGTGCACCCGCCCGTTGAGCAGAAGCGTGGTCACCGATGAGCGCTCGCCCGTTGAACGATCACAAGAGATCACAACAGACAGTGTGCCGGTTGCCCGCTCAGCGGCGGGCGGGCAACCGGTCGACTGCGACCTCGCCGAGCACTTCGCCGTCGATGTAGTCGCGGCGCGATGGCCGGGTGCCGGTGAACCGGTCGGGGTTGACCGATCGCATGCCGCGCATCACACCGCGGCTGACCAGGGTCGCCGCGATCGGCCGCATCGCCGAACGGGTGGGGGGTGCCAGCATGAGGACGCCGGCCGCGGTGCTGACGACGCCGGGCAGGAAGACCAGGAAGGAACCCACCCCCACCAGTGCGGTGTCGGCGACGGCGCCGTGCGGGTCCCGGCGGGCCCGCCGCATGGCGCCCACCTGTCCCTTGAGCCCGGAAGCGGCCAGCAGCACCCCGACCATGAAGGTGGCGGCCACGACGACCAGCGCCCAACCCAGACCGAATCCCCAGATCAACAGGGCAAACGCGGTCAGTTCCACCAGGGCGTAGAGAGCCCCGTAGCGCACGAGCGGTCGCATCACCATGTTCTGTTCAACGGCTCGCGCGGTGCGGGCGTTCCGCCATGCTGCTCACAGTTGGGTAACACCGGCTTCAGGCGGCCCGGATCTCCAGGCCGACGATCCGGCCGGCACTCCCGCGCAACTTGGAGAACAGCGTGAACACCCGGCCGATGATCCCGTAGCGCTTGCTGATCGCGCGATAGACCTGATCGGTCTGCGAGTCGTCCAGAACCGCCGCGACGGCCTCCACCGTCTCGCCCGTGGGCTTGCCCCGCATATCGCAGACGGCGAGGGTCACCCGCGGGGTGTTCCGGATCCGCTTGACCTTCCAGGATTCCTTCTCGGTGATCACCAGCGCGCGGTCACCGTCGCGGGCGATCCAGATCGGCGTCGGCTTGGGCCGGCCGTCCTTGGTGAACGTGGTCAGCAGTACGTAGCGGGCTTTGGAGACATCGTCGAAAGTGGCTGCCATGACCGCCACCCTAGCGCGCCTCGAGGTCGCCCTCGGTTTCCAGCAGCACCTGCCGCAGTCCGTCGAGGGTGGCCGGCACCGGGCTCCCCCACATCCCGCGGCCGGCCGCCTCCAGCAGGCGTTCGGCCATTCCGTGCAGCGCCCAGGGATTGGATTCGCCCAGAAACTTGCGGTTCTCCGGTTCCAGCACGTACTGAGCGGTGAGTTCCTCGTACATCCAGTCCGCCATCACCCCCGCGGTGGCGTCGTAGCCGAACAGGTAGTCCACGGTGGCGGCCATCTCGAAGGCCCCTTTGTAGCCGTGCCGCCGCATGGCGGCCATCCACCGCGGGTTGACCACCCGGGACCGGAACACCCGGGTGGTTTCCTCGGCGAGGGTTCGGGTGCGCACCGCGTCTGGGCGGGTGTTGTCGCCGATGTAGGCCGCCGGCGCCTGCCCGGTGAGCGCCCTGACCGTCGCCACCATTCCGCCGTGGTACTGGAAGTAGTCGTCGGAGTCGGCTATGTCGTGTTCGCGGCAGTCGGTGTTCTTGGCGGCGAGCACGATCCGCCGGTACTGGTGGCGCATGTCTTCGGCGGCCGGCCGGCCGTCCAGGCCCCGGCCGTACGCGAAACCACCCCAGGCGGTGTACACCTCGGCCATGTCGGCGTCGTCACGCCAGTTCCGGCTGTCGATCAACTGCAGCAGGCCGGCTCCGTAGGTTCCCGGCTTCGATCCGAAAATCCTTGTGGTGCTGCGGCGCTCGTCGCCGTGCTCGGCCAGGTCGGCCTGAACGTGTGCCCGGACGTAGTTCTGGTCCGCGGGCTCGTCGAGTGCGGCCACCAGGCGGACCGCGTCGTCGAGCATCGTCACCACGTGCGGGAAGGCGTCCCGGAAGAACCCCGAGATCCGCACGGTGACGTCGATGCGCGGGCGGCCGAGTTCGCCCAGTGGGATCACCGCGAGGTCGATGACTCTGCGGGAGGCGTCGTCCCACACCGGCCGCACGCCGAGCAGCGCGAGGATTTCGGCGATGTCATCCCCGGACGTCCGCATCGCCGAGGTGCCCCACGCGGACAGCCCGACCGACCGCGGCCATTCGCCGTAGTCGGCGCGGTAGCGCGCCAGCAGCGAGTCGGCCATCGCGACGCCGGTGTCCCACGCCAGCCGCGACGGCATGGCCTTGGGGTCGACGGAGTAGAAGTTGCGCCCGGTGGGCAGCACGTTGACCAGCCCGCGCAGCGGGGAACCGCTGGGCCCGGCGGCGATGTAGCGACCGTCGAGTGCCGCGAGCACCTGATCGATCTCTCCCGCGGTGCCGGCCAGTCGGGGCACCACCTCCCGGGCCGCGAACCGGAGGATCGCCGCGATCCCCGGTTCATCGGTCAGGTCGTCGACCCGGCCGGCGTCCCACCCGGTCGCCTGTAACGCCGCCAGCAGGGCGCGGGCCCGCCGCTCGGCCTCATCCACCTCGGTACGGTCGTCGCCGCCGTCCTCGGCCAGTCCGAGGGCCTGCCGCAGTCCGGGAAGGTGTTGTTCGCCGGCGAAGAGCTGGCGGGCCCGCAGGATCGCCAACACCAGGTCCAGTTCGGATTCGCCCGTCGGGTTCGCGCCCAGGATGTGCAGGCCGTCGCGGATCTGCACGTCCTTGATCTCGCACAGCCAGCCGTCGACACCCATCAGCATGTCGTCGAAACGATCATCCTCGGGGCGTTCGGCCAGACCCAGGTCGTGGTCCATCTTGGCGGCCCGCATCAGGGTCCAGATCTGCTGGCGCACGGCGGGCAGCTTGGCCGGGTCCAGGGTGGCGAGGTTGGCGTGCTCGTCGAGGAGCTGTTCAAGTCGGGCGATGTCGCCGTAGCTCTCGGCCCGTGCCATCGGCGGGATCAGGTGGTCGACCAGGACGGCGTGCGCGCGGCGTTTGGCCTGGGTGCCCTCGCCGGGATCGTTGACCAGGAACGGGTAGATCAGCGGCAGATCACCGAGAGCGGCATCCGGGGCGCAGTCCGCCGACATGCCGAGTGTCTTGCCGGGCAGCCATTCGAGGTTGCCGTGCTTGCCCAGGTGGATGGCGGCGTGCGCGCCGAACTCGTGGCGCAGCCACAGATAGGTCGCCAGGTAGTGGTGACTGGGCGGCAGGTCGGGGTCGTGGTAGATGGCCACCGGGTTCTCCCCGAACCCGCGGGGCGGCTGCACCACGATCACCACGTTGCCCGATTGCATTGCGGCGATGACGATCTCGCCGTCCGGATCCCTACTCCGGTCGACGAACAGCTCCCCCGGCGGCGGGCCCCATCGGGTCACCATCGCCTCCGACAGGTCGGTGGGCAGGGTGGCGAACCACTCCCGGTAGCGGGCCGCCGGGACACGGATCGGGTTCCCGGCCAACCGGCCGTCGGTCAGCCAATCCGGGTCCTGGCCGCCGCGTTCGATCAGCGCGTGCATGAGGGCGTCGCCATCCGACGCCTCGACTCCGGGCACCTCGCCGATGTCGTAGCCCGCATCCCGCAGCGCTCTGAGGAGCGCGACGGCGCTGGCCGGGGTGTCCAGTCCGACGGCGTTGCCGATCCGGGCGTGCTTCGTCGGGTAGGCCGAGAACAGCAGTGCCACCCGCTTCCGCGCGGGCGGGACCCTGCGCAGCCGGGCGTGGTTGACCGCCAGGCCGGCCACCCTGGAGCAGCGCTCCGGGTCGGGTACGTAGGAGATCAGGCCGTCGGAGTCGATCTCCTTGAAGGAGAACGGGACGGTGATGATGCGTCCGTCGAACTCGGGCACGGCCACCTGGGTGGCGACGTCCAGTGGACTCAAGCCGTCGTCATTGGCCGACCAACGAGCCCGCGAGCTCGTCAGACAAAGGCCCTGGAGGATCGGGATGTCCAGGGCGGCAAGGTGTTTGACGTCCCAGCTGCCGTCGTCTCCACCGGCCCCCGCTGCGGCCGGGGTGGCGCCACCGGCGGCGAGCACGGTGACGACCATGGCGTCGACGCCGCCGAGGAGTTCGAGGAGATCCTCGGGCGGGTTGCGCAGCGAGGTGCAGTACACCGGCAGCGGACGTCCGCCGGCCCGCTTGACCGCCGAGCACAGTGCCTGGATGTAGGCGGTGTTGCCGGCGAGTTCCTGGGCCCGGTAGTACAGGATCGCGATCGTCGGGCGCTGCCCGATCGAATCGTCCGGGCAACCATCGCACCCGTCGCAGCGCCGGTCCGGCACTCCCCACGTCGGGGTGGCCGCCGGCGGGGCGAACCCGAATCCGGTCATCAGCAGGGTGTCGCACAGAAAGGCGTGCAGTTGGCGCAGGTTCCCCGCGCCGCCCTGGGCGAGATAGGTGTGCGCCTGCACGGCGATGCCGGCCGGGACCGTCGAGCGCTGCATCAGATCGGCGTCGGGCGCCTGCTCGCCGCTGACCACGACCACCGGGACCCCACTTGCGACCAGGCCGTCGATGCCGTCCGGCCAGGCCCGGTACCCGCCGAGCAGGCGGACCACCACCGCGTCGGCGCCGTCAAGCAGTTCGGCGAGTTCGCGTTCCCCCAGTCGGGACGGGTTGGCCCACCGGAAATCGGCGCCGCAGGCTCGCGCGGTGATCAGATCGGTGTCGGAGGTGGACAGCAGCAGCACGGTGGGCACGGGTTATTCGTACCTAACCGGGTTGTTCGTGGTCTGCGGCGGGGCCGCCGAATGCCTCGTTCAACAACGGCAGCACCACCAGAACCAGGAGTCCGGCCATGATCGCCGGCGCCACCAGTGGGGCCCAGGCCATGTCGAGCGACACCGCGCCGGCAGCGGCCCCGGCCACGGTGAACCCCACCATCCCGAGCGCCGTGGGAACCGTGAGCGTCACCGCTTCCCCGGCGTAGCGGCTGATCAGATAGGCCGCCGCCGAGAGTCCGGAAACCGCGGCCAGCAGCGGCACCGGATCCCCCAGTGCCATTCCGGCGACGGTCGACAGCACCGCGACCACCGCGGCGGGCCGGACGAACAGACCCGCCACCAGAGCCCCGACGGCCAGTGCCAGGACTGCCGCGCCCCACGCGCCGGCGGGCCGGGCGGCGGCGGCCACCATGAGCACCCCGAAGGCTCCGGAGGACAGCAGTGCGGCCGGGCGGTGGTTCACCGGCGCCGCCGCCGTGTTCCGATTCGGGCCTTCGGCAGCAGTCCCATCGCCACGTCGAGGTCGAGGTCGGCGGGCCAGGACACCACCTCGACGCCCACCACCCGCATATCGCGGTACATCGCCGCCCGCTGCAGGGCCCACATCCGGGTGAGGATCGCTTCTTCGTCGTCGCCCAGCGGGCACCCCTCGAGAACGTCGACCACGACCACGACGTGGCCGCGCCGGGACAGGTCCGTCATCGCCAGGCCGAAGTCGGCGTCGAGCAGGGTGGAGAATCCGATGACCACGGCACCCGGAGGTACCGCCGCCCGCGGCGCCAGCGTCCCCGGGGTGTGGTGATAGTCGCCGCCGGCCCCGAGCACCGCGTCGAGCACCCGGTAGAACTGCCGCTGGCCGATGTCGGGGCCGAGCCAGCGCGGCCGCCGGCCACCCAGTCCGATCACACCGGCCCGGTCACCGCTGCGCAGGGCCGACTGCACCACCTGCAGAGCGCCCTCGGCGGCGCGCTGGGTCGCGGCGGTGGCCGGGCCGGGCGGCTGCAGGCTCATGTCGACCAGCACCACGACGTCCACCGACCGGTCCGTCAGCCGCCGAGTGACGTGCAGCGTGCCCCGGCGCGCGCTGACCGGCCAGTTGACGGTGCGCAACTGATCGCCGGGCACGTAGGCCCGGATGTCGGCGTATTCCACCCCGGGGCCCACGTGGCGGGTCAGATGGGTGCCGATCCGGTCCGGCATCTCGGAGCGCGGCATCGCCGTCGACGGCGGCGGGACCAGCGGGAAGACGAAGGCCTCGCCGATCCGGGCCGATCCGGATGCCGCCAGCAGACCGCCGGGGGCGACGACGTCCACGCGGGCGTGCAACGGATAGCGTCCCCAACGCTCGGCGGACACCGCGACGGTGCGGCTGAGCGGGTCACCGGAGTCCAGCAGTTCGGTGTGCATCCCCTCCGGAGCGGTGACCGACAACGCGGCCGACCCGCCGTCCACCGGGGCATCGAGCTCCACCTCGACCTGCTCGCGCTCCCCCTCGAAGCATCGCAGCGTCGTGGGGCCGGCCCGCACCGAAATCCGGGCCACCGGTCGCTGCCAGCCGGCCGAGCACAGCACCCCCAACAGCGGTGCCGCGAAGGCGACCAGCTGCCAGCGGCCCGATATCAGTGCGGCGGCCAGCCCGGCCGTTGCGCAGATCAACAGCATGCGAGCCAACTCCGTTGTGCGCGAACGCAGTTGGATATCAGTGGCGTTCATGGCGCGATCAGGGACTGCCGGTTCGCTCGGATGCCCGGGGCGCCGGCAGCCGTTTGAGTAGCTGCTCGACCACATCGGAGCCGTGCACACTGCGCACCCACATCTCCGGGCGCAGGGTGATCCGATGCCCGAACGCCGGCACCGCGAGGGCCTTGACGTCCTCGGGCAGCACGTAATCGCGCCCGTTGAGCAGGGCCCGCGCCCGGGACAGCTGCACCAGGTCGAGTTCGGCCCGCGGGCTGGCGCCGACCACCACCTGGGGGTTGCTGCGGGTCGCCGCGGCGATCGAGACGACGTAGTTCAGGACATCGTCGTGGACGGTGACCCCCTCGACGGCATCCTGCATGGCCAGCAGTTGGTCGGCGTCGACGACCTCGTTGATCGTGGCCTCCGCCGTCCCGCGATCCAGCCTGCGCCGCAGCATCGCAGCCTCCTCCCGCTCGGAGAGGTACTTCAGCGCCACCTTGACCGCGAACCGGTCCAGTTGAGCCTCCGGCAGCGGGTAGGTGCCTTCGAACTCGATCGGGTTGTCGGTGGCGATGACGATGAAAGGCGTTGGCAGCCGGTGAGTTTCACCGTCGATACTGACCTGGCCCTCGGCCATGGCCTCCAGCAGCGCGGCCTGCGTCTTCGGTGGCGTGCGGTTGATCTCGTCGGCCATCAGCATGTTGGTGAAGATCGGGCCGCGCCGGAAGTCGAACTGCGCGGTGCGCATGTCGTAGATGGTGGCGCCGAGGAGGTCGGCCGGCAGCAGGTCGGGGGTGAACTGCACGCGGGTGAAACGCAGACCCAGGGCGGCGGCGAATGACCGCGCGATCAGGGTCTTGCCCATGCCGGGGAGGTCTTCGATGAGGACGTGGCCACCGGCCAGCACGGTGGTGAGGATCAGGGTCAGCGCCCCGCGTTTCCCGACCACCGCCCGTTCGACTTCGTCGAGAACGGTGTCGCAGAGCGCGGTGGTCTCGGTGGCCGGCGGCGTCATGCCTTCTCCAGTCGTCGAAGAATCTGATCGAGCGCGTCGCGACCGGGCCCGGGTTCGTTGCGGCGTCCCGGCGCGACGTTCTGCGGATCGACCCACTGCCAGAGTTCCTCGCCGAAGACGAATCGTCCGCTCGAGTCGAAGTCGTCGGACGCCTTCTGTTGCGTGGCCACCATGAAGTCGCGGGCCAACCTCGGCCGGAGATGACGATCCCACTCGGCCCTGCTGCCGTCGGCCCACCGGATGAGTTCCTCGGTCTGACCTCTCCAGCGCTGCAGGGACTCCCAGGCGTCGTTGGACTCCGCGGCCGATCCGTCGTTCGCACCCCGGGCCAGCCGGCCGGTCAGGTGCAGGGCGAACATCCCGAGCGCCACACCGGCCACCGGCAGGGCCCAGCGCCCGCCGAACATGAACCCGACGATCTCAGCCAGCAGCACCGCCAGGAATCCGCCGGCCAGCACTCTAGTCATGGGCGCCGCCTCATCCGCGCCGCCTCATGCGCCGGCCCGCAGTTCCACCAGCACCGACCGCAGCGCCTGCCGGGCGTCGTCCCGGTGCGCCTCGGTCATGGTGTGCCCGCTGAACCGGGCTTCGGCGAACAGATCCACCAGTGTGGCGGCGCTGCCGGTGCTGATGGTGCGGCTTCCGACCGCACGGGCCAGCACCTCGGTGGGGGTGTCGGAGACCTGCGGGGCCGCGCCGGGCGCCTCGGAAAGGGCCTGCTCCATGGCCGCGTAGCAGGCGATGATGGCCTGCCTCGGCTCCAGGGACGGGTTGGCGACCTCCGCCAGTCCGCGTTCGGCGGCCGCCGCCAGCGGTTGGACCGGCGCCGACGTGGTCGGCGGCGGGCCGGCGGCGAGGGCGACCGGCGGCGGCTTGGACCGATTGCGCACCGCGGCCACGACGCTGGACACCGCCACCATCGCCAGCAACACCACAGTGGCGCCGGCCAGCAGGCGGAAGGTGTCGCCGGGCGGTTGCTCCGGGAGCCGCGGCGTCGTCGGCCGGGACGGGTCGTCCGGAGCCGCCGTCGTGGTGGGCGCCGTGGCCTGCGGGGCGAACTCGGCCTCGATCTGCAACCGCCCGACCGCGACGAACACCGCCAGCCACAACACCACCACGCCAAGCCCGATGGTCAGCAGCAGGCGCCGATTGATCCGGCCGCCCCCGCCGCGGCCGAAGTCCCGGACTTCGAAGGGCGCCGCCCCGGGGGCCGGCGGCCGGCGGTTGAACGCGGCGAACGCCATCACCACGAGCGAGACACCGAGCAGGGCGACGACCCCGGCCAGCGAGGCCGGGCTGCCGTAGGAGTCCCGCGGCGCGACGTCCCGGCCCGGGCCGGGATCCGGGATCCGTGCCCGCAGTGCCACCACGGCGGTGAACAGCAGGGCGATCAGGACCGCCACCCGCCCGAGGGGGCGGGTGGCGCCTTCCGCGCGTGTCCTGGCCGTGGCGCCTCCCCGGCAATTCCGCGGGCCGCTGAAATTCGTCCGGTGGGTCCGGTCCCCGCGATTAACTCCGGACCCTGCGATTACATCGTGACACGGACCGCCTCGTACCGTGGTCGGGTGAGCCGGACCCGCGACCAGGACGCCTGCCCCGGCGCGCTTGCGGTGCACCACGCGGCCGACGGGGCAGTGGCCAGGCTGCGCCTGCCGGGCGGGATGATCACCGCCGGGCAACTCGAGGCCCTCGCCGAGGTCGCCGAGCGGTCGGGTGCCGGAACCCTGGAACTGACCGGCCGCGGCAACGTCCAGATCCGGGGTGTCACCGACACCGCGGCGGTGGCCGCGGCGGCGGCCGCCATCGGCCTGTTGCCCTCGGCGACCCACGAACGGGTCCGCAACATCGTGGCCTCGCCGCTGTCCGGCCGGGCCGGCGGACGGGCCGACGTCCGGCCGTGGGTTCACGACCTCGACCGCGCCATCCAGGCCGACCCGGCGCTGGCCGGGCTGCCCGGGCGGTTCCTTTTCAGCCTGGACGACGGCAGCGCCGACGTGTCGGGGTTGGCCGCCGACGCCGGCGTTCACGTCATGCCCGACGGGGTGGCGCTGCTGCTCGCCGGCCGGGACACCGGCGTGCGACTGGATGCCGCCGAGTCCGTGCCCACCCTCGTCGCGGTGGCCCGCCGGTTCGTCGCCGATCGTGGAAACGCCTGGCGGGTGGCCGAACTCGCCGATCCCGGTGTGCTGTTGGGCCAGACCGAACCGGTCGCCCCCGCAGGTGGCCGGTTCCCCCCGGCCAGGCCGCCGGTCGGTTGGATCGAGCAGGACGCCGAGGGCCCGGCCGAGGGTCCACCGCGAGGCCGGGTGACGCTGGGCGCGGTCGTCCCACTGGGCGTTCTGAGCGCTCGGCAGGCCCGATTCGTCGCGGCCGTCGGAGCCCCGGTGGTCGTCACGCCGTGGCGGTCGCTGCTGATGTGCGACCTCGATCCCGGGGTGGCCGACACCTCGCTGCGGGTCCTGGCCCCGCTGGGCCTGGTCTTCGACGAAACCTCGCGATGGCTGGACGTCACCTCCTGCGTCGGCAGCCCGGGGTGTGCGCGATCGCGGGCCGACGTGCGCGCCGAGGCGACCAGGCAGGCGGAATCCGGCGCGGGCCCCGGCGCCGTCCACTTCGCCGCCGTCCACTACGTCGGTTGCGAACGCGCTTGCGGCAGACCGGCCGGTGCGGAGGTCATGGTGGCGGGAGACGACGGTTACCGGCGAACCGGGCGAACGTAGGGTGATGGCCGTGCTCGACTACACCCGCGACGCCGCCGAGATCTACCGGCAGTCGTTTGCGACGATCCGGGCCGAGGCGGACCTCGACGGGTTCCCCGAGGACGTGGCCCGGGTGGTGGTTCGGCTGATCCACACCTGCGGTCAGGTCGATCTGACCGAGCACGTCCTGTTCACCCCGGGGGTGGTCACGGCCACCCACCGGGCCCTGGCCGCCGGCGCGCCGGTGCTGTGCGACTCCTCGATGGTGGCCGCCGGGATCACCGCCGCCCGCCTACCGGCGGGCAACGAGGTGGTCTCCCTGGTGGCCGATTCACGGGCGGCGGATCTGGCACGGCGGTTGAACACCACCCGGTCGGCGGCCGGGGTGCAACTGTGGGCCGACCGGATGGAGGGTGCGGTGCTGGCCATCGGCAACGCCCCCACGGCGTTGTTCCGGCTGCTGGAACTGATCGACGAGGGCGCCGGCGCGCCGGTGTCGGTGCTCGGCGGTCCGGTCGGTTTCGTCGGCTCGGCGCAGTCCAAGGACGAACTGGTCGCCGATCCGCGCGGGATGGAGTACCTGGTGGTGCGGGGCCGGCGCGGTGGCAGCGCGATGGCCGCCGCCGCGGTCAACGCGATCGCGAGCGAACGCGAATGAGGCCTGCCGAATGAGCCATCAGCCCCGAACGAGCGGCACCCTTTTCGGCGTCGGTCTGGGTCCGGGCGATCCGGAACTGGTGACCGTCAAGGCCGCCCGGATCATCGGCGCGGCCGACGTGGTGGCCTATCACAGCGCAAAGCACGGCCGCAGCATCGCCCGCCGCATCGCCGAGCCGTACCTGCGTCCCGGGCAGATCGAGGAGCACCTCGTCTACCCGGTGACCACCGGGTCCACCGACCACCCGGGTGGCTACGACGGCGCCATGGCCGATTTCTACGCCGAGGCCGCCGGACGGATCGCCGCACACCTTGACGCCGGCCGCGACGTCGCGCTCCTGGCCGAGGGCGACCCGCTGTTCTACAGCAGCTACATGCACATGCACACCCGGCTGACCCGGCGCTTCAACGCGGTGATCGTTCCCGGCGTCACCTCGGTCAGCGCCGCCTCGGCGGCCATCGCCACGCCACTGGCCACCGGTGACGAGGTGCTGTCGATACTGCCCGGCACCATGGGAGTGGCAGAACTCGCACGACGGCTCGCCGACTCCGACGCCGCGGTGGTGCTCAAGCTCGGCCGCACCTATCCTCAAGTGCGCGAGGCGCTTTCGCTGGCCGGTCGGCTCGACGACGCGGTGTACGTGGAGCGGGCCAGCACCGACCGGCAGCTGGTTCTGCCGGCCGCGGAGGTCGACGACGCGGCGGTTCCCTACTTCTCGCTGGCCGTGGTGCCGGGGGGCCGCACCAGCCGGGCGGCGGCGCGCGGCGGGACGGTGGCCGTCGTCGGCCTGGGACCCGGTGACAGCGAGTGGATGACGCCGCAGAGCCGCCGGGAACTGGCTGCGGCGACCGACCTGATCGGGTACGGCCCCTACCTGGACCGGGTGCCACCGAGTCCCGGTCAGCGCCGTCACCCGTCGGACAACTCCGACGAGCCGCAGCGGGCCCGGCTGGCCTGCGAACTGGCCGAGCAGGGCCGCGCGGTGGCAGTGGTGTCCTCCGGTGATCCCGGGGTGTTCGCGATGGCCACCGCCGTGCTCGAGGAGGCCAAGCAGTGGCCGGGTGTGCAGGTGCGGGTGATCCCGGCGATGACGGCGGCCCAGGCGGTGGCGAGCCGGGTCGGCGCGCCGCTCGGCCACGACTACGCGGTGATCTCGCTGTCCGACCGGCTCAAACCGTGGGAGGTGATCGCGGCGCGGCTGTCCGCGGCGGCGGCCGCGGATCTGGTGCTGGCGATCTACAACCCGGCTTCGGCGAGCCGGACCTGGCAGGTGGCCGCCATGCGCGACCTGCTGCTCGAGCACCGCGATGCCGGCACACCGGTGGTGATCGGCCGGGACGTGTCCGGGCCGGCGGAGTCGGTGACGGTGGTCCGGCTGGCCGACCTGGACGCGGGTGACGTGGACATGCGGTGCCTGCTGATCGTCGGCTCGTCGCAGACGCAGTGGTACGGCGAGACGGTGTTCACCCCGCGCCGTTATCCCGGCTGAGCACCCAGGCCTCGGCGTCCTCGACGGAGCCGACGGCCCGCACACCGGGCGGCAGCTCCGGCCGCCGGATCATCACCACATCCAGGCCCAACGCCTGTGCCGCTTGGATTTTGGCGTGGGTGAGCGCTCCCCCGCTGTTCTTGGTGACCACCGCCTGGATGCGGTGGCGCGCCATGAGGGCGTGTTCGTCGTCGTACCGGTAGGGACCCCGGGCCAGCACGAGTTGGTGATCGCGCGGCAGGGTGTCCGGTTCGGGTGGTGTGACCACCCGGATCAGGAACCAGGCGTCGCTGTCGCGGAACGCGGTGGTCCCGGAGCGTCCGGTGGTCAGGAAGACCCGTGAATAGCCTTTCCCGGCAACGACTTCGGCGGCCTCGGTGTCGGAGCGGGCCTGGATGGCACCGGCCGGGTCCCACGCCGGGCGGTGCAGCACCAGGTGCGGCAGTCCGAGTTGGGCGCAGGACGTCGCCGCGTGGGCGGTGATGGCGGCGGCGAACGGGTGGGTGGCGTCGACGACCGCGTCGATTCCGTTGTCGGCCAACCACGTCCGCAGTCCTTCCGCACCGCCGAAACCACCGGTCCGGACCGGCCCGGCCGGGAGGACCGGATCGGGGACGCGGCCCGCCAGCGAGCTGACGAGGTCGACCCGCGGATGCAGACGTGCCGCCAGGTCACGCGCCTCCGCGGTGCCGCCGAGCAGCAGCAGTCGCATCAGTGCCGGTCTCCCCGGACCCGGCCGGCCGAATACAGGTAACTGTCGGTGAACCCCTCGGCGGTGAGGACGTCGCCGACGATGATGACCGCGGTGCGGGTCACCCCGGCCCGGTGCGTCTGATCGGCGATATCGCTCAGCGTCCCGCGCAGGACGACCTGCTGCGGCCAACTGGCGAAAGCCACCACCGCCACCGGGGTTCCGGGCCGGAACCCTGCTGTGGTCAACTCCGCGACGACCGCCTGAATCCGGTGCGCCGCGAGGTGGATCACCAGCGTTCCGCCGTTACGGGCCGATGCGGCGAGGTCCTCCCCCGCGGGCATCGCCGTGGAGAGGGTCGAGACCCTGGTCAGCGTCACTGTTTGGGCGACCCCCGGCACTGTGAGTTCACGGCCCAGCGCTGCGGCCGCCGCGGCGAAAGCCGGCACACCGGGAACGATCTGGTAGCCGATTCCGAGTTCGTCGAGGCGGCGGAACTGCTCCGCCGCAGCGCTGTAGAGCGACGGGTCGCCGGAGTGCAGGCGTGCCACGTCGAGGCCGGCGGCGTGGGCCCGCTCGAATTCGGCGACGATCTGCTCGAGTGTCAGCGGCCCGGTGTCGACGATCCGGGCGCCGGGCGGGCAGTACCGCAGCAGGTCGTCGGGCATGATCGAGCCGGCGTAGAGGCACACCGGGCAGCGCTGCAGCAGGCGTTGGCCGCGCACGGTGATCAGGTCGGCGGCGCCCGGTCCGGCACCGATGAAGTACACCGTCACGTCGTGATCACAGGAGCTTGACCGACCACTGCGTGATGGGCATCTGCGGTCGCCACCCGGTGAAGCCCCCCAGCGGCTCGCCCTGGTAGTGCTGGTAGCGGCGCAGTTCTCCGCCGAGACGCGAATACCACTGCACCAGAACCGCTTCGGACTCGGCGGTGACGGCGTTGGCGACCAGCAGTCCGCCGCCGGCCAGGTGGCCCAGGCACTCCTCGACCAGCCCGCTCACGGTGAGTCCGCCCCCGACGAAGACGACGTCGGGCCGCGGCGCGCCGGCGAAGGCGTCCGGCGCCGCACCGCGAACCTCCACGTCGACACCGAAGGAACGGGCGTTGGCGCCGATACGGTCCCGGCGTTGCGGATCGGCCTCGAAGGCCACGGCGCGACAACCCCGGGCGGCGCGGCACCACTCGACGGCGATGCTGCCCGATCCGGAACCGACGTCCCACAGCAGCAGGCCGGGCCGGGCCGACAGCGCCGTCACCGTGACGGCCCGGATGGTCTGTTTGGTGATCTGCCCGTCGTGCCGAAAGGCGTTGTCCGGCAGGATCGCGGGATCGCCCTCGTCGGGCAGGTAGCGGACGGCGACGACGTTGAGATCGTCGATGTCGGAGGGCGGCGCGGCGGCCCAGGCGTCCGCCGGTCCGGTGCGGACCCGCTCCCCCGCGCCGTCGAGTCGCTCCAGCACGGTCAACTCCGACCCGCCGCGCCCGGTCTCGACGAGCGCCTCGGCCAGCGCGACGGGCGTCGCGGCGTCCCGGCAGAGCACCACCGCCCGACCCCCGCGGCGCACCGCGGTATGAGCCGGTGCGGTGACCAGACTGATGACCTCGGTGTCGTGGGTGGCCCAGCCCATCCGGGCGCAGGCCAGGGTGACCGAGGACACGTGCGGCAGCACCCGGACCAACTCCGGACCGTACAGCCGGATCAGCGTGGCGCCGATACCGTGCTGCATCGGGTCCCCGCTGGCCACCACGTGGACGTCCCCGGACCGCTCCTGGTCGAGAAGGCCCTCCAGCGCCGGCATCATCGGGCTCGGCCACGGGCGCCGCGGTGCGGTCACCGTGTCGTCGAGAAGGTCGAGTTGGCGCGGTGATCCGTGAATCTCGGTGGCGCCGCGCAATTCACGCCGCGAGTTGTCCGAGAGGCCGGCCATCCCGTCGGCGCCGATCCCCACCACGACGATCACCGGGGCCACCTCACCGGGGAAGCCTCCGCCACACCGGTTGCGGCAGCAGGCGCATGCCGAAGAACAGCGGCCGCAGCGCCCACGGCACCCAGACGGTGCGCCGGCCCGAACGCAGCGCCCGCTCGGTGGCGTCGGCAACCTGCGCCGGGGTGCTGGACAACGGCGCCGGGTCCATGCCTTCGGTCATCCGCCCGATGACGAAACCCGGGCGGACGATCAGCAGCCGCACCCCGCTGCCGTGCAGCGCGTCGGACAGTCCGCCGGCGAAACCGTCCAGACCGGCCTTGGCCGAGCCGTAGACGTAGTTCGCCCGCCGCACCCGCACCCCGGCGACCGAGGAGAACACCACCAGCGTTCCGCGCCCGGCGGCGCGCATGGCCGCGGCGAGGTGGGTCAGCAGGGTCACCTGCGCGACGTAGTCGGTGTGCACGATCGCCGCGGCGTGTGCGGCGTCGGACTCGGCGCGGGCCTGGTCGCCGAGGATCCCGAAGGCCAGCACCGCGAGGTCGATGGCCCCGAACTCGCCGACCAGCCGGTCGACCAGCGGCCGGTGCGAGTCCAGGTCGTCGGCGTCGAACTCGACAGCGTGCACCGCCGCTGCTCCGGCGGCCCGCACCGCGGCGATCTGATCCCCCAGGCGGTGCGACGCACGGGCGGCCAGGACCACCGTCGCCCCGGCGGCCTGACGGGTGGCCAGTTCCGACCCGATCTCGCTGCGGCCGCCGAAAACGACCACCACCCGACTTGGTCCGGCGGCCGTGTCCCTCATGGCTGGGATTATTCCTTGCGCTAGCGTGGACACCGATGGCGACCACCCGGCTGAGCAGCGACGCCCTTGAGTTCCTCACCGAACGCCACCTGGCGATGCTCACCACATTGCGGGCCGACGGTTCCCCGCACGTGGTGGCGGTCGGGTTCACCTTCGACCCGGTCACCCACATCGCCCGGGTCATCACCAGCGACGGGTCCCAGAAGGCCGTCAACGCCGAGCGCAGCAGGATCGGGGTGCTGTCTCAGGTCGACGGCGCCCGCTGGCTGTCGCTGGAGGGGATAGCCAACGTCAACCGGGATCCGGAGGCAGTCCGCGACGCGGAGTTGCGCTATGCCCAGCGCTACCGGACGCCCCGGCCGAACCCGCAGCGGGTGGCGATCGAGGTGCTCATCAAGCGGGTGCTGGGTTCCTCCACTCTGCTGGACCGCACCCCCTGATCTGGTCGCCCAAACCGACATTCGGGCGCCGAACTGCGGGTGATTCCCGCCAAAACGTCGAACTCGACGTCACTCAGGGCGTCAGTCAGTCGGGCAGGGGCACCACCGTCAACTCGTGCGGCCGGCTGTTCACCGGCAGCGCGCCGTCGGCGGTGACGATCACGATGTCCTCGATGCGCGCGCCCCAGCGGCCGGGAAGATAGATCCCGGGTTCGACGCTGAAGGCCATGCCCTCGGCCAGAGGCTGGTCGTTGCCGGCGACGATGTAGGGCTCCTCGTGCACCGACAGGCCGATTCCGTGGCCGGTTCGGTGGACGAAGTACTCGGCGAGGCCCGCCTCGGCCAGCACGTCGCGGGCCGCCGCGTCGACCTGTTCGGCGGTCACCCCCGGACGGACCGCCGCCACCGCGGCAGCCTGGGCGCGCTGCAGCACCGCATACTGCTCGGCCACCTCCGCCGACGGCTGCCCGAGACAGTAGGTGCGGGTGCAGTCGGAGTTGTAACCCGGCTCGACCGGACCGCCGATGTCCACCACGACGACGTCGCCGGGTCGAATCTCACGCCCGGAACACTCGTGGTGCGGGTCGGCACCGTGCGGGCCGGAGCCGACGATGACGAACGCCGCTTCGGAATGCCCCTCGGCGACAATGGCTTTGGTGATATCGGCTGCCACTTGCGCCTCGGTGCGTCCCACCCGGAGGAACTCCGGTACACGGGCGTGCACCCGGTCGATCGCCGCGCCCGCGCGTTGCAGCGCGGCGATCTCGCCGGGGTCCTTGACCATCCGCAGGGTCGCCATCACCCCGGTGGCCAGCACCGGCGTCGCCCCGAGCACATCGGCCAGGGGCAGCAGGTGCAGCGCCGGCATCGAGTCGGTCACCGCCACCCTGGCGTGCCCGCCGAGGGCCAGCGCCACCAGGTCGTAGGGATTGTCGCCGTCCACCCAGTCCCGGACATCGAGGCCGAGGTCCGGGATCGCGGACTCCTTCAGCGTGGCCAGTTCCAGCCGGGGCAGGACAACGGTCGGTTGACCGGTCACCGGCACCACGAGCGCGGTGAGCCGCTCGAAGGTCTGCGCCCGTGACCCGGTCAGGTACCGCAGGTCGTAGCCGGGGGTGAGCACCAGGCCCGTCAAACCGGCGCGGGCCGCGCCGTCCGCCGCCGCGGAAAGCCTGCGGGCGTAGGTCTCGGTGCTGAACCGTCCGTCGGCGCTCACGGGTCTGAGGCTAGCGTTTCGGCTATGTCCGCACCGGTGCTGCTGCTCGATGGCGCCAGCATGTGGTTCCGCTCCTACTTCGGGGTGCCCACCTCGATCACCGCCCCCGACGGCCGGCCGGTCAACGCGGTCCGCGGGTTCCTCGACAGCGTGGCCACCCTGATCAAGAGGGAGCGCCCGGCCCGATTGGCGGTGTGCCTGGACCTCGACTGGCGCCCGGCCTGGCGGGTGGACCTGATCCCGTCCTACAAGGCACACCGGGTGGCCGAGGAGGGCAGCCCACTGGGCGGGGGCTCCGAAGAGGACTTCGAGGAAGTGCCCGACGATCTGAGCCCCCAGGTCGGGATGATCCTGGAGGTGCTCGACGCCTTCGGTTTCGCCACGGCGGGAGCCGACGGGTTCGAGGCCGACGACGTGCTGGGCACGCTGGCCGCGCGGGAACGGCGTGACAGGGTCATGGTGGTCAGCGGCGACCGCGATCTTCTGCAACTGGTCGCCGACGAGCCGGTCGAGGTTCGGGTGCTCTACATCGGTCGCGGGTTGTCCAAGGCGGTGCTGTTCGGTCCCGCCGAGGTGGCCGAACGCTACGGGGTGCCGCTGCACCGGGCCGGAGCGGCGTACGCCGAGTTGGCGCTGCTGCGCGGCGATCCGTCCGACGGACTGCCGGGGGTGGCCGGTATCGGCGAGAAGAGCGCCGCCGCCATGCTGGCCCGGTACGGCTCACTCGAGGCGATCCTGGCGGCCGCGCAGGACCCCGAGTCCAAGCTGCCCAAGGCCTTCCGAGCCAAGATCCTCGCAGCCGGCGACTACATCGAGGCGGCGCAGCCGGTGGTCCTGGTCGCCCGCGACGCCCCCGTGCGGCTGTCCGGCGATGACGCTCTGCCACTGCACGCCGCCGATCCCCGACGGGTCGCCGAACTGGCCGAGCGCTACGGGATCAGCTCACCCGTCGCGCGGCTTCAGAAAGCGTTGGACGACCTGTAGCGCCGCCAACGCCGCCCAGCGGCGGCTACTTGGCCCGAGGACGCCGCCCAGCGGCGGCTACTT
>NZ_JBBATF010000013.1:0-8501 GCF_040398885.1 Mycobacterium sp. | reverse complement strand
ACTGCCCGTACTGCGGGGGAAGGCCGTACTGGCCGGGCTGTCCGTAGGCCGCCGGGTTGTACTCGGGGGTTCCGTACGGCTGGGCCGGATAGCCCGGCACCGGCGCCTGGCCGTACTGGGGGTACTGCTGGGGGGTGTAGGCGGGCGGCTGCCAGGCCGGGGCCTCACTGTCCGCCGGCTGCCAGGAACCGCCGGCATCCCCACCTGCAGGGGTGTCGCCCCCCGCCGCCTGCCAGGGGTTCGGCTCAGATCCCTGCGGTCCGCTCATCGTCTCTCCTCGGGATAAACAACACCTCAAAACGCCCCAACAGTAGCGTTTGCAACACCCTACCCGCTGTCAACAGCGACGACGCCGCGCCGGATGTCGTCGATCGCCCGTTTCGCGGCACGTCGCAACCCCGCGTCCGGCGCGGCGTTGCGCACCTGATCGAGCAGGTCCAGCACCTGCCGGCACCACCGCACGAAATCACCGGCCGACAACGGCACTCCATCGCCCGCCACGTCGGACGCATCCAGTGCGGCGGCCAGGTTGCCGGTGGTCGCCCAACGGTAGACCGCCGGCACGAAGCCCTCGTCGGGCTGCCGGGCCGGAGTCAGCCTGTGCCGGAGTTCCTCGGCGCGCAGCGCATCAGCCAGCCGCCGGGTCTCGGCCAGAGCCCGGCGGACCGCCGGTGTCGGCATGTCGATCGCGTGAACGGGGGTGGGACCGTCACCGCCGCGGGATTCGAAGACCATCGCCGACAGCACCGCAGCAAGTTCGGCGGCCTGCAGGCCCTTCCACACCCCGCTGCGGAGGCACTCGGCAACCAGCAGGTCGCTCTCGCTGTAGATACGGGCCAGCAGGCGGCCGTCGTCGGTGACCCGCGGCCCGTCGGTGTCGGTCCCGGAGACAGCGCCGATGTACCCCCGCTCCGTGAGCAGGCCGACGATCCGGTCGAAGGTCCGGGCCAGCGAGTTGGTGGCGGCGTTGATCTTGGCCTGGATCTGCTCGTTGTCGCGTTCCACCCGCAGATACCGCTCAGCCGCCCGAACCGCGGTTTCCCGGTCCGCCAGCCGATGGGCGGGATGGCGGCGCATCGACTCACGCAGCGCAAGCAGTTCGGGATCGACGCCGGGCTCGTCGGATCCGCCGCGCCGCCTGCGCTCCGATGGAACGGTCAGCCGCTCACCGGCCGCCCGCAGCGCGGAGGCCAGGTCGCGGCGGACCTTGGGCTGCCGGTGCTCGACCCGCTTGGGCAGCGCCATGGAACCCACCGGAGCGGCCGCGCCCGGATAATCCACCGAGGAAATCCTTCCAGCCCAACGGTTTTCGGTCAGCACCAGCGGCCGCGGATCATCGGCGTCGCGGGCCGGTTCCAGGACCACCGCCAACCCGCCGCGGCGACCGCTGGTGATACTGATGATGTCGCCGCGACGCAGGCTTGACAGCGCGCCGTTGGCTGCCTCGCGGCGCTGCAGCCGCGACACCCGCGATTGGGCGCGTTCCCGCTCGCCGATCCTCGCCCGCAACCGCGCATAGTCCAGAACCGCCGGCTCGACGTCGGTCGACCGCCGGTCCCACCCCAGTTCGGCGGCGATCTCGTCGAGCATCCTCTCCCCGCGCTGAACCCCGCGCACCAGCCCGACCACCGAACGGTCGGCCTGATACTGCGCGAAGGACCGTTCCAGCAGCGCGTGCGCGGCCCGGGGGCTGAGCTGGCTGACCAGGTTGATCGTCATGTTGTACGACGGCGCGAACGAACTTCGCAGCGGGAAGGTGCGGGTGGAGGCCAGACCGGCGATCTCGGTGGGATCGGCGGTGGACTCGTGCGGGTTCCAGATCACCACCGCGTGACCCTCGACGTCGATGCCGCGCCGCCCGGCCCGCCCGGTCAGCTGGGTGTACTCCCCCGGCGTCAACGGCATGTGCTGTTCGCCGTTGAACTTCACCAGCTTCTCCAGCACCACGGTGCGCGCCGGCATATTGATGCCCAAAGCCAGTGTCTCGGTGGCGAATACGGCTTTGATCAGCCCGGCGGTGAACAGTTCCTCGACGGTATGGCGGAACGTCGGGAGCATTCCGGCGTGGTGGGCCGCCAGCCCGCGCAACAGCCCCTCGCGCCACTCGTAATAGTCCAGCACGGCAAGGTCGGCGTCGGCCAGATCCCCGCACCGCCGGTCGATCACCTCGGCGATGCGGGCCCGGTCCTCCTCGGTGGTCAGCCGCAGCGGACTGCGCAGGCACTGTTTGACCGCCCCGTCGCAGCCCGCCCGGGAGAAGATGAAGGTGATCGCCGGCAGCAGTCCTTCGCGGTCCAGGGTGGCGATGACGTCGGGCCGCGACGGCGGTCGGTGCAGCCCGGACCCGCCGGGACGGCCCCCATCCCGGCGACCGCGACGGCGGGGTTCCCAGTCGACCAGGCGGTCGGCTTCGCGGCGGTTTGCGATGTGGCGCACCAACTCCGGGTCGACGCGGGGGGACTTTCCGGCCGCGGCGGAGTAGTCGAACAGGTCGAACAGCCGCTTGCCCACCAGCATGTGCTGCCACAGCGGTACGGGCCGGTGCTCGTCGACCACCACGGTGGTGTCGCCGCGCACGGTCTTGATCCAGCCGCCGAACTCCTCGGCGTTGCTCACCGTCGCCGACAGGCTGACCAGGCGAATCTCCTCCGGCAGGTGCAGGATGACCTCTTCCCATACCGCGCCCCGCATCCGGTCGGCCAGGAAGTGCACCTCATCCATCACGACGTAGGAAAGACCCTGCAGCGCTTCGGAGCCCGCGTACAGCATGTTGCGCAGCACCTCGGTGGTCATCACCACCACCGGGGCGTCACCGTTGATCGACTGATCGCCGGTCAGCAGTCCGATTCGCTCGGGGCCGTAACGCCGGACCAGGTCACTGTGCTTCTGATTGCTCAGCGCCTTGATCGGCGTTGTGTAGAAACATTTCTGACCGGCCTGCAGGGCGAGGTGGACGGCGAACTCCCCCACCACGGTCTTGCCGGCGCCGGTCGGCGCGCACACCAGCACCCCGTGGCCGCGTTCAAGGGCCTCACAAGCCTGCACCTGGAAGGGATCGAGCCGGAACGTCAACTGACCGGCGAAGTCGGCTAGTCGGGCGGCGTCAGGTGATGTCGTCATGGATGAGGCCGGTGCGCACGGGCGCGGCCACCGGGGACGGCGGTTCGATCGGCGCGGCCTGGTCGTCGGGGATCTCGGACTCGGCTTGCCGCTTGGCTTTACGCCTGTCGTGCAGGCGCGCGACCTGGATGGCCAACTCCAAGAGCAGCGTCATCGCAAATCCCAGCGCCAGCATCGAGAACGGATCCGACCCGGGGGTGGCGACGGCGGCAAAGGCGAAAACCGCGACGATCAGGCCCCGCCGCCAGTCCCTGAGTTTTTCGTAGCTGAGCACCCCGACGACGTTGAGCATCACCAGCAGCAGCGGGAACTCGAATCCGATTCCGAAGACCAGCAGCAGGTTGATCAGGAACCCGAAGTACTGGTCACCCGAGAGTGCGGTGACCTGGACGTCGCTGCCCACGGTCAGCAGGAAGTGCAGCGCCTTGGCCAGGACCACATAGGCCAGCACTGCGCCGGCAATGAACAGCGTCGCAGCGGAGACCACGAACACGACGGCGAAACGGCGTTCGTTCTTGTAGAGGCCCGGTGTGATGAACGCCCACAACTGGTGAAACCAGACCGGACAGGCCAGCACGATCCCCGCGGTCAGCCCGACTTTGAGTCGCAGCATGAACTGGTCGAACGGGGCGGTGGCCAGCAGCCGGCAACCGCCGTCGGCACTGATGTCGGCCCGCGCCGCGGGGGGCAGCGAGCAGTAGGGTTGGCGCAGCAACTCACCGAGGCTCTCCACGCCGAACAACCCGTGGCTGTACCAGATGAAGCCGACGATCGTGGTCAGCACCACCCCCGCCATCGAGATCAAAAGCCGGGTGCGCAGTTCCCGCACATGCTCGACCAGTGACATCGAGCCGTCCGGGTTGGTCCGGCTGCGCCGCTGGTTTGGGCTTAGGCGGGACAGGAATCTCGGTGTGCGCACGGCGTCTACCTAGCGGCGCGCGGGGCGCCGGCGGGTCGGCCCGATTCAGACCGGGCGGACGTCGGTCGGGTTCGGCGCCGGGGCCTCGACCCGCTCGGAGGTCACCCGGGTGGGCTGGGCCACAGGAGCCGGGGCGGGTATGGGAGAAGCCTCGGTCGCCGGCTGCTGCGGGGTGACCGGGTTGTCGGCCTTGCTCTCCGCCTGCAGCTCTTTGACCTCGGATTTGAAGATTCGCATCGACTTGCCGAGCGACCGCGCGGCGTCCGGGAGCCGCTTCGAGCCGAAGAGCAGCACCACTACCAGTATGAGGATGGCCCAGTGCCAGGGACTGAGAGCGCCCATTATCTACCTCCAAGTGTCGTGACGATGCTACCCGCCCCGGGCTCACCTTGGTCAGGGTATGCGGCATAGGCCGCCAGCGCGTCGGCGGCCGACGCCCGGACCAGTTCCGCCAGCGACGCCGGACCCAGTACCCGCACGTCGGCGCCGAATCCCAGAATCTGCCGGGCCACCCACTCCTCGGCGGCATAGGTGAGTTCGACTTCGCAGTAGCCGTCGGGCAGTTCGCTGACCACCCGCATCGGGAAGTACTCCAGCATCCAGGCGGCTTGCGGTGAAATCCGCAGCCTGGCCGACGGCAGCGACGGGTCGGCGTCGAACAGCGCGGTGTTCGTCGGCGCCTCCACCGCCGGTCCGGGGGCGGCGGCCGGTTCGTCGAGCACCCGGGCGTCGAGGATCCGGTCGAAGCGGAACAACCGGACCGCCTCCGCCTCCCGGCACCACGCCTCCAGATAACTGTGGTCACCGACCAGGACCACGCGGATCGGGTCGACGACGCGCGTGGACTGGGCGTCGCGGGACGCCGAGAAATACTCGATCTCCAGTGCTCGCTGGTCGTGGGCGGCCCGGCGGGCCGCCGCGGCGGCCGCGCTCTCCGCCGCGGCAGACCGACCGGCCGCGCCGGGATCGCCGGCCGTGCCCGCCGCCGCCTCGATCTTGGCGATGGCACTGCGCGCCGCCGCCGGATCGACGACGCCCGGGATGTCGGCCAGCGTGTTGAGCGCCATCAGCAGACCGGTGGCCTCCATGGAGGTCAGCCGCAGCGGGCGGTCCATACCGGCCGAGAACGTCACCTCTATGTATTCGTCGGAATGCGCGAAGTCGATGAGGTCCCCGGGCCCGTAACCCGGCAGGCCGCACATGAACAACTGGCCGACATCGGCGACCAGCTGCTTGCGGCTCACCCCCAGGTCCGCAGCCGCTTTGGCGTAGCTGACCCGGGGATTGGCCAGGAAGTACGGGACCATGTTCAGCATCCGCACCAGGCGGGCCGAGCCCGCGTTCACGACCGTGCCTGGGCGGTCAGGCGGGCCACCACGTCGTCGCGCAGCGCGGACGGTTCGAGCACCAAGGCATCCGCTCCGTGGCCGGCGACCTCACGCGCCAGCCAGTCCGGCGCCACCACGTCGACCTCGATGACATCCCCCTCGCGTCCGCCGACCTCAAGCCGGCCCGCCACCCGGCCCACCCGGCGCAGCGAGACGGCGCGCCCGTCGGCCACCCAGATCGTCGCCGGCTCCCCCGCACGACTCCCGGCCTGTCCCCGGCGCACCGCCGCCTCGATCGACTCGTTGACCAGCGCCCGCAGGTCCACCCCGTCGGGCCGGCTCACCGCGCCCTGCGCTCCGACGGCTTTGACGTCCGGGCCGATCCGGGAGAGCCGGAAGATCCGGGTGTCGTCGCGGTCGCGGTCGTGGCCCACCAGGTACCAGCGACCCTGGGCGGTGACCACCCCCCAGGGCTCGACGGTGCGCGCGCTGTAGGGCTCGACCGGCGTCGACCGGTGCCGGAACTGCACCGCCCGTCCGGACTCGACGGCGGCGAGCAGAACGCCCAGGGCTTCCTCGGATCCGCGCAGGCCGGTGGGACCGGCGCCGGTGGTGATCGACACCTCGGCCACCGGGTCGATGTCGACCCCGGCGGCGCGCAACTTCAGCAGCGCGGTCTGGGTGGCGGTGATCCGCTCGGGGGACTCCCACAGATTGGTTGCGACGGCGACGGCCGCCGACTCCTCGGGGGTCAGGTCGATGTCGGGCAGCGCGTAGGCGTCGCGCTTGATCCGATAGCCGTCGATGGTGTCGAAGATCGAGGTCCGGCCGGTCTCCACCGGGATGCCCAGGTCCCGCAGTTCGTTCTTGTCGCGCTCGAACATCCGGGAGAACGCTTCGCCGGACGGGCATTCGCCGTAACCGGTGACGGTCGCGCGGATCTTCTCCGCAGTGAGGAATCCACGGGTCGAGAGCAGCGCGATGAACAAGTTCGTCAGCCGCTCGACCTTGTGAGTCTTACCGGGCGTCACGCGGCCAACCTTAACCGCAAACGGTCCAGCCGACCGGCAGTCACATGCCGGGGATCACATGGCGGCGATGAGACGCTTGACCCGCTCGTCGCTGGACCGGAACGGGTCCTTGCACAACACCGTGCGCTGAGCCTGGTCGTTGAGCTTGAGGTGCACCCAGTCCACGGTGAAGTCGCGGCCGGCCTGCTGGGCGGCGGCGATGAACTCCCCGCGCAGTTTCGCCCGGGTGGTCTGCGGCGGGGTCTCCACGGCCTCCTCGATCTCCTCGTCGGTGGTCACCCTGGCCGCCAGGCCCTTGCGCTGCAGCAGGTCGAAGACGCCGCGGCCCCGCTTGATGTCGTGGTAGGCCAGATCCAACTGGCTGATCTTCGGATCGGACAACTCCATGCTGTACCGGTCCTGGTAGCGCTGAAACAGCTTGCGTTTGATGACCCAGTCGATTTCGGTGTCGACTTTGGCGAAGTCCTGGCTCTCGACGGCGTCGAGTTGGCGTCCCCACAGGTCGACGACCTGATCGATCTGGGTGCTGGGTTCGCGCGACTGCAGGTACTCGACCGCCCGGGAGTAGTACTCCCGCTGGATGTCCAGCGCGCCGGCCTGCCGGCCGCCGGCCAGCCGGACCGGGCGGCGGCCGGTCAGGTCGTGGCTGACCTCGCGGATGGCCCGGATCGGGTTGTCCAGCGAGAAGTCCCGGAACGGCACCCCGGCCTCGATCATCTCCAGAACCAGCGCCGCCGAGCCCACCTTGAGCATGGTTGTCGTTTCGCTCATGTTGGAGTCGCCGACGATCACGTGCAGCCGCCGGTACTTCTCGGCGTCGGCGTGCGGCTCGTCCCGGGTGTTGATGATCGGACGGGACCGGGTGGTCGCGCTGGAGACACCCTCCCAGATGTGTTCGGCCCGCTGCGACAGGCAGAAGGTGGCCGCCTTGGGGGTCTGCAGCACCTTGCCGGCGCCGCAGATGAGCTGGCGGGTGACCAGGAACGGCAACAGCGAATCGGAGATCCGGGAGAACTCGCCGGCCCGGACGATCAGGTAGTTCTCGTGGCAGCCGTAGGAGTTCCCGGCCGAGTCGGTGTTGTTCTTGAACAGGTAGATGTCCCCGCCGATGCCCTCGTCGGCCAGCCGCTGTTCGGCATCGACGAGCAGATCCTCCAGAACCCGCTCCCCGGCCCGGTCGTGGGTGACCAGCTGGGTCAGGTTGTCGCATTCGGCGGTGGCGTACTCGGGGTGGCTGCCCACGTCTAGATACAGCCGCGCACCGTTGCGAAGGAAGACATTGGAACTGCGGCCCCAGGAAACCACCCGCCGGAACAGGTACCGGGCCACCTCGTCGGGGCTCAGCCGCCGGTGGCCGTGAAAAGTGCAGGTCACACCGAACTCGGTCTCGATGCCCATGATTCTGCGCTGCACGTGTAGAGCCTACTGGTTATCAGCCGGGGGCGGCATGCCAGCCGCTCCCGCGACGGGCGGCCGCGGGCGCGGCGGGCACCCGGCCTCGCAGCAACTACGCATTGTCCGCAACGTCTCGCCACCGGCAAAGCGTGACCCGCGCGACCCGATCGGCGTGGTGTGTCCTTGCCCCGGCGGATTTTTTACTAGGCTGGCGTGTGTGACTCCGGATGCCAAGCGCTTGGGCCGCAGGATCTGGCTTGTGCTGGCCGCGGCGGCAGGCGTGGGCGTGGTCGTCCTGAGCTGGCGGGTTCCCGAACCACAGACCCGTCCCGTCCCGGCCGAGGTCGAGAGCATGTCGTACCTCAAGATCACCCCGCAGCCGCAGGTGTCGGCGCCCAGCTACGGGGCCCGCTAGCCGCCGGTGGGCGGGACGACGGCCTCCAACGCCGGGCCGGTGATTCGCCGGAAGGCTCGCCGCGGTCGGTTGGCGTCCAGGATCGCCACCTCCAGAGTGGCGGGCCCGAGCGCCCGGGGCTCGGGCGATGGGGTGGCGTTTCCGGCGGTGCTGGTGATTCCGGCCCGCAGCGCCTCGACGGCGATTCGGACGGCATCGGCCAATTCGGCGTTCTCCGAGTAGGACTCGTTGAGCGCGCTGATGATCGGTTCGGTGGTGCCGCCCATCACGACGAAGTGCGGTTCGTCGGCGAT
>NZ_JBBATF010000012.1:0-31386 GCF_040398885.1 Mycobacterium sp. | reverse complement strand
ATCAGCCCTGCCCGTTTGGGCACCGGGTCGGCGACCCGCGGAGACGTCGGGCGTCATCCCCGGGCGCTGAGGATCAGCCGGATCACCGGACAAGCCGGGCGATGGCTTCCAGCGGAATGTGCAACCAGCCCGGCCGGTGCCGCGCCTCGTACGCCGCCTCGTAGACCGCTTTGTCCAGTTCGTAGACCGCCAGCGCATCGGCGTGGCTGCGCGGGTCGATGCCGGATCCTGCGGCGTACCCGTCGCAGAACGCCCCGCTGTTGCGCTCCGTCCACTCCCGCGCCCGCGCGGCGAGCTGGCGGTCTGACTGCTCGCCGACAGATCCGTCCAGCGGGTGGTAGGCCGCGTAGGCGAAGGAGCGCAGCATCCCGGCGATGTCGCGCAGCGGCGAATCCGGATGGCGCCGCTGCTCCAACGGCTGGCCGGGCTCACCTTCGAAGTCGATCAGCAGCCAAGACTCCGGGGTGCGCAGCACCTGCCCGAGGTGCAGGTCGCCGTGGACGCGCTGCACGGTGATCGGCTCGTCGACCAGGCTGGCGTAGCGCTCGTGGATCGCCGGCAGGTAGGGCGCCAACTCCGGGACACCGGCGGCCGCCGCCGCCAACCGGTCCCGCATGTGGTGCACCGGCAGCACCGCGGTCGAGGTTCCCAGCGCTCGGGCCAGGTCGGCGTGCACCGACGCCACCGCCTCACCGAGCCGATACGACTCACCGGCGAAGTCACCGCCGACCTCATAGGCGTACAGGTCGCCCTCGGCGTAGAGATCGCGGGTGCTGGCCGTGGCCATATCCCAGCCCACCGCTGAGTTGGCGGCATAGGCGGTGACCATGCCCAGCGGACACGACCCATCGGACTCGATCAGTTCGAAGGAGCCCAGCAGGGACGCCACATGCGGGTTGCCCACCCTGGCCAGCACCCGGTTCAACTCGATGTCCGGGTTGATCCCGCAGGACACTCGCCGGAACACTTTGAGGATCGCCCGCTCCTCGAAGACCACGCTGGTGTTGCTCTGTTCGGCCTCGGCCACCCGGGCCTCGGCGTCGACGGGCAACCGCGCGCCGGGCTCGTGGGTGAACCGCACCTCACCAATCGAGGCCGACGACTCCACCAGTCCCAGCAGGAATCGGGCCGAATCCGGTCCGTAGAGCGCGTCGTAGCCGGTGTGCTCATCCACCGTGCCGATCGTGGCCACCGACCCGTACTCCGATAGCGGAGCCGAATCCCACTGCACCACAACCTGATAGCGCTCGGCGGACCCGTCGCTGTACCCGACGTCGATCAACACGAGGTCCATCCCGTCACGCAACTCGGCGGCGCGGTGCGGCTGCACGGCGGTCAACGTGCGGCTGCGTCCGGCGAACCACCGCTGGTCGACCAACCACTCGCTCCACGGCAGTGCCTCGACAGCTGCCCTGGGTTGTCCGCTCATGGGCTCTCCTCGGCGTGCAATCTGAACCAGTAGAACCCGTGCCCCGGCAGGGTGAGCAGATACGGCAGTTGACCGATCCGGGGGAAGTGCACGTGGCCGGTCAACTCCACCGGCGTCCACGAACTCCATTGCTGCAGTTGCAATTCGATGGGCTGCGGGAAGCGGGAGAGGTTGTTGACGCACAGCATCACCTCGTCGCCGGCTTCGCGGACGTAGGTCAGCACTGACGGGTTGGAGCCACCCAACTCCCGGAAGCCGCCCACCGCGAACGCTTCATGACGGCGGCGCACCGCGAGCATGGTGCGGGTCCAGTTCAGCAGCGACGCCGAGGAGTCCCGCTGCGCTTCGACGTTCACCGCCGGATAGCCGTAGACCGGATCCTGATTGGGCGGCAGGTAGAGCCGGCCGGGGTTGGCGGTGGAGAAACCGGCGTTGCGGTCCGGTGTCCACTGCATCGGTGTCCGGACCCCGTCGCGGTCGCCGAGCCAGATGATGTCGCCCATGCCGATCTCGTCGCCGTAATAGATCACCGGCGATCCGGGCAGTGACAACAGCATCGCGGTGAACAACTCGATCTGGTTGCGGTCGTTCTCCAGCAGTGGGGCCAGGCGGCGGCGGATTCCCACGTTGGCCTTCATCCGCGGGTCCTTGGCGTACTCGGCGTACATGTAGTCACGCTCTTCGTCGGTGACCATCTCCAACGTCAACTCGTCGTGGTTACGCAGGAAAATCCCCCACTGCGCCAACTCCGGGATCTCCGGGGTGTGCGCCAGGATCTCCGAGATCGGGAACCGGGACTCCCGGCGCACCGCCATGAAAATCCTTGGCATCAAAGGGAAGTGGAACGCCATGTGGCATTCGTCGCCGCCGGTGGCCGGGTCGCCGAAGTACTCCACCACGTCGGCGGGCCACTGGTTGGCCTCGGCCAGCAGCAACCGGCCCGGGTATTCGTCGTCGACGACCCTGCGGCAGGTCTTCAGGAAGGCGTGGGTCTCGGGCAGGTTCTCGCAGTTGGTGCCCTCCCGCTCGAACAGGTAGGGCACGGCGTCGAGTCGGAAGCCGTCGATACCGAGGTCCAGCCAGAACCTGAGCACGTCGATCATGGCTTCCCGGACGGCCGGGTTGTCGTAGTTCAGGTCCGGCTGATGGGAGAAGAACCGGTGCCAGTAGAACTGCCTGCGCACCGGGTCGAAGGTCCAGTTCGATTCCTCGGTGTCGACGAAGATGACCCGGGCCTCGCGGTAGCGGTCGCTGGTGTCGCTCCACACGTAGAAGTCGCCGTACGGGCCGTCCGGGTCGCGGCGGGACTCGACGAACCAGGGGTGGGAGTCGGAGGTGTGGTTCATCACCAGGTCGGTGATGACCCGGATGCCGCGGCGGTGTGCGGCGTCGAGGAGTGCGACGAAGTCGTCGACGGTGCCGAACTCGGGCAGCACCTTGTAGAAGTCGCGGATGTCGTAGCCGCCGTCGCGCAGGGGCGAGTCGTAGAACGGCGGCAGCCACAGGCAGTCCACGCCCAGCCACTGCAGGTAGTCCAGCCGGTCGATCAGGCCGCGCAGGTCCCCGACACCGTCGGAGTCGGAGTCCATGAAGGCCCGGACCAGCACCTCGTAGAACACCGCCCGCTTGAACCAGGTGCGATCGGCGGGCAACGTGCGGGCGTGCCCGAAGTCCTCGGCGCTGGGGTGCTCGACGGTCCGGCCGCCGGGGCCCACCTCGACGTGGGATCCGGCGCGGGATTTCCCGGTTGGGCCGCTGGTCAGGTCCATCAGCATTCCTCTACCCGCGCACGAGAGGTCTAGTCGCGCACCCTCAGCACGACCTTGCCGCTGGCGGTGCGGTTCTCCAGGGACGCGACGGCTGCGGCAGCCTGCTCCATCGGGTAGACCTCCGGTTGCGGGGCGGCCAGCCTCCCGGACGCCAGCAGCCCCGCCAGTCCCTCCCACTGCTCGGCCAGCGCACCGGGATGGGTCAGCGCCCAGGCCCCCCACCCGACGCCGACGACGTCGATGTTGTTGAGCAGCAACCGGTTCACCTTGACGGTGGGGATCTCCCCGCCGGTGAAACCGACCACCAGCAGCCGGCCGGCCGGCGCCAGGCAGCGCAGCGAGTCGGTGAACCGGTCCCCGCCGACCGGGTCCATCACGATGTCGACGCCCCTGCCGCCGGTCAGCGCGGCCACCGCGTCCTTGAATCCGTCGGCGAGGACGACGTCGGTCGCGCCGGCCGCGCGGGCCACCTCGGCCTTCTCCTCGGTGCTGACCACCGCGATCACCCGGCCGGCCCCCAGTGCCGGCGCCAACCTCAGGGTGGAGGTGCCGATGCCGCCGGCCGCCCCGTGCACCAGAACGGTTTCCCCGGCCGCCAACCGGCCCCGCTCCTTGAGCGCGAAGTACACCGTCAGGTCGTTGAACAGCAGCCCGGCGCCGGCGGTGAAGCTGATGTTGTCCGGCAGCGGGAACGCCCGGTCGGCCGGCAGTGCCGCGGTCTCCGCCATGGCGCCGCCGATCATGGTCAGGCCGACCACCCGGTCGCCCGCCCGCACCCGCGCACCGTCGGGAGCCGAGCGCACCACCCCGGCCAGTTCGGCGCCGAGGGTGAACGGGAGTTCCGGGCGGTACTGGTAGAGCCCCCGGGTCAGCAGCGCGTCGGGGAAGGCCACCCCGGCGGCGTGCACGTCGACCACCACCGAGGGGTCCGTCCCCGACGCCGGGACGGGCTCGTCGATCTCGGCGAGTTCGACCGACTCCGGGCCGCCGAGCGCGGTGACCCTGACCGCGCGCATCAGGGGTGCTCGACGGCCAGCAGCTTGACCTGCAACTCCCCGCGGGGCGTGCGGTAGGTGACGGTCTCGCCGGCCTTCCGCCCGAACAGCGCCAGCCCCAGCGGGCTGTCGGCGGTCAGGGTGGTGTCCTCCTTCCCGGCCGGGGTCTCCTCGATGAAGTTCACCACCCGCATCTCGATGTCGGCGTCGTCGTCGGGGAACCGCAGCCTGACCCGGGTGCCGTTGGGCAGCTGGCCCGGCACTTCGGCGTTGCCGCCGGCGAGCAGCCAGGTAACCCGGCTGATCTGCTCCTCGACACCGGCGAGATCGTCGGCGCGCTGCAGGGCCTCGGCGGCGTCGCCCCGGTCCCCGACCGTCTCGGCATCCCCCTGGAGGTCGGCCCGGAGCTGGTCGCGGCGGCGGCGCAGGTCGGCCAGTTCGGCCTCCAGGCGCTCGCGTTCCTGTTCGGCGAAGTCCTTCGTAGGAGTGTCCTCACTCATGCACGACAAGTTACCGGCGTCGTCAATGGGTGTGCCGGGCGAATCCGGCGGTGGCCTTGCGGCGAAGCCCGCGGGTATCGTGCCGAGGATGGCTTCCCGCGATCACGGCGACCCGGGCGACGCGCCCACCATGCCGCGGCCGCTGACCGAGATCGCCGACGCGACAAGGCCGTCGGCGGCCGAGGAGGCCCGCACCATCGCCGCGGCCACCAATTCCGGCACCCTGGCCAGCCTGACCCGGGACGGCGACCCGTGGGCGTCGTTCGTCACCTACGGATTGCTCGACGGGGCGCCGGTGCTGTGCGTGTCGCACCTCGCCGAGCATGGCCGCAACCTCGCCGCCGACCCGCGGGCCAGCCTGTCGGTGGTGGCTCCCGGCGCCGGGGCGGACCCGCTGGCCAGTTCCCGCATCACCCTGGCCGGCGTCGTGGAATCGCCGGCCGGCGCCGAACTCGACGCCGCCCGCGCCGCCCACGTCGCCGCGGTCCCGGCCGCGAAGTACTACATCGACTACAGCGATTTCGCGGTGTGGGTGCTCCGGGTGCACCGGGTCCGCTGGGTCGGCGGGTACGGCCGGATGGACTCGGCGAGCGCGACCGACTACTCCGCCGCCGCACCGGACCCGCTGCGCACGATCGCCGCCGGGGCCGTCGCGCACCTGAACGCCGACCACGCCGAGGCGCTGGCGGAGATGGGTCGCGCGCTGGGCGGCTTCCCGGACACCGAGTCCGCGATCTGCACCGGTGTCGACCGTTACGGGCTGGACCTGAAGGTCAGCACCCCGCGCGGGGAGGCCTACACCCGGGTCGGCTTCGGCAGGGCGCTGGCATCGGACGGCGAATTGCGCGCCGCGACCGTCGAACTGGTGCGCCGGGCCCGGGGCGGCTGAGGCACGCGGGCCTCGCACGGGGTCTGAGCTAGTACCCTGCCAGCTATGACGACTGGTACCGATGAGCGCCGGACGGCGGCCGAGTTGGCCGACGAGCGGGACTGGCAGCGGCGGGTGAGCGGCGACGGTCGCCACGACAGTTATCACCGCGGCAACGTGCGAATCCGCGCGGTCTGGGAAGGCGACGACCGGTTGAGCGGCGCGGCGCTTTTCCACGACGAGATCTACGAGTCCTACACCCGCGAGCCGGCCACGCTGCGGGCCTGGTTCAAGCGGTAGGGCCCAGCCCGAACACGGCGGCGAGTCTCCGCAGCGACGGGCGCGGGTCCCAGGCCGGGTTGCCGTCGCCGAGGACCTGAACCAGCATGTGGTCGGCCCCGGCGTCGAGGTGCGCCGTCACGGTCGCGGCGGCCTGCTCGAGCGAGCCCAGGCCGACGATGCCGCGGGCCAGTCTCTCCGAACCGCCCGGCACCAGGTCGGACTCGTCGTAACCCAGGCGCTTCCACGAGTTGCGGTAGTTCGGCAGTCCCGAGTAGATCTGCAGGTACAGGTGGGCGCGGCGCATCTGCTCTGCTTCGTCGAGTTCCCCGTCTTCGCCGACGACCACCCCCTGCTCCGGGATGATCCACTTGTCCGGGCCGAGGATCTTCCGGGTGGTGGCGGTGTGCTCCGGTGTGGTGAGGTACGGGTGCGCGCCGTCGGCATCGGTGCCGGACAGCTCAATCATCTTGGGGCCCAAGGCCGCAAGCACGCGGGTCGGGCGCCCCGACCCCGGCTCGATGATCTCCGGCAGCGCCGCCATCCGGCCCAGGTAATCGCGCATGGTCGCCAGCGGCTTGTCGTAGGCGACCCCGAACCGCGCCACCAACGGTCCGTGGCTGACGCCCAGACCCAGCACGAACCGGCCGGGGTACAGCGCGGTCAGCGTGCGCCCGGCCGCCTCGGCGGCCTCCGGGATGCGCGCGTGGATGTTGGCGATGCCGGTGCCGACGACCAACCGATCGGTGGCCGCCAGGAACGCCGCCGACTCGACGAGCGCGTCCTTGAATCCGATCTCCGGCAGGAACAGCGAGCCGTATCCCATCGTCTCGATGTCCCGGGCCACCTCCTGGGCGGCCGGCATCGGCCAGGTGTCGCTGGCCCACCAGACGCCGATGCGGGACGGGAAGTCGATACGGGCGCCCTTGTTCATCTGTCGATTAGACCAAACCCGCTTTGGCAGACTGTCGACATGACGAGCGGCGCCGCGTGCTTCGACCTGTCCACCGTTTTCCACACCGTTGCCGAAACCATCCCGGAAAAGCCGGTCCTGGTCTGGCGGGACAAGCGGCTGACCTACGGCCGGATGGACGCCCGCATCGACGGAATCGCGCACTACCTGACCAGTCGTGGACTGGGCTGCCGCACCGAGCGCGGCCAGTTGGCCAACCACCAGTCCGGTCAGGACCACATGGGGCTGTACCTGCGCAACGGCAACGAGTACCTGGAGGCGATGGTGGCCGGGTACCGCGCCCGGGTCGCGCCGTTCAACGTCAACTTCCGCTACGTCGAGGAGGAACTGCTCTACCTGCTGGCCGACGCCAAGGCCCGCGCGCTGGTCTACGCCGCGGAGTTCGCCCCGCACGTCCAGTCCATCCGCGGCCGGTTGCCCGAACTGCAGGTGCTCGTCCAGGTCGCCGACGACTCCGGCAACGAACTGCTGCCCGACGCGGTGGACTACGAGTCGATCGTCGACACCCCGGCACCGGCGTCGGGCATGCCCACGCCCACCGGGGACGACCTCTACATCCTCTACACCGGCGGCACCACCGGCATGCCCAAGGGTGTGCTGTGGCGTCAGCACGACATCTTCATGTCCGCGATGGGCGGCCGGCCCTTCATGGCCGGCGGTGAGCCGCTGAACTCCTACGACGACCTCGCCGCGCAGGTCCGCGCCCAGGGCGGATTCCGCTCCCTGCTGCTGATCCCGCCGATGATGCACGGCGCCGCCCAGTGGGGGGTGTTCAACACCGTCAGCACCGGCGGCTGGATCGCCCTGCCGGACGACGTCGCGCGCCTCGACGCCGACGCCGTGCTGCGACTGGCCGAGCGCGAACGGGTGCTGGGCATCCCGGTCGTCGGAGATGCCATGGCCCGGCCGTTGGTGGAGGCGATCGAGAACGGCGACTACGACCTGTCCGGCCTGCTGGCCATCACCAACGGCGGCGCCCCGCTGTCCCCGACGGTCCGCGACCGGTTGCTGGCCGCCCTGCCGAACCTGATGATCATGGACGCCGTCGGGGCCTCCGAGTCGGGCGCGCAGATGACCACCGTCGCCACCAGGGGCGCCGAGACCCGGGCCGCCACGTTCACCCCGCTGGACGACACCACCGTCGTGTCAACGGATTTCACCCGGGTGCTGCAACCCGGCGAGGGCGACGGGTGGCTGGCCCGCCGGGTCTACGTGCCCCTGGGCTATCTCGGTGATGCCGAGAAGACCGCCCGCACCTTCCCCACTATCGACGGGGTGCGCTGGTCGATCCCCGGTGACAAGGCGCGCTTACTGTCCGACGGCCGCATCGAACTGCTCGGCCGCGATTCGGTGACCATCAACTCCGGCGGGGAGAAGATCTTCGCCGAGGAGGTCGAGCGCGCGCTGGCCGGCCATCCGGCGGTCTACGACGTCACGGTGGCCGGCCGGCCCTCCGAGCGGTGGGGCAACGAGGTGGTTGCGATCGTTCAACTCGCCGAGGGCAAGTCGGCCACCGACGAGGAACTGGCCGAGGCCTGCCGGCCCCACATCGCCGACTACAAGGTGCCCAAGGCGTTCATCCGGGTCGACAAGGTGGTCCGCTCCCCCTCCGGCAAGGCCGACTACCGGTGGGCCAAAGCCGTCGCCGGCGGGCAGGCCTGAGCCCGCCGCGCCGGCCGTCTCAGCGGCGGGCGAACGGCGGCGCGTGCTCCGGGCGGACACCCACGCCGATGACGTGGGCGGGAATCACCGCGAGTCCGGGCAGCCGCCGCAGCGCCGCCATCAGCGGGGCCGGCGGCGCGGACTTCCCGCCGTCGAGGATCGGCGCCATCAGGTTGCGATGCAGGAATCGCTGAACCGCCTGGGTGGCCGCGACCGGGGGCAGCCGGCGGCGGCGGACGGCGGCGAGGTCCCGGTCGGCGAGCACGCCGCGGCGCAGCGGTTCGGCCAGCAGCACCGCCGCACCGACAGCGTCCTGCACCGCGACGTTGATGCCGACTCCCCCGGCCGGTGACATGGCGTGCGCGGCGTCCCCGATGCACAGCAGGCCGTCGATGTGCCAACGCTTCAGCCGGTTCAGCCGGACGTCGAGGAACTTCACGTCATCCCAGGACTGCAGATGTTCCGCCGAGGCCTCCGGCACCAGGCCGGACACCTCGTCGCGGAACGCCTGCAGACCCCGGGCCCGCAATTGCGCGTCGGCACCCTTGGGGATCAGGTAGGCGATCTGGAAGTAGCCCTCGCGCGGGATCATGATCAGCAACCGACCCGGCGCGGTCCGCGGCAGCAGCGAGTACACCGCATCCATGTCGCGCGGCAGCCGAAACCACCACACGTCGAAGGGCACCGGCCATTCCCGCGGGACCAAGCCGGCCTGCCGGCGGCAGACCGACCAGCGGCCGTCGCAGGCCACCGTCAGATCGGCCGACAGTTCGCCTTCCCCGTCCGGCGCGCGGTAGCGCACACCCGCCACCCGGTTCCCGCGGCGCACCAAGCCGGTCACCTCGTGACGCATCCGCAGGGTGAACGTCGGCTCGGCTTCGGCGGCCTCGGCCAGCAGGTTGAGCAGGTCCCACTGCGGCACCATCGCGATGTAGGGATGCGGTTCGCGCAGCCGCCGGAAGTCCACCACGGTCAGCAGCCGGCCGTCGGAGGGGAATTCGGCCGTGTCGACCCGGCTCTGCGGCAGCGCGGCGAAACGGTCCCACAGCCCCAGTTCGTCGAGAAGCGTCATGGTGCTGGGATGGACGGTGTCGCCGCGGAAGTCGCGCAGGAAGTCGGCGTGCTTCTCCAGCAGGGTCACCTCGACACCGGCCCGGACCAGCAGCAGGCCGAGCACCATCCCGGCCGGCCCGCCGCCGACGATCGCGCACGTGGTCTTCTCCGGCATGGGCACCGCACCTCCGATGCCGGATCCTAACCCTTGGAAACAACGGCGCGATGGGCCTAGATTTCTCCTACCGGCGATGGAAAGGAGTCCAGGTGCGACGTCTGCTGGCCGGCGTGGCAGGGGCAGTGGCCGCAACGGCGATCGGAACGGCGCCCGCCGCGGACGCCGGGCTGACGGCCGGTCACTACAACGCCTGGATCGACGGCCGCCACGACTTCCACACCTGGATCTTCACGTTCACGTCGTGCAATCCGCCGGACAGCGTGGACGTCTGCGCGAACGTCTCGGCCAACCCGATGCCGATCGCCAAGGCGTTCCAGTGGTACGCCCGGGCACACCAGTCCGGCGGCACTTACACCATGGAGGTGGACGTCCCGGACGGTCTGCGTTGCGGGAACGTCTACTACGGACCGGTGATCCCGACACACGACGTCTACACCTGGGATGCGGTGACCCTGACCGGCTCGCTGCGGTCGTCGTTCGCCGTCGGCTGCGACAACGCGCCGGGCGGAACGCTGACCTACCCGTTCCGGATGACCCGGCTGTAGCTCAACCCGCCAGCATCGCGGTGCGGGCTATGACCAGAACAGCGAACAGCGCCAGCAGGCCGACGGTCGCCCCGGCCTGCACCAGACCGCGGCGCGGGCGCGGGGCGTAGATGTAGGCCACCGCCACCAGAGCGCCGGTGACCAGACCACCCAGATGGCCCTGCCAACTGATGGTGGGGATCGAGAAGGTCAACACGAGGTTGACGACGATCAGCCCGATCAGCCACCGCATATCGAGGTCGAAGCGCTTGTAGGCCACCGCCGTCGCCCCGAAAAGGCCGAAGATGGCGCCGGAGGCGCCGACGGTGGCCGACGCGGGATTGGAGAACAGATACACCGCGACCGAACCGCCGAGAGCGCTCAGCAGATACAGGCTGGTGAATCGCAGTCGCCCGAGGTGCCGTTCCAGGGGTGGGCCGAGCACGTAGAGCGCGTACATGTTGAACAGGATGTGCACGATCCCGTAGTGCATGAACGCCGAACTGAACAGGCGGAAGAACTGGTCGGCCCCCGCGACCGCCAACGGTTGCAGAGCAAACCGCGGAGTCAGCGCCGGCGCGGCGATCTGCAGCAGGAAGACGATGACATTGGCGGCGATCAACCCATAGGTGACGACCGGCGTGCCGGTCCGGACCGTCGCCCCCGCGACGGTCCTCGCCTGCGGCACGGCGTTCGCCGCCGCCCGGACACAGTCCACGCACTGCTGCCCGACGGCGGCGCCGCGCAGACATTCCGGGCAACCCGGCCGGCCGCAGCGCGAGCAACTCACATAGGTGGCGCGATCGGGGTGGCGATAGCACGCGGGCTGACCCGCGGGGCTCTGTGCGGGGTACGGCATCGTCATGGTGCCCGCGACGATACTGCCCCGGGCCCGATCCCGGCACAGGCACGGTCGCCGGGGACCCGATTTCCGCTGCGGATCTCGTCGGGATACGTCGCTGGGGGCCTATCCGCAGCGCACTTACCGCAGTTGGATCCGGCGTGTCGGAACTCTTGGATTGTTCGCTGCTGCGGATTCGCTCGCCAAATCCACGATTCCGGTTGAAAATCGCTTCCTGAGTTCACCCAGGACATCAATTAAGTAGCCTCTGAGCAGTTTCGATATGGATTCACACCGTCCAGTTGTACGACGACGATATCCGTAGTACGTTTTCTGCAGGTTGAACTCACAGCCCAATTCGGAAGCGCCGGGCGCGCGTGGGGTCCGCGAATCCGCTGTCGAAGTCCCGCGCCGGCGCCACCGCCGACATTCTGTGGATCACGACCCGATGGGAGGTCTCATGCCAGTCGCCGATAACGCGATCCCCTTCGCCGTCACGCGCCCGGTGCGCCCCCCGGCCGAGCTTGAACCGGTGCGCGCCCGCGAACTCAGCCCGACGACCGTCCTGGTGGCGGCGTTCGGGGAAATCGACGCCGCCAGCGCGGCCGGGCTGTCCGAGCGGATCGAGGAGCACCTCGAGGGCTACCGGCAACTGGTGCTGGACCTGTCCCGGCTGGAGTTCTTCGGCACCGCCGGTTACTCGGTGCTGCACCGGGTGCACTCGCGGTGCGCACGCGCCGGCGTGGACTGGGTTCTGGTACCCGGGCCAGAGGTCGGGCGACTGCTGCGGGTCTGCGACCCCGACGGGATCGTCCCCACCGCATCCAACATCGTCTCCGCGGTGGCCGCCCTGGCCCGCAACCACACCGGCCGGGTCGGTTAGCCCGACCCCCGGCTGCCATACTCCCCTGAGACGAAGCCGGGGAAGGGTGTCTGCCGATGACCACACCGGGGCGCCAGTTCAACAACGCCGTCACGCGGTTCTGGAGTTTCGCCGCGCCTGCCTACGACCTGCCGTACCTCCAACGCTGGGTGTACCGGCCGGCCCAGGACGAGGTGGTCGCGAAACTACGCGCCGCGGGGGCGCAGCGGATAGCCGACATCGCCTGCGGCACCGGCATTCTGGCCGCTCGCATCCACGCCGAGCTGAACCCGGCCGAGGTGTACGGGGTCGACATGTCCGACGGCATGCTCGAGCAGGCGAAGGCACGTTCGCCGCACGTACGGTGGTTGAGGGGTCCCGCCGAGCGGCTGCCCTTCGAGGACGGTTCGCTGGACGCGGTGGTCACGACCTCGGCGTTCCACTGGTTCGATCAACCCGCGGCCATGCGGGAGTTCAACCGCGTCCTGATGCCCGGCGGTCTGGTGGCCGTGGCCACCATCACCCCGCCGCTGCCGAAGGTGCTGGCGCGGTTCGCATCGGGGAACTCCGTCATGCACAGCCCGAGGCCCGCCCAGCTGCGCTCCCTGTTCACCGACGCCGGTTTCCGGATCACCGACCAGCGGCCGGTCCGGCGTCCGGTGTGGACCCCGGTGGCATGGGATCTCATCACCGTGGGAGTCAAGGACCCGGACCGCAACCGGGCCGAACCCGCGGGTCCGGTGTAGGGGGCGTGGTGGAACTGCATCCTGCCCTGGAACCGCTGGCTCCGCTGCTCGGCACGTGGTCCGGCCGCGGCCGAGGCGACTATCCGACCATCAGCCCCTTCGAGTACCTCGAGGAGGTTGTGTTCGGACACACCGGCAAACCGTTCCTGACCTACAACCAACGCACCCGCTCCCCCGATGGCGCGCCCATGCACGCCGAGACCGGCTATCTGCGCGTACCGGCGCCGGGCCGGGCGGAACTGGTCCTGGCTCATCCCACCGGTGTCACCGAAGTCGAAGAGGGCGCCTTCTCGATTGCGGTGGGAGCCATGGTGATCGAGCTCGCGTCCACCTCAATCGGCCGCACGGCGTCGGCCAAAGACGTTGCGGCGCTGCAACGTTCGATTACCGTGGCAGGCGGCGAACTGCACTACACCGTGCAGATGTGCGCAGTGGGTCAACCGTTGCAGCACCATCTGAGCGCTACGCTGTTCCGGCAGCCGTGACGGGCGAGGGAAGGATCCGGGTTCCCGCCGACCTCGATGCGGTCACCCATGTCGGCGCCGAGGAACCCGGCGGCCTCTCCCCCGCCGCCGTCGAACGCATCTGGGCTGCGGCGCGGCACTGGTACGCCGCCGGCCTGCAACCGGCCATCCAGTTGTGTCTGCGGCGGGACGGCCGGGTGGTGCTGAACCGGGCCATCGGCCACGCCCGCGGCAACGGACCCGACGACCCGCCGGACGGCGAACAGGTGGCGGTGACCACCGGCACGCCGTACTGCGTTTACTCGGCGGCCAAGGCGATCACCACCACCGTCGTGCACATGCTCGTCGAGCGTGGTTGCTTCTCGCTGGAGGACCGGGTCTGCGATCACCTGCCCGACTACACCGGCCACGGCAAGGAGCACACCACCGTCCGCCACGTCCTGACGCACAGCGCCGGTGTGCCGTTGGCCAACGGTCCACGGCCGGATCTGCGGCGGATCAACGACAGCGACTACGCCCGCGAGCAACTCGGCCGACTCAAACCGATCCACCGGCCGGGTCTGGTGCACATCTATCACGGGGTGACCTGGGGCCCACTGATCCGCGAGATCGTCTCCGCCGCCACCGGCCGCGATATCCGGGAGATTCTTGGCACCGAAATCCTTGGGCCGCTGGGCTTCCGGTGGACCAACTACGGCGTGTCCGAGGCCGACGTATCGCAGGTGGCGCCCAGCTACGTCACCGGCAAGCCGCTGCCGGGCCCGATCGCGGCGGCGATGAAGACCGCGCTCGGCGGATCGATGCAGAGAATCATCCCGTTCTCCAATACCCCGGTCTTCCTCACCAGCGTGGTGCCCTCATCGAGCACGGTGTCGACCGGGGAGGAACTGTCCCGCTTCGCCGAGATCCTGGTCCGCGGAGGCGAACTCGACGGAGTTCGCATCATGCGCCCGGAGACGCTGCGGGCCGCGACCCGGCAGTGCCGGCGGCTTCGGCCCGACGTGGCGACCGGACTGATGCCGATCCGGTGGGGTACCGGTTACATGCTGGGCTCCAGGCATTTCGGCCCGTTCGGGCGCCGCGCCGAGGCCGCCTTCGGGCACACCGGCCTGACCAACATCGCGATGTGGGCCGATCCGTCCCGCAACCTGGCGGTGGGCCTGGTCAGCAGCGGCAAGCCTGGCCGGCATCCCGAGGCGGGCCGTTACGCCGCCCTGCTGGACCGCATCAACGCGGAGATTCCACAGGATTGAATTGCCGACCGCGAAGCCGGCCGGTTAGCGTTGCCGTATGGCTGACTCGATGCTGCAGCAACAACTCGATGAGGTGCGCGCGCTGCTGCGCCGGGCCCGCGAGCTTTTCGGGTCCAATCCCGTTGCGCCGCCAGAAGATATCCGGCCCGCGACCCCTCGTGGCGACGCCGGCGGGCTCGGGTAGGTCAGTCCCCGGTTTCGGCGAGCCGATGGTCGCTCAGGTGGGCTTCGGCCCGGCTGAGGTCGGCCGGGGTCGGCAGTTCGGCCGACGGGCTGAAGCCGGCGTCGATGATCTCCTGCCGGATCTCCATGACCGCCCGCAGGTGTGAGACCTCTGCCGTACGCAGCACGGCCTGGGCCAGGGACCGCGCATCGGCATCGCTGACGGCTTCGGACAGCGCGACGCTGTGGAGGTAGCCGCCGCGGCAGGACCGGAACAGCACATGGCCGCTCGGGTGCGCGGCATCGAAGTCGGGATCGGGGTCGCTCACGTGCCGCCCTCGGCGACGTTCCGCAGGCGCTGCGCAGCCTCGGCGTCCTGGGTCTCCCAGGCCGCGGCGGCCTGGTTGAGCCGGTCGGCCATCTCCGCGTGGGCGGCCGCCTGCTGCTGGTAACAGGACCGGCGCTGATCGAGCAATTCTGCTCCGGCGGAACGGAATTCGGCGAAGATCGGGCCGAGGGAATCCAGGCTGGCCATGACGTCGGCGTGGCCGGCCGGGACGGCGCCGAGGGTTTCGGCCGTCTGCCGATGCTCGCGGGCGGCCCGGCGAAGGTCCTCGGGCACCACGTTGAGGTGCTCTGCCATTACTCACTCCTGTCAGGACGGGGCCGTCTCCACCGGCCGGGTGGGCGCCGGTACCTCCGGCGCCGGGGGCTGTTCCGGGGCTTGCTCGGGGGGTTCCGGGGCCGGCGGATGTTGCCAGCCTAGGAACCCGGGGCCGGTCACGGCGGCGATAGCCCTGATCTGCCCGTCGATCAGGGCGTCGCCGTCACCCAGGGCGAGTGCGAGGCGGTCGGGCAGTATCCCGATGTCCCCGGGTATCAGCCGGGTGACCTCAACCGGCGCCGTGACGGCGCTGCCCGGCGCCGGCAGGGTGATGCCCTGTTGGCGGAACGCTTCGGGGATGGGGGTGCCGGCGATCGCGGCGGTCATCGCTGCGGCCACTTCCGGGCTGGGTGCGGTGACGGTGCCCCCGTCGGGCAGATGGACCGTCGCGGGACCCTCGGGAAGGGCCTCGTCGCGCGCCTCGTCGGGCTGCCCGTCCGGCGGGTGCGGGTCGCGCTCATCGCGCGGCTCGTCGACCCGATCCGACCTGCCGCCGAATGCGCGGTCGGGCAGCGTGTCCGGGCGGCCCGGATCCGGAGGCGGCGGCGCAGACAGCCCGCCGGCGCCGAACGGCATCCCGGCGGGCAGGCCCCCACCCCACGCGGGGGCCGGCGGGGCCATCGCGGGCGCCGCCATTTCCGGTGCCGGGAAAGCCGCGGGCGCGGGCGGCGGAGCGGGAGCGACAATTGGCGGCGGAGCGGGAGCGACAATTGGCGGCGGAGCGGGCGCCGGACCGGCCGGGCCGAAGTCCCCGATCGGCGGCAGATCCCCGAGACCCCGGGATTCGGTGGCGGCGTCAGGTCGGCGGCCGAAGGGCTCGGCCGCCGCCGGACCCCCCGACGCCGTCGCACGCGGCGCCCCGCCGCCCGGGGGAGTCGGCGGCGAATCCCGTCGTGGTGGGGATTCCGGAACCGACGGCTCGGTGTGCGGCGGCTCGGTGTGCGGCGGAGTGACGGAGGCATACAGTGCGGCCAGCGCCGCCGCCAGGGACGCCTTGGAGGTGGCGTCCAGACCCGCCGTGTCGACGACGGTCCGGATGTCGCGCAGCTTGCCGATCAGGAAACGCTGGAACTCCCGCGCCCCCGCGGGCGTGTCGAGGTCTGTTCGGGACAGCACGGCGGATTCCAGTTCATGCTGCAGCTTCTCCAACTCGGCCGCCCCGTCGGCGTTGGCGGCGTGCGCGTTGAGGACGGCGGTGACGACCTGCAGGTCCACTTGGGCGGCAGTCGAGTTCTGTTGTGCCAGAGCGGCTTCGGCACCCCGGATGGCGTCGGCCGCCAGCCCCTCATTGACTCGCGGTGCGGGTGGCATGGGCCCGGGCTCGACCAGAAACGCGTCCGGGTGGGCGGCGACGATCTTGGCCAGCACGGCGCCCAGTGCCGGCGGCGAACTCCACGCACTGCAGGCCACCGCGATGTCCTCGCCGGAAAGGCCGTTCTGCCAGGAATCGCGGTTTCCGGTGGCCGCACGCACGCGGGCTATCGCGTCGAGCAGATCTCGGTGACTCGCCACCGCGGGCCTCTCATGCCGGTCACTCTAGGCAGGGCCGCGGGGGGCGACAATTCACCGCTGTGCATGAGGAGACTCAGCCGGAAGGCCGGTTGCGGTAACGCTCCCCAAGTTCTTTCAGCGCAACGGTTTTGGCGTGCGCGGCGTCCTTCGCTGCGCTCACCACGCTGGCGATTTCGCGATTCTTCTCAACCAACCGGCGGGCCACTTCACGTGCTCCGGCGGCGCTGTCGGAGGTTTGGTCTGTCGCGGCGGCCTCGACCTCGGAGCCGATGGCCTCGATGCGCCCGATCGACTCAAGGGCGATACGGTGCGCCCCGGCGACTGTCTCGGCCAGCAGGCGATCCGCGTCAGCGAGGTCGGCATCCCGGGCGGCGAGTAGCCGGCGGGCCGCCGCCAGGGCGTCGCCGGAATCCCCTCCCTGCGCCATGGCCCGACGGTACCCACGGCGCGGGCGGTGAACAACTCACCCAGGCTAAACCGGCCGCCGTATCGCGACACTCGGGCCCATCCGGCTGATCTGCACCGTCGCGCCCGGTTGCGGCGCTTCGACGACGAGGTCGTCGCCGATCGCCATCTGGACGTGACCGGGGTGCGGGAACACCAGATCGCCGGGCCGGACCTGGGCGGGGGCTATCGGCACACCCTCGTGGATCTGCTGATAGGTGGTCCGTCGCAGCGGGACTCCGGCCTGGGCGTAGGCCCACTGGACCAGTCCGGAGCAGTCGAAGCGGTCCGGGCCGGTGGCGCCCCACACGTACGGCCGGCCGATGCGGCTCAGCGCCGCCCGGACCGCTGCCCGGGCCCGGGCGTCGCGGCCGCCACCGCGGGGGAGCGTCATCCGGTAGCGCAGGTTGCGCAGATCGGTCCGGCGTCGATGCGCCCGCCGGCGCGCCATCGCGACGTGCGCCCGCTGGGCCCGCAACCGGGCGATTCTGCGCCGCAGCAGTTCTCGGGCGGCAATCGGGTTCCCCGGCGGCGGACCGGAATCGGCCCGCGCCGCCGCCAGCACCGTGGCGGTGGCGCGGTTGGCGTCGCCGTGGTCGCGCCGGGCCTGGGCGAGGATCCGGCTGAATTCGTCGTCGGCGGCCCCGGCGGCGGCCCGCTCGGCGTGCCGGGTATCCGCTGCCTCGCGGTAGGCGTCCGCCGTCACCCCGGAGAGACCGGCCGGAACGCGGCCGGGGGAGTGGCCGCCCGACAGTGCACCACGGCCGCCGTCCCCCTCGAACAACGCATGGGCGCGGGCCAGCAGGGCAATCTCACCGCCGGGATCCGCGGCGGTCATGCCTCCGCCTCGACGAAGGCCCGCACCCGCGGCAGAGCGCCGGGCGGGATCAGGCCCTTGTTGCGGATGTCCCACATCTCCTCGGTGGTGACTCCCAGCAGGGCAGCGACGACGGCGTCCGGCAGCCCGCTTCGCCGGCACGCCTGGTCGAACCGGGCGCTGATGCTGGCCGGCATCCGGGCCAGCAGGGTGGAGCGGATGCCCTCCAGGGTCTTCAGGTGAGCCATCAGCCGGGCGGTGGATCCGGCGCCGGCATTGACCGCCACCCGCCATGAATTCGCGGCCAGCATCTCGGCCTTCACGCACTGAGCGATCACGGACAGAATATACGTCTCATATCCGTTTGCCGTCTCCGCCGGCAGCCTCGCTATCAACGAGTTGAGCGATTCCAGGTGCGCTTCGGCGTGCGCCTCCAGCACGTCTGCGTCGGAGTGACGGTTTACGACCACCGTTCCGGGGGAGCGGACGACGGTCGGCGAAGTCGCCTGCGAGGCCAGGAGCTGGGCCAGTTCGGCGTCCGGATCGTCGGCGACCAAGAGTCGCGCGTAAGTTCCCGGCGGCAGGCCGAGACCATTTTCAACCTTCTGAACTGTGCCTTTGTGCGGTTTACGGGCTCCGCGCTCCAGGTAGCTCAGTCCCATGATGCTGACGCCGGTGGCCGCCGCCAGATCGGCCAGCGACAGGTCCCGCGATTCCCGCAGAGCCCGGATGGCCGCACCTGCCGCCTCGCGGCTCACCGTCGGGCTCCCAGCATGGGCGAATCGTACACAGGCGATCTTTCATATACGGTTCTGTTTACGTTTCATTGCGGCGGCCCGCTCCAACGTATATGTTTCTGTCATCGAATCGCTCTGAGGAGGTTGTGATGGACATTCGCCCGTGCTCCGCCGAACCCGACATGTGGTTCGGCTACGCCGACGACGACGCCGGCGACGGGGCCGCCAAGGCCCGCGCCTACGAGCAGTCGGCCTCGAAGGCCCGGGCCATCTGCCTGCGCCGGTGCCCCCTGGCCCAGCAGCGGCAGTGCGCCCGGCTGGCGGTCGAGGGCGGCGAGGAGTACGGCGTGTGGGCGGGTGTCAAACTGCCCGGGGGTCAGTACCGCAAGCGCCACCAGCTGGCGCACGCGCATGCCGTGCTGCGTCGGATCGCCGACGGCACCCTCAACCCGCGGGAACTGCCGGAGAGCGCCGAGTTGCTCTCCCGCGCCGAAGCGCCCGACGTACCGGCGCCGAAAGTCGTGCACGTACGGACCGGGCAGCGCCCGGCCGCCTGAGGCGGCCCGGACACGCGGAGCGGCGGGTGCGCCGCAGCGGGGCCGGCGCGCAGGCAGACTGGACGGGTGCGTGGAGTCGTGGTGCTGGCGGTCCTCGGGTTGTTCGCCCTCGTCCTCGCCGCTCTGAGCGGAAGCACCCCGCTGGCCTTGGTGGTGATCGCCCTGGCCGCGGCCGGAATCGTCCAACTCGTGAGGGACGGGCGCCCCGGGCCCGCGCCCGGGCCGGGACCGGCCGCCGTCGCCGTCGCCGTCGAGCCTGCGCCGGAACCGGAGCCGCCGGTGTTGTCGGCCGATGAATTCACGCCCGACATCTCCACCGATCCGGACGGGCCGTCCTCGGACGCCCGGGCCGATCACGTTTAGCTGCGCACCGGGTGCGGGATCTCCCGACGGCTGAACTCGCCGCGGACGGATTCGGTCGGCGTCGCCTGCGTCACTCACCCGGCCTATACTGTGCAACCGTTGTTTGTCCGGCGCCGGAGAACGGCAGTTAAGGAGAACCCCGAATGGCCTGTTCAGTACGCAAAGCGGTGTGCATCGGCGCCACGGCGGCGGCTCTCAGCGGTGTCGGGGCCGCGGTCGCGACGATCGTTCCGAGTGGTCGGGCCGGCGCCGACACCTGCACCAACGAGGTGGGCAACAACCTCAGCGTCAGCTACTGCGCCGACCTGACCGACATCGTCGGGGCGATCCTGACCCCGGGGCCCGTGGACCGCGGCCCGGGCAATATGACTCCCAACGCCTCGACCTGCCTGAGCTGGGACGGGCGCTGGGTGGAATCCAACACCTGCCAGTAGCGGCCCGGGGTCAGGACGCCTTCGCCCTCTTGGCGTCCCTGGCCAGAAGACGGTCGCGCTGCTCCTCGAACTTCACCACCTGGCCTTCCAATTCGGTCAGATAGCCGGCGAGTTGCTCACGCCGTTGCTCGCCGGCGGCGCTGAAGTCGGTGCGCTCGAAGATCCGCCACTTGCGCAACGTCGGGCCGACGACCTCCTCGAGGTGCTGGCGCGGATCGTAGATGCCGTGCTTGGCCATCAGCACGCCGTTGCGGCGGAAGTTCGGCATCCCCTGGCCGGGCATCCGGAAGTTCTCGACCACATCGGCCACGGCCTCCAGCGCCTGGTCCGGGGCGAGTTCGAGAGCCGCCCCGCACATGTTGCGGTAGAAGATCATGTGCAGGTTCTCGTCGGCGGCGATGCGTTGGAGCAGCCGATCGGCGATCGGGTCGTCGCATATCTTTCCGGTGTTGCGGTGGCTGACCCGGGTCGCCAGCTCCTGGAATGAGACGTAGGCGACCGAGAGCAGGAAGTCGGTCTTGTGACGTTCCTCCTCCGCGGCCGTCGGGCCGAAGCCGTGCGTCATGTGTTCCATCCGGGCGCGTTCCAGTGCCACCGGATCGACACCGCGGGTGACGACGAGGTAGTCGCGGATGGCGATGCTGTGCCGGGCTTCTTCGGCCGTCCAGCGGCCCACCCACGTCCCCCATGCGCCGTCCAGGGAGAAATGCTCGGCGGCCTGCCGGTGGTACGAGGGCAGATTGTCCTCGGTCAGCAGGTTGGTGATCATCGCCGCCTTGGCGACCTCGCTGAGCTGTGACTGATCCTCGGCCCAGTCCTCCCCGCCCATCGCCGAGAAGTTCCGGCCCCGATCCCAGGGCACATAGTCGTGGGGGTGCCACTCCGGGGCGACGGCGAGATGCCTGTTCACCTCGTCTGCGGCCACCTGCTCGAGTTCGGAGAGTAATTCCAGGTCGGTCAACATCCGGGACATCCCGCACCTCATCCTCACCGCACCGTGTTCTCCGGAGACTTCTGGGCTGAGGTCTCCCGGGCGGCGGGTAGTTGCCCCTCCAGGGTATTCGAAGCGACGCCGAACAGGGAAACCGGCTTGGGGACTTCGGCCGCGGGGCCTAGACCCGCAGATGCCGCCGGAAGAAGCCGATCATCTGGTCGTAGGCCCCCTGAAGTTCCGGAATCCCCGTCCCGTCGGCGATCGGCACATGCCACATCCCGTCGCTGACCACAAGCGTCGCCTCGGCCCCCTGCGCACGCGCCCGCTCCGCCACCCGGATCGCGTCGGAGCCGATGATCTCCGCGGTCGTCGCGAGCAGGAACAGCGGCGGAGCGCCGGTGTAGTCGCCGAAAACGGGCGAGACCAAGGGGTTTCGGGGATCCGCGCCGCCGACATAGGCGCGCATCGCCAGGTCGACGTCGTACGGGGTCAGGATGGGGTCGTCGAGCCCGACCGAACCGAACAGATAGCCGCTGTGGGTCATGTCCGCACCCGGGGACAGCGGCGCGGCGGCCGCCGGCGACGGCAGGCCGCGCGCCTTGAGCCCCAGTAGCGCCGCCAGCGCCAGACCGCCGCCGGCCGACGTGCCGAAGACGCCGATGTTGCCCGGCCGGAAGTCCTCGACCAGACCGGAATAGGCGGCCAGCACGTCGTCCAGCGCCGCCGGGTAGGGGTGCTCCGGGGCAAGCCGGTACTCGACCGACACCACCGGCACGCCGAGAGAGTCTGCGACCGCGCACTGCAGGGCGAGTTGGGTCCTTCGGGAATTGACGATCCAGGCGCCACCGTGGATGAACATCATGACCGTCTCGGGATGACGAAGGTCGCGGGGCGTCACCCACAGGGTCGGGATGCCGTTGAGGGTGCGGTCCTCCAACCCATGTGTCGCAGACCTTTTGGCGTATTCGGCGTCTTCGGTCGCGGCGCTGAAGGCACGGACCGCCGCGAGTTTCGCCGGGTCGTCCGCGGGCAGCGGCAACTGGGGCTGGTTGGCCCACGCCTGACGAGCCGCGTCGCTGATGCCGGGCGGCGCCGGGACCGAGTTGGGGCCGTAGACGATCGCGATGCCGGCCTCCTGAAGACCTTTGGCGAGCGGCTCGGCCTGGCTGGGAAAGGTGTAGGACTTCCGGCGGGGCGGTCCGTCGGGCGCGGCCCCGGACTCCCGGCCGCGGGGGGACGAACAGGCGCCGGCGCCGGATCCGGCCAGGGCCGCTCCCGCGCCGAAGACCAGGAAGCGGCGCCGATCAAGAAACCCGCCCATCTCCGTCAGGCGGGCGGCCGGGCTGTGCCGGCCCCGACGCACCCCGGCTCGGCGGCGGCCGTGCGCTCGTGCTCGAACACGTCAGCCCCCTTTCCGTGATGGGCGCCGCGTGCCGCCATCGGACTTTGCTGATACTACGTCGAGCTGGCCTGCGGCGTGGCGGGCTCGGAAAAGGAATTCCGGGCCCGGTTCCCCGGGGCAGGACATCTCGGCAAACGTCCCCCGGGCTTCCGAATCGCCCTGAGCCGCTATGTTGTCACGATGAGGATTGCTGGGTCGTCTGCCGGCGGAGCCTTCGGGCGTCATGTGGGACGGGTGGGCGCGCTCGCGGTCGCCCTTGGTGTGGGGGCGACGATGGCCGCGTCGCCCCCCGCGTACGCCGACAAGTCCCGGGCTGGAGACAACTCGGCGGACGCCGCGCCGAACCCCGGTGAGTCCGGGTCGCCCGGACACCGGTCGGCCCGGGCTTCGGACCGCCCGGCGCGTGGCGGCGGCGTTCCGAAGCCGGCTGCGGCCACTACCGAATCCGTGCCCCCCACGCCGGAGCCGTCGGTGAGGACACCCCGCGCCGCCGCATCCGCCGACCCCTTCGCCGGCGCCGTCCGCATCTTCAGCGGCAACGGCACCGCCGACAACCCCGACGCCGGACTGCTGTTCGGTGACGGCTTCACCTACACCGGCTACGAAGGCGCCTGCACCAGCGGCCCGTGCGACGGCGGGCGTGCCGGACTCGTATCCGGTTCGGGCGGCGGCGGTTTCGCCGGCGGCAACGGCGCATCGGCGGGGCTCTTCGGCAACGGCGGCAGCGGCGGCAAGGGCGCCGAGGGCATCAACAACGGCGCCGGCGGCCGCGGCGGCAACGGCGGTCTCTTCTGGGGCAGCGCCGGGGACGGCGGAGCCGGTGCGGCACAGACCGGCGTCGGCGGCGCGGGCGGCGACGGCGGCCGCGGCGGCTTCCTGTCGTTGAAGGGCAGCGCCGGGCGGGGCGGCGACGGTGGTGCTGGTACGACGGCCGGTGGCGCCGGCGGCGCCGGCGGAACCGGACCGCTGCTAGCCGGCTACCCCGGCGACGGCGGTACGGGCGGTTCGGCCAGCGCCGACGGGGGAGTAGGCGGTGCCGGTGGGCGCGGCGGCGACCAGGGTCTGCTCAACCTCTTCGTTGAGGACGTCGACATCCTGAACATCGTCGTCGGCCCCGGCTACGGCGGCACCGGGGGAACGGCAACCGGCGTCGGCGGAACCGGGGGCATCGGCGGCGATGGTGGCGACGGCGCGGCGCTCATGCCCTTCGCCTTCGGCGGCCCGGCCGGACGCGGCGGGAACGCCACTGGCATCAATGGCGTCGGCGGACAGGGTGGTCGCGGTGGCGATACCGGCGCCTTCTCCGGCATCGGCTTCGCGGGGAGGGGCGGCAACGGTGGCAGCGCGCTCGGTGCCGGCGGAGTCGGCGGCCGAGGCGGCGTGGGCGGCGACACCAGCTGGCTGGCGTTCATCGGCGACGGCGGATCCGGCGGCTGGGGCGGCTCCGGTGACGTCGGCGGTGGCAACGGCGCAGACGGCGGTCGGGGAGCACTGCTCACCGGGGCAGGCGGGACGGGCGGCTTCGGCGGCGACGTCAAGGGCCTGATCGGTGACGGTGGCGACGGCGGCAACGGCGGATCGGGTGGCTTGTTCACCGTCTGGGACGTCGGCGTGCTGATCTTCCTGAACGGCAGGGGCGGCGACGGCGGCCTCGGCGGCGACGGCGGGAAGGTATCCGGCAGTGGCGGCGCGGGCGGCGACGGCGGCGACGCGGGGATGTTGGCGGTGTTCTCCTCCGGCGGCGACGGCGGCCGAGGTGGATACGGCGCCACCGGGGCCGGTGCGGGCGGCGGCGGCGGCAAGGCTTCGCTGGTCTTCGGCGCCGGGGGCAACGGCGGACTCGGCGGCAACGCGCTGCTGTCCGGCGCCGGCGGCGCAGGCGGTGGCGGCGGCGACGGCGGCTATGTCCTGGGTTCCGGTGGCGACGGCGGGAACGGCGGTGTCGGCACGCCCGGCGGAACAGGCGGGGCTGGGGGGCTGGGGCGTTGGCTGTTCTTCATTGATCGCGACGGAACGACGGGGGCGGACGGGGCGATCGGCTGACATACAGCGCTGCAGGTCTCGTCGATCACCCCCGTCTGGGATGGGCCCAGGCCCCGGTGGGACCCGTGCTCGGGAAGGCGCTGGCACTGCCGATCTCGGTGGCATCGCACGTGGACGCCATGGCCGGGGCCGAGTTGCTGATCGCCGCGACGCCCCGCGGTGGCCCCGACCCCCACGTGGCCCGGGGCAACAGCCTCTACGTTTACGCCCGCGAGACGGTCGGCTTCGCGCAGGTGATCGACGGCAGGGTGCACACCCCGACAAGCGGCCCAGGCACCATCGCCGGGCTGCCGGCGCAGTCCGGGCTTCTCGGCGGCACAGGGAGTTTGGAGTCGACTGTCAGCGACGCAGCTGTGGTGGCAGCAGCCCGTAAGCGCGGCATCCTGCCGGCGACGGGGCCCAACTCGACGGTGTCCAGCCTGATGCGGATAGCCGGTAAGACCGACAACCAGGCCGGCGAGGAAGCCCGGGAATTACTCGCCGAACGGGCCCGCGTGCTGGGCCGGGCCGTTGCTTTGCTCCGCGACGTCTTGAATCCCGACGAGATCGTCGTGGGAGGGCAAGCCTTCACCGAGTACCCGGAAGGGCTGCGGTGGGTTCGGACGGCAGCGGCCGAGGGATCCCTGTTGCCCGCCAGGGACATTCGCGTGGCTAAATTCGGCAACAGAGTGCAGGAGGCCGGGGCGGGCGTGTTGTCGTTGAGTTCCTTCTACGCCGACCCGCTGAACTCGCTGCGGCGTGCGGGTAACACCCGGCAGCCACCAGCCTGACCCGGGGCGGGCAGGATCAGGCCGCGCTCCGGGTCCGTCGGGCATCCCGGTGCGCTCTGGCACGGGGCGCCCCGTCCCGCGCGGCCTCCGCTGAATCAGGTTGGCCAAGAGTCTCTTTCGCCGCGGCCGGAAGGGCCCGGGCCGACCGCCCGGCCGCTGCGCGAACCAGGGGATCGGAGTCAACCCCGGGCGGGGCGGGCGGGAGCGACGGGGCCGGCGGGGCCGAAGAGACGGCAGGAACCGCCGGCGCCAGTGGCGTCGGCGGGCCGTAGGGGTCGACGGCCCCGGCGTAGACCGGCGGGCCGCCCACCCCGTAGGGCCCCGGGGTGGCGGTGTGGAACGGCCGGTTGTCGGGATCGCCGGTGATGTAGGCGATTCCGTTGTCCCAGCCGGTCGGAATCGCCTTGAGGGTGTTGACCGCGGCGTTCAACGGGTTGGCGATGTAGAGGTATTTCGCGGGTGTGGGGGCACCGGGGTTGATGGTGCGGTCGTAGCCGGTCTCGACCAGAACCCGCAGTGGCGGGTCGATGACGGTGGCCACCAGGGGCCCCAGCCACGGCACGACGGTCAGCGGCCCGACCAACGGCAGCGTCTCGGTCGGCACCAGGTAGTAGGTGGAGTCCTGGTACTGGCCCTGCAATTCGGCCGTGCCGGTGCCACCCTCGGGATGCTCGGAGACGAAGCCGAGGAGGACGTTGGCCACCGCGAGAAGGTTGAGCGGATTGAGTGGGAAGTCCCCCACCGGGTCGTACTGGTGGACGATGTCGACCGTGGTCAGCGGCGTGGGCTGCGGGGAGTTGGTGACGGTGGCGCCGGAGAAGGTCACGTCGAGGACGGGTATCTGCACTCCGACGAACCGTTCCAGGATGCCGCCGTTGGGCCGGTTGGGATTGGACTCGAAGACGAAGTCGACCGTCCCGTCGGGTGGGTGGGCGATGAGGTCGCTCTTGATCGCCGAGGCGACGGTGCCGCTCTGGGAGTAGCCGAACACGGTGAAGGAGGTGTCGCTGAGTCGGCGCGTGCCGGTGGAGGTGTACGGCGGCTCGGTCACGGTGCAGTCAGCACCGCGCAGGCAGGCGCCGAGGTTGTCGACGCCGACGACCACCGACTCGTCGAACCGCATCGACTTCAGTCCGGTCACCGGCCAGAACTGCTCCGGGGTGTAGACCGCGACCGGGGCACAGCCCGGGGAGCCGCCGGCGCACAGACCGGTCGGGCCGACGTAGTTGCTGTATGCCCAGTCGATGTAGGCGTCGATGTAGGCCGGGGTGTCATCCGGAACGCTCAGGGAGTGTTGGGTGCCGCCCATGTACAGCGCGGTCGCGGTCAGGGTGATGGCGGACTTGACCGCCTGGACGCCGGCGGTCACCACGACGGTGGCGACGGCCAGGACGGCCAGCAGGGGAACCAGAACCGATCGGGTCGCAGTCCGCACGCCCACCCCCTTCGCGGCGAGGTCAAGGCTCTTTTCAGAGCATAACGGGCCGCCGACGCCACCGTCGGTTCACCGGCGGTTCCGGCGGGACGGCGGCGGGTCGTCTCGGGCGCGACACGGTTCGGCAGCCGGTTGACGACGCTCGGCGGAGTTCCCCCGGTTCGGGCGCATACTGGGAGCTACGTCAGTGCCGAGGCGAACCGAGCGGGACACCCGCCACAAGCGGGATCGCCCGGGGTCGCCCGGCACCGAAGGTGACTAGAGGTCTGTTGGCGAAACATGCCGGACAGCGACCTTAGGAGGCGCCGTGGCTGTACTTGTCGACCCGTTGAGCGGCGACGGCTGGAGCGTCGCGTTGGATCCCGTGCAGCTTGTCGATCCGGATGGGACGCCCACCACCGAAGACCGTTTCCATCGCGACCTGCCGCCGGAAACCCTGGGCTGGCTCTACGAGATGATGGTCGTCACCCGCGAACTCGACACAGAGTTCAACAATCTGCAGCGCCAGGGCGAACTGGCGCTCTACGCGTCCTGCCGCGGCCAGGAGGCGGCTCAGATCGGCGCGGTGGCCTGCCTGCGCAAAACCGACTGGCTCTTCCCGCAGTACCGCGAAATCGGGGCGTTCCTGCTGCGCGGCATCACCGGAGCACAGATGGGCGCGGTCTGGCGCGGGAATTGGCATGGCGGGCTGGGATTCTCCGCCAAGTGCGTTGCCCCGATCTCCATCCCGATCGGAACCCAGCCCCTGCACGCGGTGGGCGCGGCGATGGCGGCCCAGCGGCTCGGCGAGGACTCGGTGGCGGTCGCGTTCATCGGCGACGGCGCCACCAGCACCGGTGACGTCCACGAAGCCCTCAACATGGCCGCGGTGTTCGCCGCGCCCTGTGTGTTCTATGTGCAGAACAACCAGTGGGCGATCTCGGTGCCGGTGCACCGCCAGCACGCGGCGCCGTCGATCGCCCACCGCGCGCCCGCCTACGGGATGCCCGGTATCCGGGTCGACGGAAACGACGTGCTGGCCTGCTACGCGGTGACGGCCGCCGCCGCCGCCCGGGCCCGCGCCGGCCGGGGGCCGACGCTGATCGAGGCGGTCACCTATCGGATGGGGCCGCACACCACCTCCGACGACCCGACCCGGTACCGCACCGAGGCGGAGTCGGAGCTGTGGCGGGCAAGGGATCCGATCGTTCGATACCGCGCGTATCTACAGGCCGTCGGGGTCTGGACCGAGCGGCTTGAGCAACGGGTGACCGCGCACGCCGCCCGGCTCCGCACCGAACTGCGCGAGGCGATGATCCACGCGGCCGATCCGGATGTGCGGGAGATGTTCGACTCCGTCTACGCCGACATCACCCCCGAGCTGGCCGCCCAGCGCGATCAGCTGAGCGCCGAGCTGGCCAAGGAGGCATGAGGTGACCCAGATCTTCGAGCGACCGCCGCTGCCGGACGCCGATCAGACCGCGGTGACCCTCACCATGGTGGCCTCGATCAACCGCGCCCTCCATGACGCGATGGCCGGCGACGAGCGGGTCCTGGTGTTCGGCGAGGACGTCGCCCGGCTGGGCGGGGTGTTCCGGGTGACCGACGGACTGGCCGAAACCTTCGGTGGCGCAAGGTGCTTCGATACCCCGCTGGCGGAATCGGCGATCATCGGGATCGCCATCGGAATGGCGGTCCGCGGCCTGGTTCCGGTGCCAGAGATCCAGTTCGACGGTTTCAGCTATCCGGCGTTCGACCAGATCGTCAGTCACTTGGCGAAATACCGGATGCGCACGCACGGCGACATCGACATGGCGGTGACGGTCCGCATCCCGTCGTTCGGCGGGATCGGGGCCGTCGAGCACCACTCGGAATCCACCGAGACCTACTGGGCGCACACCGCGGGCCTGAAAGTGGTTGTGCCGTCGACTCCGTCGGATGCCTACTGGCTGCTGCGCGAGGCGATCGCCAGTCCCGACCCGGTGATCTACCTGGAGCCCAAGCGGAGGTATTGGACTCGCGGGGAGGTCGACACCACCACGCCCGGTCCGCCGATCGGCGAAGCGGCGATCCGGCGCAGCGGCAGCGACGTCACCGTCGTGACGTACGGGGGTCTGGTGGCCACTGCCGAGAGCGCCGCCGAGCTGGCAGCTGCCCGGCACGGTTGGGACCTGGAAGTCGTCGACCTGCGCTCGCTGAACCCGTTGGACTTCGACACCGTCGCGGCGTCGGTGCGCAAGACCGGCCGGTGTGTGGTGATGCACGAGGGTCCGCGCACCCTCGGCTTCGGCGCCGAGCTGGCGGCCCGTGTTTCCGAGGAGATGTTCTACGAACTGGAAGCGCCGGTGCTGCGCGCCACCGGCTTCGACACGCCCTATCCGCCGGCGCGACTGGAGAAGCTGTGGCTGCCCGGGGTCGACCGGCTGCTGGACTGTGTCGAGCGGTCATTGGAGCTGCCATGAGCGTCAGCGACTTCCTGGTGCCCGACCTGGGCGAGGGCTTGGCCGACGCCACGGTGTCGAGTTGGAATGTGGCCGTCGGGGACGTCGTCGAGCTGAACCAGACACTGTGCACGCTGGAGACCGCCAAGGCCGAAGTGGAGATTCCCAGCCCGTACTCCGGGCGGGTGGTCGAACTCGGGGGAGCGGTGGGTGACGCCCTGCCGGTGGGCACGCTGCTGGTGCGGGTGCAGACCGACGCCGCATCGGAGCCGAGAGCCGGGAGCGTCGGCGCCGTCCGCAACCCCGTTCTAGTCGGGTACGGCACTGACGCCGGCTTCGACGCCAGCCGCCGGGGCGTGCCGCGTCCGAAGGCCAAACCGTCTGTGCGCAAGTTGGCCGCCGAGCTGCTCGTCGACTTGGCGGATCTGCGGCCCGGGCCGGACGGACTGGTGTCCCGGGAGGCGGTGCTGGCCGCAGCCGGGGTGCACAACGAACAGCGCCCGGGGGTTTCCCACGACGTGCTGCCGGTGCGTGGCGTGCACGCGGCGATGGCCCAGCGGATGGCGCTGTCGCGCAGCGAGATCCCCGATGCGCACGCCGGCGTCGAGGTCGACGGCACCCGGCTGCTGGCCTTGCGGGACACCCTGGGTTTGAGCCCGTTCACGCTGACGCTGCGGCTGCTGGTGTTGGCGCTGACGCACCATCGCATCCTGAATTCGACCTGGGTGGGCGGACCGGCCGGCCCGCAGGTGCACACCCACCACGCGGTGCACCTGGGGGTGGCGGTGGCCGCCCCGCGCGGTCTGCTGGTGCCGGTGGTCCGCGGCGCGCAGACCATGACGACCCGCCAGCTGGCCGAGGCGGTCAGCCGGCTGATCGAAGCGGGGCGAGACGGCGTCCTGACGCCGGCGGAATTGCAGGGGTCGACGTTCACGGTGTCGAACTTCGGGGCGCTGGGCCTGGACGAGGGAGTCCCGGTGATCAATCACCCGGAGGCGGCCGTCCTGGGGTTGGGCTCGCTGCGGCCCCGGGCGGTGGTGGTCGACGGCGAGTTGACCGCGCGATCGACGATGGTGCTGACCTGCGCATTCGACCACCGAGTGGCCGATGGCGCGCAGGTGGCAGCGTTCCTATGTGAACTGCGCGGGCTGATCGAGGCGCCGGAGAAGGCGTTGCTGGACCTTTAGGGGCCTCGGGCCTCGAGGCTAGGCCTCGAGTTCCGGATGCTGACTCTCGTCATCGGCAACCGCAGCGCTGCGGGCGCCGGCCAACCACCCGGCCAGGCGCAGGCCGTAGCAGACGGAGGGGCCATCGCGTGCGCGGAATCGTGCGCGAGGGCACGATGCGTCGCCATATCTCGCGCGTTGACATGCGGACCGACCCCTAGGGCTGGCCGGCGACGGCCCTTCGCCGCAAAAAACGTCCCGCCCGCGTCTCCGTCTGCCACCCCCCACCAAACACTTAGGTCACGACCTCTTTCGAGTTCGTGACCTAAGTGCTCGCAGTTCGTAGAACCGCTCGTTGTGGGCGAAGGGGGACTTGAACCCCCACGTCCCGAAGGACACTGGCACCTGAAGCCAGCGCGTCTGCCATTCCGCCACTCGCCCGGGCGACCGGGGCAGTCTAGCACGGGTCGGGCGCCGGTCCCCAACCGCCCCGGGCCGGACCGGCGCGACGCGAGCCGCCGGGAAAGTCCCTCTGAACTGCGGCGATGTGATTCTCAGAGTTCGCCTGCGGGCGCTGAGGACAGCACGCCCGATACCATTGGCTCCGGGCTGTAACAACGCGGCGGGGTGGGGGAATCGAGGTAGGTTCCGGTGGGCAACCAGAAGGGTCTGGTTCAACGCATCGAGCGCATGCTTGAGGAGGGTGTGGGGGATGCGTTCGCCCGGGTTTTCGGCGGCTCGATCCTGCCCCAGGAGGTGGAGTCGCTGCTGCGGCGGGAAGCCGCCGACGGCGTGCAGACCCTGCCGGGCGACCGCTTCCTGGCCCCCAACGAATACGTCATCGCCCTCAGCCCCTCGGACTTCGCGAAGTTCAGCGCCGACCGGGACCTCACCGCCGAGGCATTCGCCTCCCACCTGGCCGGATACCTCCGCGAACAGGGCTGGCAGACCTACGGCGAGGTGGTCGTCCGGTTCGAGCAGGCCAACGCCCTACTCACCGGCCAGTACCGCGCCCGGGCCGTCGTCAACCCCGACGCACACCCCCGCGCGTCGGCCCCCCCACCCCGACCAGGACAATCGAACCACGCGTACACCGCAGAACCAGGAGTGCCAGCGATGACCGACAACCC
>NZ_JBBATF010000011.1:0-33410 GCF_040398885.1 Mycobacterium sp. | reverse complement strand
GAACTCATCCAATACCGCTCGAACTACGGCGACGGCCTACCGTTCACCCAGCGCGGAGGTGCCGGCGGCTCCTACGGAAACGGCGGCGACGGAGGTGCCGGGGGCGCTGGCGCAGAAGGCGGCAATGGCGGCACCGGCGGCAACGGCGGCGCCGGTGGATCGGCGATGGGTGACGGCGGGGCCGGCGGTCTCGGCGGCAACGGTGCGGCGGGAGGGGGCGGCGGCGCCGCGGGTGCCCCGTCGGTCGTCGACACCATCACTCCGATTGACGGCAGCGTCGCCTACGGTGTCGCCGCCGGGCCTAACGGGGTGTACCAGTCGCAGACCGCCGGGCGGGTGTACGCAAGCGGCGCCGACGGCACACCGCAGTGGTCCGTTGCAGTGGGCCCGACGACAAGGGGGATCGCTGCCAGCCCCGACGGCACCCGTGTCTATGTCGTGAGCCAGGCCGAAAACAAGGTGTACGTAATCGACTCCGGCGGCCTTCTCATCACCACGGTGGCGGTCGGCACCCAGGGCACTAGCTACGGAGGAATCGCGGTCAGCCCCGACAGCACCCGCGTCTATGTGAGCAACCCGGCAGCGAACACCGTATCGGTGATCGACGCCGGCACCAACCAGGTGATCGCCACCGTGGGAGTGGGCAGCAACCCGGGACGTATAGCTGTCGGCGGTGGCAAGGTCTGGATCGTCAACACCAACAGCTTCAACATGACGGTCCTCAACGCCTCGACTAACAACGTCACCCAGACGATCCAAAACCTGAACGAGGTTCCGTGGGCGGTGGCGTTCGGCGGTGACAAGGTCTGGATCGCCCAGTATGGCGGCACAGTCAGGGTTCTCAACGCGGGTGACTACTCGCTCGTCGGTAACTATGCCGCCGGCGCGGACCTCTCCGCGATCACGGTCACTCCCGACGGCACCCGCGGTTTCGTCTCCAACGAGTACGACGACACGGTTAGCGTCATCGATCTGTCCAGCCCGTCGAATCCGGCGTACACGTTGACGGTTGGCGCCCAGCCGATCGCCATGGCGATCAGCCCTGACGGCACCCGTGCCTACACCGCGAACCCCGGGAGCAACAACGTGACGGTCATCGACACCGCGATCGGCGGCGCCGGTGCGGGCGGCAACGGTGGCAACGGCGGTGACGGCGGCGATGCGCAGGCGTCCAGCTACGCCGGTGGTGCCGGCGGTGCCGGCGGCAACGGCGGCGAATCGGCCGGCAACGGCGGTGACGGCGGTGACGGTGGCAACGCAGTGCCGGGCGGCACGGCCGGTGCCGGCGGGGCCGGCGGCGCGGCGGGCACCGGCGGCACGGCCGGCACCCAGGGCGCCGACGGCGTGGTGGTGTAGCGCAACCGCATCACGACGGAATCGGCCGCCTCCCCCGGGAGGTGGCCGATTCCGTATCTGCGCCGCGCTGTCCGGATGTTGTTCGGATTCGACGCCTGACCCGTTAGACCGACAGAATCGGCGTCATCGCTGCGCCGGTGATTCTTGTGTCGCGAGTCGCGACGGTCAGGTTGCGGCGAAGCGCTTGCGCGACGATAGCGCGATCGAACGGGTCCTTGTTTTCCCAGAGGAGCCTGCCGGCCAGGATGGCGTCACCCGATTCGATGGACAGCTCCGAGGCTTTCATGTGGGCGAGGATGTCGGCCCACGCGGATAACAGCGGTTCGCCATCCAGGCGTCCGAGTCGGGTCTTGATCGCGATCTCCCAGGCCGAGGCGGCGGTTACCCACAAAGTTGTCTCGGGGGCGGCCAGCACAGCGAGCGCCGAAGCAGCAACTTGAGTGGGATCGCTGACGAGCCAGAGCAGCGTGTGGGTATCAAGGAGAACATTCACCCGGCGTCGCGTTCCCACGGCACGAGTTCGTCTTCGGGCAACGCGTCGTCGAAATCTCTGGGCACCAACATGTTTGGCAATTGGCCGAAACGGCGCGGCACCGCCGCGATCGGTATCAGCTGCGCCACCGGCTCGCCGTGGCTGGTGATGATGAAAGAGTTGCCGGCCTTGACATCCCCCAAGAGGCGGTTGAGCTGATTTTTGGCCTCCGTGCTGCTGACTGTCTCGCTGGACATGGCCGAACCGTATCACGGCGGCAATCGAATTTGCCATTCACGCTAGCGCGACTAGCGCTATCCGCCTCGAAGGCCGGGGTTGCGGTACTCAGGTCGGCCGACGACTACGACTCCTGGCAGGAAACGGTCTATCTGTTGCGATCGGCCCGCGAATGCGCGCCGGCTCATGGAGGCCGTGGCCCGGGACAGGGCCGACGAGTCAGCGGGGACCGGTCACACTGCGACGATCGCGGAACTTGGTCAGGATTCTCAAGGCCAGGTACCACTACTGACAGACGGACGCGACCCGCGTCGCCGGCAACCGTTGCACAGTTCGCCCGGAGGCGGGTTAAGCTACGCCCCCTGAGCTTGTCCACATGAAGGGACTGCCCGCACATGGAACTGTCGGCGCGTTCGTATCTCACCACGGGTATCGCGGCACTCGGCGTGAGCGCCGTCGCCCTGTCCCCGGTCCAACCGGTGGCCGGCCACCGGGCACTCGCTTCCGAACACGCCGTCGTCAGCGCCATGGCCGTAAACCTCGCCGCGGCGATCGACCCGATCACCCCCTGGGTCGACACCATCAAGAGCACCTGGGACAACGTCACCGGCCTGGCCGCCCTCTACCTGCAGCAGCCGCTCCCGATTCTGACCACGATCGCCCGGAACCAGCTCACCTACCTGCAGGAACTGCCGGACATCGCGCTGATCGCAAGCCAGGTGTGGGGCAACGCCAAGACCTTCTTCACCGCCCCCTACGACCCGACTCCGATCAACATCTCCGACGCGCTGGTCACTGACATCGCCGGCCTGCCGATCAGCCAGCTGACGGTCTACGCGCTGCTGCAAACCATGATCCAGGGCAGTGGTGACCTGGAGCCGCTGACCAGGTTCGCGGGCACGCGGATCAGCCCGGATCTCCAGCCGCTGCTCGAGTTCACCGCGACTCCGGTCAGCGGCGAACTGATCGGCCTGCTCGGCCCGGCGATCTCCCCGCTGATCTCGCTGACCAGAAGCTTCACCGCCATCGGCGAGTACTTTCAGCAGGGTGACGTCGCCGCCGCGCTCAACGAACTGATCAACATCCCCGCGAACACCACCAACGCCGCGCTCAACGGCGGCGGGTTCCTTGATCTGACCGGAGTGGTGAAGTCGGCGGGCTACACGCTGCCCCCCGAGGTCAAGAGGGTCGGGTTCAACATGGGCGGCCTGCTCAACGTCGTTCCGATCGCCTACGAGCCGCCGACCGTCCCCAACTCGGACCTGAATCCCTTCAGCGGCGGACTTGCCTTCGACGCGCTGGCCACCGACGTCGAGTCGACGTTCATCACCTTCAACGACCCGGGCTGGCCGGTCGGCGCCATCGGCTCGGTGATCGGCCTGGGCCAGGCTCTCGGCGACGCGATGCTGGTGACACCGCCGGCGCCGGCAGTGGCGAGCGCGGCCCCCGCGGCCGCGACGGCCGGGCCGGTCGATGCGGTTCCCGTCGGGGCGGCGGACCCGGTTGCCGCTCCCGCCGACGTCGCGCCCGAAACCCCGGAGCCCAAGCGGAGCAGGGCTGCCGCCGGTAGCGCCGACTCCGGCAACGACAAAGCGACCCGTGCGGCGGCGCGCGGCGGCGCCAGGTCCGCGGGCGCGCGCCACGCCGGCTGAGGCCTCGCGGCGCCGGCCCCCGCAGGCGGTCGGCTGTCACAGCCGCCGCAGCACCCCCGACTCGGCTATCGCCTGCAACGCCAGGGTGCGGTAACCGTAGTCGTCGAACAACACGGTGATGCGGTCTCCGTCGGCGCTCATCACCACCCCGCGGCCCCACTTCCGGTGCCGCACCGGTGTTTCGGCGGGCCACTCCCCCGTCGGCCCCTCAACGGACCCCGACACCTCATCGCAGCGATCGCAGTTCCCGCACGGCTCAGCCAGCGTCTCCCCGAAGTAGCTGAGTAGGAATTGCCTTCTGCAGTCCCGGGTTTCGGCGTATCCGCGCATCATCTCCACCCGGGTGCGGTCGATGCGCTCCTTGCGTTCCACCACCTCCACGCCCAGTTGGGCCGCGTCGTCGAGGCTCACCGTTCTCGACGCCCGGAATCCCTTGCGGGAACTCCTCACCAGCCCGGCCTCTTCGAGGATGTTCAGCGCGTTGGTGAGCCGCCGGACGGGCACGTCGATGCCCCCCGCCAACGCATCGAGGCTCTGATGGGCGCCGGCGTCCAGCAACACCGAGTACACCGTCGCCAGCAGCGCCTCGTCCGGCCTCTGGGTGGTGAAGAACCGTGCCAGGCCCAAGTCCTGGGGCCGGTAGAAGAGTTGCGCCACAGCCGGTTCGCCGTCCCGGCCGGCCCGCCCGATCTGCTGGTAGTAGTTGTCCACCGAGTCCGGCACCGAGGCGTGGATCACCGCCCGCACGTCGGCCTTGTCGATGCCCATGCCGAACGCCGACGTCGCCGCCACCACGTCCACCGCCCCGGACCGGAAGTCGCGGTGCACCTGATCGCGTTCGGACCGGGACAACCCGGCATGGTAGGCAACCGCCCGCACGCCGTCCGAAACAAGTTCGGCGGCATAGGTTTCGGCGTCCTTGCGGGTGGCGGTGTAGAGCAACGTCGGCCGTCCGGCGGCCGACGCCGCGGTCAGCACCGCCTCCCGCTTGTCGGCGTCGGCGACGTGGAAGGAGACCTCCAGCCGGATGTTCGGCCGGTCGAACCCGCTGGCGACCACCAGCGGATCGCGCAGACCCAACTGCTCGATGATCTCGCGTCGCACCGGCGGGGAGGCGGTGGCCGTCAGCGCCACCACGGTGGGATGCCCGAGACGGGCGACGGCGTCGCCGAGGCGCAGATAGTCCGGCCGGAAGTCGTGACCCCAGGACGAGACGCAGTGCGCCTCGTCGACCACGATCAGCGAGATGCCGGCGTCGGCCAGCGCGGCCACCACCTCCTCGTTGCTCAGTTGCTCGGGCGCGAGGAACACATACTCGGCGACCCGGTCCCGCAACGCCTGCCAGGCCCGTTCGGTCTCGTCGGCCCCGAGCAGGGAGTTGATCGCGATCGCGTCCGGGGCGTCCTTGGCGGCCAGTCCGTGGATCTGGTCGTGCTGCAGGGCGATCAGCGGGGAGATCACCAGCGTCGCCCCCGCCATCAGAACACCGGGCACCTGGTAGATCGCCGACTTGCCCGACCCGGTTGCCATCACCGCCAGCACGTCGCGGCCGGCCAGCACCGCCTCCATGGCCTGCAACTGGGCGGGCCTCAACCGCGGCCAGCCGAAGACGTCGGCGGCGATCCGTTGCAACTCGTCTCGCGGGCTCATCGCCCACCAGCCGGTGCCGGTGTGACGTCCTCCCCCGATCGGCTCCCCGCCGGTGGGGGATCAGCCGGTCTCGGCGAGCTCACGGACACCGGCCAGGGTCGCCGCCACCGCCTTCCGGAACTGCGCCGCCCGCCCTTCCACGATCTGCCGGGCGCGGTCCGGCGTCCGCGCGATCAGCATCGTGACCCCCGACGGCCCGGGGCCGATCCGGGCGGCGTAGCTCAGCCGGGTCCCGGCCGGAATCGCTGCAAGCTCGAATCGCCATGTCGCCGCGGGGTTTTCCGGATCGCCGACCGCCCAGCCGAATACCTTCGGCGGGTCGAATGCGACGATCTGGGACACCGTCCTCCATTCGCCGATGTCCGGGTTGCGGTTCGTGCCGACGAACCGTGCTCCCAGCGCCGGACCGGTGAAGCCGTCCGCCCACCGGACGTCGACCAGTTCGGCGCTGAGCGGCGGCATCACGGTGATGTCGCTGACCACCTCCCAGACCCGGGCCGGCGGAGCGGATATGTCCACACAGTCGGCCACCTCGCGTTCGTGCATCACACGTTCGTGCATCACATCAGCATCTGCGGCAGCATGAACATCCGCACACACGTGGTGACCAACAGCACCAGGCCGGTGAGGATCAGCGCCACCTGGACCTTGGGCGAGGTGAATTTGGTGGCCACACTGGCGAAGAACAACACCAGCGCGAACAGCACCGCGAGCATCACATACCGGGTGCTGGTGTTGCTGGCCTCGTCGGCCGCGGCCAGGCTCTCCTCGGCCTTGTTGGACAGTTCGTCGGCCTGCAACTGGGCCGGGACGACGTAACCGGCCAGGTCCAGCGGTGTGCCGTCGGGCACCCGGGAGGGGTTGCCCTCGCCGTCCACCGTGACCCCGGTCAGCCACTCCTTCTGCGCCTTGTCCAGGGCGGGTGAGAAACGTTCCCGCAGGAAGTTCGACCGAAGTCTGTCCTTGGCGGCCACCGCGTCCACCCAGGAGATCCACATCTGGGAGTCGACGACGGACTGGCTGGTGGCCTCCGAGGCCGCCCGGTTGGCGTCGCTGCGCTGGATCGCCGAAGCCGACTGCGCATCGGACTGCGCGTTGGACCACTGGCTGGCCTGGAACGACGCCCAGGTGGTGGCCACCGCGGCGATGGCCAGGATGATCGCCGTCCAGGAGTCCAGGATGCGTTGCCGGCGCTCCCAGGGATCCTCCGGTTCGACCGGGATGATGTCGGCGCCCAGCACGTCGTCGACGAGTTCTTCGACCTTCTCCAGAACGCTCTCGGTCCCGTCAAGGTTGGTGTCCGCCACAATCCTCCTGTCGAGGTCCAGCCGGGATGACCCGCCCAGTGTGCCGCGATCCGGCGGGATTTTCGGGCGTTTCTCGGGCGTTTCGCCGCCCGAGTCAGACGGGGATACGCTGGCCCAGTGGGTTCCGAGCGCAGACGACTGCTCCCGGAAGGCCGGCTGTGGCACTCGGACTGCGAACGGCTGCAACGCCGTCCGCCCGCTCGCAACCAGCACTGGGCCGAGTCGGCCGGCCGCCCGCAGCGGGTGCTCAACGTCGCGGCCTGGATCGCCGCCGCGCTGACCGCGACCCTGGGTGTGCTGCAGACCCTCACCGGAGACCGGGTGCTCTACATCGGCCTGATCAACCTGGCCCTGGCCGCGGTGTTCCTGGCCATCCCGCTGCTGAGCCGGCTGGGAAACGTCCCCGCCGCTTTGGTTTTCGTGATCGTGTCCTACGCGTCGCTGACCTTCGTGGGCACTCAGATCGGCACCGACTCGGGGGTCCAGTTCTACTACCTGGTGTCGGCGTCACTGGCGGTGCTGGTGCTGGGCATCGAGCATCTCGCGCTGGCCGGCACGGTGGTGGCGGTGGGCGCGGGCCTGGTGGTGTACCTGCAGTTCACCGCCCCGCAGGACACCGGCATCCAGCCCCGCTGGGCGCTGGACCCGCGTTCGTCCTCGCCACGACCGGCGCCTGCCTGCTGATCTTCGCCACCGTCTGGTACGCCATGCGGGAGGTGTCGCGCGCCGAAGCCGCGATGGAGGTGGAGTACAGCCGCTCCGAAGCGCTGCTGGCCAACATCCTGCCCGCCACGGTGGCCGCGAAACTCAAGGACCCGGGGCACGGGACCATCGCCGACCGCTACGACGACGCCTCGATCCTGTTCGCCGACATCGCCGGCTACACCGAACAGTCCAGTCAGATCTCGCCGACCGAGCTGGTGCGGTTCCTGGACCGGCTGTACACCACCTTCGACCGCCTGGTGGACCGGCACGGGCTGGAGAAGATCAAGACCACCGGCGACGCCTACATGGTGGTCAGCGGTGTGCCCACCGCCCGTCCCGACCACGTCGAGGCGATCGCGGATCTGGCCCTGGACCTGTGCGCGGCGGTCGCCGGGTTGCGCGACCCGCAGGGCAGGCCGGTGCCGATGCGGATGGGCATCGCCTGCGGGCCGGTGGTGGCCGGCGTCGTCGGTGCCCGCCGGTTCTTCTACGACGTCTGGGGCGACGCCGTCAACGTCGCCTCCCGGATGGAGTCCACCGACGTCGTCGGCCGGATCCAGGTGGCGCACAACGTCTACGAGCGCCTTCGGTACGCCTTCGATTTCGAGGAGCGCGGCGAGATCGACATCAAGGGCAAGGGCGTGATGCGCACCTGGTATCTGGTGGGCCGCAGGCCGGCCCGCGAAATGCCCGGCGGCGAGGCGTTGAGGCGGCACGCCACAATGAACCCACCCGTGTGACAGACTTGACACCATGACAATCAACTCTGGTACCACTGGTACTTCGCGCGGAACCCTGTTTCCGCACCTGTGGAAGTCGGTGCTGATCACCGGCATCCTGTCTGTGATCCTCGGCGCGATGGTGCTGCGCTGGCCGGGACCGACGATCGTGACCGCGGCCGTCCTGTTCGGCATCTACCTGCTGGTCACCGGCATCGCGCAGGTCTTCCACGCCTTCACCCTGCACATCTCCGGCGGCGGCCGGGCGCTGCTGTTCATCAGCGGCGCGGCATCGCTGGTGCTGGCCGTTCTGGCCTTCCGCCACCTCAACGACGCCATCTGGCTTCTCGCCATCTGGGTCGGCATCGGCTTCATCTTCCGCGGCGTCGCCGAGGCCGCAAGTGCCATCAGCGACCACGACACTCCCGGCCGGGGCTGGCAGATCGCCCTGGGCATCATCACCCTGATCGCCGGCGTGATCGTGCTGGCCTACCCGATCGCCTCGCTGGGCACGCTGACCCTGGTGGTCGGCTTCTGGCTGATCGTCGTCGGCGTGATGGAGATCATCGCTTCCTTCGCGATCCGCAAGGCAGGCAACGAGGTTCGCGGCGTCGTCGCCGACGCCATCCGCGCGAGCCGCTGACCGCGCGAAGGCGCGGGGGGCGAGTGCACGGCACCGCCCTCCGCGCCTTGCCGTACCGCACCTCAGGTGGCGGGTAAATTGACCGGTGTCGCTGTCCAGGAGATGAGGCGGGAGATATGACTGATCGGCCTGAACCGCCGGATTACCCCGGCGTTCCCCAGAGCTTTCCGCCGCCGGCCGGACAACCCCCGTATCCGTACTCCTATCCGCCGGGGCCCCCTGGGACCCCGGGGCTTGCGGGCTATCCGCCCGGTCCCTATCCCGGCGCATATCCGCCGCCGCCGATGCCCTACGGGGACTACTACCCCGGCGCGCCCACGCCCCCGCGCAACGGCCTGGGCGTCGCCGCACTGGTGCTGGCCGTCATCGCGCTGGTGGCGTCCTGCTCGGTCGCCGGCGGTCTGGTCCTGGGGATCGCCGCGATCGTCCTCGGGGTGCTGGCCCGCGGCCGGGTCAATCGCGGCGAGGCCAGCAACGGCGGGATCGCCACGACCGGAATCATTCTGGGCGCCGTCGCCGTCGTCATCAGCCTCGCCTTCACCGCCCTCTACTTCAGGGTTTTCAACGAGTACGGCGGTCAGGACCTGGTCAGCTGTGTCCAGGACGCCGGCGGGGACAATACCAAGGTCCAGCAGTGCATGGACGAGTTCCAGCAGCGCGTGGAGAGCGGCGCCGGAGCGGGAAGCGCGCCTGGCTGATCAGGCCCGGTTCGAGGCGCCCGGGAAGTATTTGACGATCCCCTCCTGGGCGACTGTGGCGACCACCTCACCGGCCAGGTTGAAGAAGTGCCCCATGCCGAGCCCGCGCGACTCGGCGGCCACCGGCGACGCCGTGGAGTAGAGCACCCAGTCGGAGAAGTCGACCTGGCGGTGGAACCAGATCGAGTGGTTGACGGTGACCGCGAAGATCCGGTCCCAGCCCCAGGACAGGCCGTGGGTGGTGATGATCGAGTCCAGCACCGTGGTGTCCGAGGAGTACACCATCGCCGCGGTGTGCAGCACCGGGTCGTCGGGCATCCGGCCCGACGCCGTCATCCAGACCCGGTTGCGGTCCAGCTTGGCGCCCTTGTCGCGCATCACCCATGCCGGGTCATTGGTGTAGCGCCATTCGATCGGCCGCATCGCGCCGGCGAAGTGCGGCACAACCTCCTCGTAGCCCACCAGCAACTCGTCGATGGTCGGCAGCGTGTGCGGTTCCGGGACGGCCGGCGCGGTGGAATTGTGTTCCAGCCCATGCCCTCCGGCAAGGTAGGACACCAGTGCGGTGGCCAGCAGCTTGCCGTCCTGCATCGCGTCGACCCGCCGGTTGGCGAATCGCCTTACCTCGCGGAGTCGCGCGACGTGGAACTCGATATCCCGGGACGTGTCGCCGCCGGCGATGAAATGCACCGACAGGGCGCTCGGCGGCAGGTCGTGGTCGACGGTCCGGCTGGCGGCGGTAAAGGACTGGGCCATCAACTGGCCGCCGAAGGTGCGGACCGGATTCTTGCGAGGATGGCGGCCGGAGAAGACGTCGTGGCCCGATGGGGACCGGCCGAGCGGCGAAAGCTCGAGGATGGACAGCAGTTCCTCGAAGTCGGACTCTCCCACCCGGGTCATTCCCGATTCGGGCACGCGCCGCCTCTCGCTAGTGGTCGTTCTCGCCGATCCGGTGAACGTGAATCAGGTTGGTCGAGCCTATAGTGCCCGGCGGAGCGCCCGCCACGATGACCGTGAGGTCGCCGCGCTGATAGCGGCCCAGTTCCAGTAGCGCCTGGTCGACCTGCCGGATCATGTCGTCCGTGGAGTCGGCGTGCGGCACGACGAACGTCTCGGCGCCCCAGGTCAGCGCCAACCGGCTGCGGATCTCCGGGGCGGTGACGAAGGCCAGCAGCGGCAGCCGGCTGTGCAGCCGGGCCAACCGGCGCACGGTGTCCCCCGACGAGGTGAACGCCACCAGCGCCTTGGCCTCGAGCCGCTCGCCGATATCCCTTGCGGCATAAGAGATCACGCCGCGCTTGGTGCGCGGGACGTGGATCAGCGGCGGCGGAGGGTTGTTCTCCTCCATCGCGCAGACGATCCGGGCCATCGTCCGCACCGCCTCAATGGGGTACTTGCCCACCGAGGTCTCGCCGGACAGCATCACCGCGTCGGTACCGTCGAGCACGGCGTTGGCGACGTCGGAGGCTTCCGCGCGGGTGGGCCGGGAGTTCTCGATCATCGACTCGAGCATCTGGGTCGCCACAATGACCGGTTTGGCGTTCTCCCTGGCGATCTGGATCGCCCGCTTCTGAACCAGTGGGACCTCTTCGAGTGGCAGTTCCACCCCGAGGTCGCCGCGGGCCACCATCACGGCGTCGAAGGCCATCACGATGGCTTCGAGGTTCTCCACCGCCTCGGGCTTCTCCAGCTTGGCGATCACCGGCACCCGGCGCCCGACCCGGTCCATCACCTCGTGCACCAGGTCGATGTCCGACGGTGAGCGGACGAACGACAGCGCGATCAGGTCGACGCCGAGTTTCAGCGCGAACTCCAGATCGGCGATGTCCTTCTCCGACAGCGCCGGGATCGAGAACTTCATGCCGGGCATGGACAGGCCCTTGTTGTTGCTGACCGGGCCGCCCTCGGTCACGGTGCACACCACGTCGTCGCCGTCGACGTGCTCGACGATCAAGCCCACCTTGCCGTCGTCGACCAGCAACCGGTCACCGGGTCGGGCATCCTGGGCCAGCTTCGAATAGGTCGTCGAGACCCGGTCGTGGTCGCCTTCGCAGTCCTGCACGGTGATCCGGACCGTTTCCCCGCTGGCCCACACGGTCGGACCCCCGGCGAACCTGCCGAGGCGGATCTTGGGGCCCTGCAGATCGGCCAGGATGCCGACCGCCCTACCGGTGGCTTCGGAGGCTTTGCGCACCCGGGTGTAGGACGCTTCGTGGTCGCTGTAGTCGCCGTGGCTGAAGTTGAGCCGGGCGACGTCCATCCCGGCGTCGACGAGATCTCTCACCCCGGCATCGGTGGCGGTAGCGGGTCCGAGTGTGCAGACGATCTTCGCGCGCCGGGTCACAACGCCCGAGCATAGTCCCGTCGGCCGGGCTACGGGCCGAGCGTCGTGGGAATCAGCGGGAACCCGGGAAGATTCCGAACGATGGTCCACGCCACGGCCACAACCGCGGTAACCAGCAGTAACGGCGAGGTGAAGATCAGCTGTCCGCGACGCCACCGCCACAGCGACCACATCGCCAGCAGCGGCAGGCCGGTCAGCAGGAAGACGTTGTCGACCGCCGCGGCCGCCAGATCGCCGTGCAGCACGTCATGGGTCATCCGCAGGCCGCCGCAGGCGGGGCAGTTCCACCCGGTGATCAGTTTGAACGGACAGAACCCGAACACCGCGCCCCGGCGGTGCGGGTCGACGACGGCGAGATAGCCCAGCGCGGCCGCGCCGAGCGCCGCAGTCCCCAGACCGGTGTAGAACCGCGGGCTCCGCATGCGCTCCAGCATGCCAGAGCCCTCAGTTGCTGCCGGCGCCCCAGAGCAGGCGCTTGAGGGTCGCGCCCTTGAGCTTGACCGGCTCGTCCTCGGGCTCGGGCTCGGGCTCCGGCTCAGGCTCGGGTTCCGGCTCGGGCTCGGGCTCCGGCTCAGGCTCGGCGACCTCGACCTCCGCTGCAACCTCGACCACCCCGTCGGTCTCGTAGACGACGACGGTCTGCGCCTCGGCCGCCTCACCGTTGTTGTCCTCGTAGACCACCACTGCGGTGTCGTCGCTATCCGCCGCGGCTTCGGCCTCGTCTTCCACCGCGGACTCGGTTTCGCCGGCGTCGACAACCGCGACCCCGACATCCCCGACCTCGATGTCCCCGGCCTCGATGTCCCCGGCCTCGATGTCCTCGGCCTCGACCTGCTCGACCTCGATGTCCTCGGCCTCGACCTGCTCGACCTCGATTTCCTCAGCCTCGCCGCCCGCGGGTTCGTCGACGTCACCGACCGCCTCGGCGTCCTCGTCCTCGTGTTCGCCGGCGAGCTTGACCGCGGCCAGGAGACCCCCGCCGGTACCGACCGCCACCAAGTCCTCGGCCCACTCCTCGACCCGCGACTCCTCGTGGGTCACCTCGTGAGTATCCGACTGCCGCCTGCCCCGCAGCGAGGCCGGGTCCTCCCGGCCCTTGGGCGCCAGCAGCATGTACACGACCGCGCCGATGAACACGAAGGTCGCGGTGAACACGTTGACCCGGATGCCGGCGATGTGGGTGGCGACGTCGTCGCGCATCAACTCCACCCAGAACCGGCCGACGCAGTAGGCCGCCACGTAGAGGGCGAACAGCCGGCCGTGGCCCAGCCGGAACCTGCGGTCGGCCCAGAGGAGAAGGACGAACACCAGCAGGTTCCACAGCAGCTCGTAGAGGAAGGTGGGGTGCACGACGGCGGCGACCTGTCCGGTGGACACCCCGTCGAGGGAGTGCACGTCCACCGCGCCCGAGGAATCCCGGCGGTAGAAGATCTCCATGCCCCACGGCACGGTGGTCTCCCGGCCGTAGAGCTCCTGGTTGAAGTAGTTGCCGAGCCGGCCGATCGCCTGCGCCAGCACGATGCCCGGCGCCACCGCATCGCCGAAGGCGGGCAGCGGAATTCCCCTGCGGCGGCAGGCGATCCACGCACCGACGCCGCCGAGGAAGATCGCGCCCCAGATGCCCAGTCCGCCTTCCCAGATCTTCAGGGCGGCGCCGATGCCGGCTCCGCCGGGGCCGAAGTAGGTCTTCCAGTCGGTGAGCAGGTGATACACCCGGCCGCCGATCAGGCCGAACGGCACCGCCCACAGCGCCACGTCGTAGACGACTCCGCGCTCGCCGCCGCGCGCCGCCCAGCGCCGGTCGCCGATGACGAGCGCGGCGATGATGCCGACGATGATGCACAGGGCGTAGGCCCGGATCGGGATTGGTCCCAGGTACCAGACGCCCTGTCCCGGACTCGGGAAGTAGGCAAGCACCGTTGTGGTCACGTGGCAGGCACCTTCTCTCGGACCCCGATGGCAAGTTCCCCGGTCAGTGTCCGGACCGCGGGCACCCCGTCGTCGGCCAACGCCGACACCAGGGCGGAACCGACGATGACCCCGTCGGCGTAGTGGGCGATTTCGGCCGCCTGCACGCGGGAGCGCACGCCCAGGCCCACCCCGACCGGGATGTCGGAGATCGCCCTGACCCGGCGCACCAGTTCCGGCGCCGTGCCCGACACCGCGTCGCGGGCGCCGGTCACCCCCATGGTCGACGCGGCGTACACGAAGCCGCGGGAGGCCTCGACGGTGCGTGCCAACCGCTCCGGGGTGGAGGACGGCGCCACCAGGAAGATGCGGTCGAGGTCGTGCTCCTCGGAAGCCGCCAGCCAGGCGTCGGCCTCGTCGGGGATCAGATCGGGGGTGATGATGCCCAATCCCCCGGCGGCGGCCAGGTCGCGGGCGAAGGCGTCAACCCCGTAGTGCAGCAAGGGGTTCCAGTAGCTCATCACCACCGCGTTCCCACCCGCGGCGCTGATCGCCTCGACTGCCCGCAGGGAGTCGCGCACCCGCACGCCGTGCTGCAACGCGGCCTCGGTGGCGGTCGCGATGACCGGTCCGTCCATTCCGGGATCGGAGTAGGGGACGCCCACCTCAATGATGTCGCACTCCGCGCTCATCGCGACCATCGCGTCGATCGAGGTCGACACATCCGGATAGCCGGTCGGCAGGTACCCGATGAGTGCGGCGCGGCCCTGCGCGCGGCAGGCGTCGAAAACCGGGCCCAGCCGGCCGGGCGGGCTGTGCTGAACGGTCATGAGGCTCCGGGGGTCTCGCCGGGACGAGGGTCGAACAGGTCGAACCACCGGGCGGCGGTCTCGACGTCCTTGTCACCTCGCCCGGACAGGTTGACCAGGATGATCGCCTCCGGCCCCGACTCGGCCGCCAGTTGCACCGCCCCGGCGACCGCGTGGGCGGACTCGATCGCCGGAATGATGCCCTCCAGTCGGCAGAGCAGCGAGAAGGCGTCCATCGCCTGGGCGTCGGTGATCGGCCGGTACTCCGTGCGGCCGAGGTCCTTGAGGAAGGCGTGCTCCGGCCCGACACCGGGATAGTCCAATCCCGCTGAGATGGAATGGGATTCGATGGTCTGGCCGTCGGAGTTCTGCATCACGTACGAGTAGGAGCCCTGGAAGGCCCCGGGCGAACCGCCGGCGAAGGTCGCGGCATGCCGTCCGGTCTCGACTCCGTCGCCGCCGGCCTCGCAGCCGACCAGCCGCACCCCGGAATCGTCGATGAACGGGTGGAAGATGCCGATGGCGTTGGATCCCCCGCCCACGCAGGCCGTCACCACGTCGGGCAGCCGGCCGGTCATGGCCAGCATCTGGGTCCGGGCCTCCAGGCCGATGATCCGCTGGAAGTCGCGCACCATCAGCGGGAAGGGATGCGGGCCGGCGGCGGTGCCGAAGCAGTAGTAGGTGTCGTCGGCGTGCGCCACCCAGTCCCGGAAGGCCTCGTTGACCGCGTCCTTGAGGGTCTTGGATCCGGACTGCACCGCGACCACGGTGGCGCCGAGGAGGCGCATCCGGGCCACGTTGAGCGCCTGCCGGGCGGTGTCCACCGCACCCATGTAGACGATGCATTCCAGGCCCAGCAGCGCGCAGGCGGTCGCGGTCGCGACGCCGTGCTGGCCGGCGCCGGTCTCGGCGATGACCCGCGTCTTGCCCATCTGCTTGGCCAGCAGGGCCTGGCCCAGCACGTTGTTGATCTTGTGCGAGCCGGTGTGGTTGAGGTCTTCGCGTTTCAGGAAGATCCGGGCGCCGCCGGCATGCGCGCTCAGTCGCGCCGCCTCGTACATCGGCGAGGGCCGGCCCGCGTAGTGGGTCTGCAGGCGGTCCAGTTCGTCCAGGAAGCTCTGGTCGGTGCGCGCCTTCTCGTAGGCGGCGGTGACCTCCTCGATGACGGCCATCAACGCCTCGGGAACGTACCGGCCGCCGAACACCCCGAAATGCCCTCGCGCGTCGGGGTCGTGGACCGTCGGCTCGGCGACGCCCACACTGGCGCGGGGCAGGTCGGGAGTAGAGGTGTCGGCCATCGTGAGGTTTCTCAGCCGGAGGTTTTCAGCGTACCGGTTTCGGGCAGGACGGATGAGCCCCCGCGGTCACCAGATCCGACACCGCGGTACGCGGGTCGCCGCTGGTCACCAACCCTTCGCCGACCAGGACGGCGTCCGCGCCGGCACCGGCGTAGGCCAGCAGGTCGGCCGGCCCGCGCACCCCGGACTCGGCGACCCGGATGACGCTCGACGGCAGGCCCGGGGCGATCCGCCCGAAGCAGTCCCGGTCCACGCTGAGGGTCTTCAGGTCGCGGGCGTTGACCCCGATCACCTTGGCGCCGGCCTGCAACGCCCGGTCGGCCTCCTCCTCGGTGTGCACCTCGACCAGAGCGGTCATCCCGAGCGATTCGGTCCGGTCGAGCATCGACACCAGGGCAGGCTGATCCAGCGCCGCGACGATGAGCAGCAGCATGTCGGCTCCGTGGGCGCGGGCCTCGTGAATCTGGTAGGGCCGGACGATGAAGTCCTTGCGCAACACCGGGATCGTGACGGCGGCCCGGACCGCGTCGAGGTCGGCCAGCGAGCCCTTGAAGCGGCGTTCCTCGGTCAGCACGCTGATCACCCGCGCGCCGCCGTTCTGATACGCGCGGGCCAGGTCGGCCGGGTCGGCGATCGGGGCGAGTTCACCGCGTGACGGGCTGGCCCGCTTGACCTCGGCGATCACCGCGATCCCCGGCGCGCTGAGCGCCCTGATGGCGTCGCGGGGCGGCGGTGCGGCCTCGGCCGCCGCCTTCACCTCGGCCATGCTGACCACCGCCTCGCGGGCGGCAACGTCGGCGCGAACTCCTTCGAGAATGGAGTCGAGCACGGTTGCCGAACTCATCGCGGGTGGTCCCCTCCTGCATTAACTGCCGATCACACCGATCCCCGAAAGGGTAACGGGCCGTGACCGGGCCCCCGTCACCGACCCTCGGTGTCCCCGGTCGGGTCGCGCCCGGCATCCAGGGCGTCCCAGAGGCTGCGCTCCGACATCCGGTCGGAAACCTGGTCACCGGCCGCACCGGCGGGCGCGTATCTGGTTGCGGCGTCGGCCCTCCTGGCCGACCGCGTCATCAGCACCGCCGCGGCCAGGACCCCGACCGCGGCGGCCAGGGTCACCCCCGCGCCGGTCAGCCGGCGATCGCTGTCCACCAGGGTCGCCACCGGGACGTCGGCCAGTTCGGCCCCGCGCGGCCCGACGTCGGGCATCACGAACAGGCTCACGCCCAGATAGCCCATCGCCAGGCAGACCACGGCCAGCAGCAGGGCGACCGCCCGCATCAGCCACCCGCGCACGGCCAGGCCGGCCAGCGCCGCAGCCAGCAACAGCACCGCCATCGGCAGCAGCGCGTTGGACCAGGCCGCCCCGTTGAGGGTGGTGGTCCTGGGCTGGCCGAGGCCGTCGAAGGAGGTCACCGACACCCACGGCAGCCGGGAGGCCACCCACAGTCCGAAGGCGGACAGCAGCAACAGCGCCTGAGCGCGGCGGATCACGGCGCCCGCAACGTCTCGGCGGCGGCGATGGCGGCCAGGACGGCTTTGGCCTTGTTGGCCGACTCGGTGTACTCGTAGGGCCCGTTGGAGTCGGCCACCACCCCGCCGCCGGCCTGCACGTAGGCGGTGCCGGAGCGCATCAGCGCGGTGCGGATGGCGATGGCGAAGTCCGCGTTGCCGGCGAAGTCCAGATAGCCCACCACCCCGCCGTAGAGACCGCGGCGGGTCGTCTCGACCTCTTCGATGAGTTCCATCGCACGGACCTTGGGGGCGCCGGAGAGGGTGCCGGCCGGGAAGCAGGCGGTGACGGCGTCCAGCGGGGTGCGGCCCTCGGCCAGCAGGCCGGTCACCGTCGACACCAGATGCATCACGTGGCTGTAGCGCTCGATGTGGCTGTAGTCCTCGACGCGCACCGTTCCGGGCACGCACACCCGGCCCAGGTCGTTGCGGCCGAGGTCGACCAGCATGAGATGTTCGGCGCGTTCCTTCTCGTCGGACAGCAGGTCCTTCTCCAGCAGCTGGTCCTCCTCCTCGGTGTGCCCGCGCCACCGGGTGCCGGCGATCGGGTGGGTGGTGGCCCAGCCGTCGGTGACGGTGACCAGCGCCTCGGGGCTGGAGCCGACGATCGAAAAGGCTGTTCCCCCAGCCTCATTCGGGATGTGCACCAGGTACATGTACGGGCTGGGGTTGGACACCCGCAGCATCCGGTAGACGTCGATCGGGTCGGCGGCGGTGTCCATCTCGAAGCGCTGGGAGGGCACCACCTGGAAGGCCTCGCCCGCTTCGATCTCCGAGACCAGGCGCTCGACCACCGCGCCGTACTCCTCCGTGCTGCGCTGCGCGCGGTGCTGCGGCTCGGGCCGGGAGAACGTCGCCACCGTGGACGCCAGCGGCTGGCCCAGGGCCGCGGTCATCACGTCCAGGCGGGAGATCGCGTCGTCGTAGGCCTCGTCGAGGAGATCCTCGCCGCCCCACTTCACCGCGTTGGCGATCAGGGTGATGGTGCCCTCGTGGTGGTCCACCGCGGCCAGATCGGTGGCCAGCATCAGCACCATGTCGGGCAGACCGAGGTCGTCGACGGCGAGTTGCGGCAGCCGTTCCAGGCGGCGGACGAAGTCGTAGGCGAAGTAGCCCACCAGGCCGCTGGACAGCGGCGGCATATCAGCTGCCCCAAATCCCCCGCCCGCCGCGGGGCCGGTGGAGAGCAGTTCCATGGTCTCGCGCAGCGCCTGCAGGGGGTCGCCGCCACTCGGGGCGCCCTGCGGGGTGGCGCCCAGCCAGACCGCCTCGCCGTCGCGCACGGTCAGTGCCGAGGGCGCACCGGCGCCGATGAACGACCACCGCGACCAGGACCGGCCGTTCTCGGCCGATTCCAGCAGGAACGTGCCGGGCCGGTTGTCGGCCAGTTTGCGGTAGGCCGACAGCGGGGTCTCGCTGTCGGCGAGCACCTTGCGGGTCACCGGCACCACGCGATGCTCGGCGGCCAGCGCGCGGAACTGCTCCCTGGTGGTGGTCGGGTTGGACTGCACGGGTTACATCCTCCCAGACGCGCACTCGCCGACCGGCGTAGCGTTGCCGTCATGAAGCGTGGTGATCAAGTACCCGAGTTCGAGCTTCCCGATCAGACCGGCACGGTGCGCTCGCTGTCCGGCCTGCTGGCCGACGGGCCGATCGTGCTGTTCTTCTACCCGGCGGCGATGACGCCGGGCTGCACCAAGGAGGCCTGTCACTTCCGCGATCTGGCCGGCGAGTTCGCCGCGGTCGGCGCATCCCGGGTCGGGATCAGCACCGACGCGGTGGACAAGCAGGCCAAGTTCGCCGACTCGCAGCGCTTCGACTACCCCCTGCTGAGCGACGCCGACGGCAAGGTCGCCGAGCTGTTCGGCGTCAAGCGCGGACTGCTCGGCAGGTTCATGCCGGTGAAGCGGACGACGTTCGTGATCGACTCCGACCGCACCGTGCTGCAGGTGATCTCCAGCGAGGTCAACATGGACACCCACGCCGACAAGGCACTGGAAACCCTGCGCGCCCGCTAAGCCCCCGCGCTCAGGTATCCGGCGCCAGCAGCAGGTCGGCGTCGAAGCAGGTGTGCTCGCCGGTGTGGCACGCCGCCCCGGCCTGGTCCACCTCGAGCAGCACGGCGTCGCCGTCGCAGTCCAGTCGCACCGAGTGCACGCGCTGGGTGTGCCCGGAGGTCTCGCCCTTGACCCAGTACCGGCCGCGGGAGCGGGAGAAGTAGGTCGCGGTGCGGGTTTCCAGGGTGCGCGCCAGTGCCTCGTCGTCCATCCAGGCGACCATGAGCACCGCCCCGGTGCCGCGTTCCTGGGCGACGGCGGCGAACAGCCCGTCGGCATTGCGCTTGAGCCGCTTGGCGATTGCGGGATCCAGGCTCATCGCACCCCGTCCCGATCGTGCTCTTCGCTGGCGCTCATCGCACCCCGTCCCGATCGTGCTCTTCGCTGGCGCTCATCGCACCGTTATCCCCTCCGCCGCCATGGCGGCCTTCACCGCACCGATCGTCAACTCCCCGAAGTGGAAGACACTGGCCGCCAGCACCGCGTCCGCCCCGGCCTGCACAGCGGGCGCGAAGTCCCCGACCGCCCCGGCTCCCCCGCTGGCGATCACCGGCAGGCTGACCGCCTCGCGCACCGCCCGCAGCATCGGCAGGTCGAAACCGGCCTTGGTGCCGTCGGCGTCCATCGAGTTCAGCAGGATCTCCCCCACCCCGAGTTCGGCGCCGCGCCTTGCCCATTCGACGGCGTCGATGCCGGTGCCGCGGCGCCCGCCGTGGGTGGTGACCTCCCAACCCGACGGCGTCGGCGCCGAACCGGCCGGGACGGTGCGGGCGTCCACCGACAGCACGATGCACTGCGACCCGAACCGGCGGGACAACTCGGCCAGCAGTTCCGGGCGGCCGATCGCCGCGGTGTTGACCGACACCTTGTCCGCCCCGGCGCGCAGCAGGGCGTCGACGTCGGCCACCGACCGCACGCCCCCGCCGACGGTGAGCGGGATGAACACCTGCTCGGCGGTGCGACTGACCACCTCCAGCATGGTGGCCCGCCCCGACGAGGACGCCGTGACGTCCAGGAAGGTCAGTTCGTCGGCGCCCTGCGCGTCGTAGACCGCTGCCAGTTCCACCGGATCGCCCGCATCCCTGAGGTTTTCGAAGTTGACGCCCTTGACCACCCGGCCGGCGTCGACGTCCAGGCAGGGAATGACCCGCACCGCGACATCCGTGGTCTCGTTCGGCATCAGCGGTACTCCTCCGGTGGTCCCAACCCGGCGATGATCGCCATGATCTCCTCGTGCACACCCGGTGCGCCGGCCACCACCGACCGCGACTGCGGCGACCACACTCGCCCGTCGAGGTCGGTGACGATCCCGCCGGCGGCTCGGATCAGCGCGGTTCCGGCCGCGTGGTCCCAGACCTGCCCGCCGAAAATGACTGCGCCACCGAGGATCCCGGCCGCGACGAAGGCCATGTCGATGCCGGCCGAGCCGTGCATCCGGATCTTCGAGGAGGTGCGGCTGAGTTCGGCGGCCAGCGCGGCCCGGTAACGGCCGGGCAGCCGCCCTCTGGAGGCGACGTTGAAGCTGCCGACCCCGACTGCCGAGGTCGCGAGTTGACCGCAGCCCAGCACCGGCAGGTCGATTCCGTTGCACGACAACGCGCCGCCGGCCACCGCGCGGTACCGGTCGCCGGTGAACGGCAGCCAGGTCAGTCCGGCCACCGGTTCGCCGTCGCGCAGAAGGGCCAGCAGGATCGCCGCCATCGGCGAACCGGCGGCGTAGTTGAACGTGCCGTCGATCGGGTCGAGCACCCACACCAGCGGCGAATCGAGGTCGGCCTGCCGATACTCCTCACCGTGCACCCCGATGCCGGTCAGATCCCGCAGGGCCTCGCCGACGTGGCGTTCGATGGCGTAGTCCATCTCGGTGGCGAAGTCGTCACCCCTCTTGCGCACCGCGGGGTCGGCCCGGTGACCTTCGACGAACTTCATCGAGACCTCGTCGAGGACCGCGGCGGCCTCATCGACCAGGGCTTCGATGTCCATCGTCAGCGGCTCACCGCGGCCTTCATCGCTGCCAAGGCCTCGGGCAGCGTGAAACGGCCGGCGTAGAGCGCCTTTCCGACGATGGCGCCCTCCACCCCGCTGCCGGTCAGGGTGGCGATGGCGCGCAGGTCGTCCAGGCTGGACACCCCCCCGGATGCGATCACCGGGGCGTCGGTGCACTCGGCGACACCCTCGAGCAGTTCCAGGTTGGGTCCGGTGAGGGTGCCGTCCTTGGTGACGTCGGTGACCACGAACCGCGAACAGCCCTCGCTGTCGAGGCGTTCTAGCACCTGCCACAGGTCGCCGCCGTCGGTTTCCCAGCCGCGCCCGCGCAGGCGGTGCTCGCCGTCGATGATCTGCACGTCCAACCCGACCGCGACCTTGTCGCCGAACTCGGCGATCGCCCGGGCGCACCACTGCGGGTTCTCCAGGGCGGCGGTGCCGATGTTGACCCGCGCGCAGCCGGTGGCCAGCGCCGCGCGCAGCGACGCGTCGTCGCGGATTCCGCCGGACATCTCGACCTTCACGTCGAGGGCGCCGACCACCTGAGCCAGCAGTTCGGCGTTGCTGCCGCGCCCGAACGCCGCGTCGAGGTCCACCAGGTGAATCCATTCCGCGCCGTCGCGCTGCCAGGTCAGCGCGGCCTCCAGTGCCGACCCGTACTCGGTCTCGCTGCCGGCCTTGCCCTGCACCAGCCGAACGGCGCGGCCCTCCACGACGTCGACCGCGGGCAGCAGAATCAATTCAGTCATCGCAACATCACAGTCCCTCAACCCAATTCGCCAGCAGCGCCGCACCCGCGTCGCCGCTCTTCTCCGGATGAAATTGCGTCGCCGACAGCGGGCCGTCCTCGACCGCCGCCAGGAAACGAACATGGTGGGCAGCCCAGGTCAGCAGCGCATCGGGGGCGCCTTCCCACGTCTGCGCGGCGTAGGAGTGCACGAAGTAGAACCGGGTGGCCGGGTCGATACCCTTGAACAGCCTGCTGCCCGGGGCGGCCTGCACGACGTTCCAGCCCATGTGCGGGATGACCGGGGCGTCCAACCGCGTGACCGACCCCGGCCACTGGCCGCAACCCGAGGAGTCCACGCCGAATTCGACGCCGTGGGCGAACAGGATCTGCATGCCGACACACACCCCGAGCACCGGACGGCCGGCGGCCACCCGTTCGGCGATGATCTCCTCGCCGCCGATGGAGCGCAGGCCGGTCATGCAGGCCTCGAACGCGCCCACGCCGGGCACCACCAGTCCGTCGGCGGCCACCGCGGCCGCGCGGTCGGCGCTCACCGTGACCTCGGCGCCGACCCGCTCCAGGGCGCGCTGGGCCGAGCGGAGGTTGCCCGAACCGTAGTCCAGGACCACGACCGAACGTGATGTCACAGAACGCCTTTGGTGGACGGCACACCCACCACCCGCGGGTCGGGTTCGACGGCTTGGCGCAGCGCCCGGGCCACGGCCTTGTACTGCGCCTCGGTGATGTGGTGCGGGTCGCGGCCGTAAAGGGTGCGCACGTGCAGAGCGATGCGGGCGTTGGCGGCCAGCGACTCGAACACGTGCCGGTTGATCACGGTGTGGTACGGCACCCCGGAACCGGCGATGGTGAAGTCCACCAGGTAGTCGGGTTCGCCGGTGTGCACGAAGTACGGCCGGCCGGACACGTCGACGGCGGCGTGCGCCAGGGTCTCGTCCATCGGGATGAACGCGTCGCCGAACCGGCGGATGCCCTTCTTGTCGCCGAGGGCCTGGCCCAGCGCGGTGCCGAGCACGATGGCGGTGTCCTCCACGGTGTGGTGGCCCTCGATCTCGACGTCGCCGCGGGCGGTCACGGTCAGGTCGAAGCTGGCGTGGCTGCCCAGTGCGGTGAGCATGTGGTCGAAGAACGGCACACCGGTGTCCACCGAGACCCGGCCGGTGCCGTCGAGGTCGAGTTCGACCACGATGTCGGATTCGCGGGTCTTGCGCTCCACCCGGGCGCGGCGGGCTGCCGGCGGGTAGGGGCGCAGCGACTCGGGGGTTATATCGGTCATGGCGCTCCTATGGTCCTGCTGGCGGTCAGGAAGGCATCGTTCTCCTCCGGCAAGCCGATGGTGACCCGCAGGTAGCCCGGGATGCCGACGTCGCGGATGAGCACCCCGTCGGCCAGATACTGCTTCCAGGCCAGCGCGGCGTCGGGGAAGACCCCGAACAGCACGAAGTTCGCGTCGCTGGGGACCACCCGGAAACCCATGCCGGACAGCGACGTGGCGACCCGGTCGCGTTCGACGGCCAGCGCGGCCACCGACGCCAGCGTCTCGTCGGCGTGGCGCAGTGCGGCGCGGGCGGCGGCCAGGGTGAGCGAGGACAGATGGTAGGGCAGCCGCACCAGCAGCACTGCCTCGATCACCGCCGGGGCGGCCACCAGGTACCCCAACCGGCCGCCGGCGAAGGCGAACGCCTTGCTCATGGTGCGGCTGACGATCAGCTTGGCCGGATACACGTCGAGCAGTGCGATGGCGCTGGGCCGGCTGGAGAATTCGCCGTAGGCCTCGTCCACGATCAGAACGCCGGAGGTCATCGCATCCAGCAGCCGGCGCAGGTCGTCCAGCGGGATGCTCTGCCCGGTCGGGTTGTTCGGGCTGGTGACGAACACGACGTCGGGCCTGTCCCGCCGGATCGCGGCCACCGCGGTGTCGAGATCCAGGCCGAAGTCGTCGGCGCGCCTCGCCTCGATCCAGCGGGTCTGGGTGCCGTCGGAGATGATCGGGTGCATCGAGTAGGACGGCACGAAGCCCATCGCGGTGCGCCCCGGGCCGCCGAAGGCCTGTAGCAGCTGTTGCAGGATCTCGTTGGATCCGTTTGCCGCCCAGACGTTCTCGACGCACAGCGCCACCCCGGTGCGCTCAGCGAGGTACGCCGCCAGGTCACGACGCAGCTCGACGGCGTCCCGGTCCGGGTAGCGGTGCAGCGAACCGGCCGCCTCCCGAACCGACTCGGCGACGTCGTCGACCAGAGCGGCAGTGGGCGGATACGGGTTCTCGTTGGTGTTCAGCCGCACCGGCACGTCGAGTTGCGGAGCGCCGTAGGCGGATTTGCCGCGCAGGCTTTCCCGCAACGGCAGGTCGTCCAGACCCACCTGCTTCCCCAGCGTCATTGCTGTCGGCTCTTCGCGCGAGCGCTCATCGCGTCTCGAACCTCCGGCGGACCGCCTCGCCGTGCGCGGGCAGATCCTCGGCGTTGGCCAGGGTGATGACGTGTCCGGCGACGTCCTTGAGCGCCGCCTCGGTGTAGTCCACGACGTGGATGCCGCGCAGGAAGGTCTGCACCGACAGCCCACTGGAGTGCCGGGCACAGCCGGCGGTGGGCAGGACGTGGTTGGAACCGGCGCAGTAGTCGCCGAGGCTCACCGGCGACCACGGACCGACGAATATCGCTCCGGCCGAACGGATCCGGCCGGCCACCCCGGCGGCGTCGGCGGTCTGGATCTCCAGGTGCTCCGCGGCGTAGGCGTTGACCACCCGCACCCCGGTGTCGATGTCGTCGACCAGCACGATCGCCGACTGCGGCCCGCCCAGCGCCTCGGCGACCCGCTCCCGGTGCCTGGTCGTCGGCAACTGCACGGCCAGTTCGGCGTCGGTGGCGTCGGCCAGTTCGGGACTGTCGGTGACCAGCACACTGGCCGCCATCACGTCATGCTCGGCCTGGCTGATCAGATCGGCCGCCACGTGTACCGGGTCGGCGGTGTGGTCGGCCAGGATGGCGATCTCGGTGGGACCGGCCTCGGAGTCGATGCCGACCTGGGAACGGCAAATCCGTTTGGCGGCTGTGACGTAGATGTTGCCCGGTCCGGTGATCATGTCCACCGGCGCCAATTCGGATCCGTCGGTGTCGACCCCGCCGTAGGCCAGCAGTGCCACCGCCTGCGCACCGCCGACCGCCCAGACCTCGTCCACGCCGAGCATCCGGGCCGCGGCCAGGATGGTCGGGTGCGGCAGTCCGCCGAAGCCGGCCTGCGGCGGACTTGCCACCACCAGGGACTCCACCCCGGCGGCCTGGGCGGGCACCACGTTCATCACCACACTGGACGGGTAGACGGCGGTGCCGCCGGGCACGTACAGGCCGACCCGGTCGACCGGGACCCACCGTTCGGTGACGGTGGCCCCGGGCGCCAGCGTCGTGGTCGTGTCGGTGCGGCGCTGATCGGCGTGCACCGCCCGGGTTCGTTCGATCGCCACCTCCAGCGCGGCGCGGACATCGGAGTCCAACCGTCGCAGTGCGGTCGCCAGTTCGGCCACCGGGACCAGGACGGTGTCCGGGCGCACGCGATCGAACTTCGCCCCGTACTCCAGGGCGGCGACCGCTCCGCGTTCGGCGACGTCGTCGACGATCGGCCGCACCGCCGGCACCACCGCGTCGACGTCCACCCCGCCCCGGGGCAGGGCGGCACGCAACTGCGCGGCGCTCATGGCGCGGCCGCGCAGGTCGATCCGGGAGATCGGGGGCGAGGACATTGGCGAGGACATTAGAGAGGACATTGCCTGGCCATTGTCCCCGATCGGGGTGGGGAAGGGAAAATCAATTACGCATCGGTTGGGCCTCCCCGGGGTAATGCGCGGAGCACCGGCGGTGAGGACAATGGGGTGATGCGCCCCGCCGACCACCCTAACAACGCTCCCGGCGTCCCGATGTGCTTCCCGGTCTGGTTCGAAAACTTCCAGATCAAATACATCAACCCGGTCGCCGTGCCGATCGCCCGGTTCACACCCGGAATCACCGTCATCAAGCACCGTGGGCGTAAATCCGGCCGCGACCTGGAGACCGCGGTGTCGGCCTACCGCAAGGGTCACACGGTGGCGATCATGCTGGCGCACGGCAAGACCAACTGGGTCAAGAACGTCCTGGCCGCCGGCGCGGCCGACATCCGGCTGACCGGCCGCGACGTGCACCTGGTCAACCCGCGCATCGTCCCGGCCGGCACCGAAGACGCGTCGCTGCCGTTCATGGCACGGATGGCGGCCCGCCGGGGGGTCGGGGTGTTCGCCGCCGACATCGCCCCACGTTGAGTGCAGCACCTCGCAGACCGCCACTCGTAGTTTGTCTGCGTGGTGCTGCACTCACCGGGGGAACCGTCACATATCCAACCCGATGTCGAGCACCCGCACCGAGTGGGTGAGCGCCCCGACGGCCAGATAGTCCACCCCGGTGGAGGCGTACTCCGCAGCGGTTTCCAGCGACAGCCCACCGGAGGACTCCAGCAGCACCCCCGGCGCGCGGGCGTCCCGGCGTTGCACCGCGATCTGGGTCTGCCACACCGGGAAGTTGTCCAGCAGGATCAGCGCCACGTCCTCGCCGAGCACCTCGTCGAGTTGCTCCAGGGTGTCCACCTCGACCTCGCACGGCAGGTCGGGCGCGGCGGCGCGCACCGCCCGCAGTGCGGCCACCACCGATCCGGCGGCCGCGATGTGGTTGTCCTTGATCAGCGCGGCGTCGCCCAGGCCCATCCGGTGGTTGACCCCGCCGCCGACCCGCACCGCGTATTTCTGCAGCACCCGCAGGCCGGGCAGCGTCTTGCGGGTGTCGCGGATCCGCGCCTCGGTGCCCTCGACCGCGGCCACCCACGCGGCGGTGGCGGTGGCGATGCCGGAGAGGTGGCAGAGGAGGTTGAGCAGGGTCCGTTCGGCGGTGAGCAGTCCCCGGGTGGGGGCGTCCACCCGCAGCAGCGCCTGCCGGGGCTGCAGCCGGGCGCCGTCGGCCACCCGTTCGCAAACCCGGTATCCGTCGGGCCCGAGCACCTCGTCGAGCACCATGAGCGCGACGTCCACGCCGGCGGCGACCCCGGCCTCCCGGGCCACCACGGCCGCCTCGGTGCGGGCATCGGCGGGCACGGTGGCCGAAGTCGTCACGTCGGGGCCGTAGCGCAGGTCCTCCTCCAGCCCGCGGCGGATCACCTCGAGCGCCTCGGCCCTCTCCTCGGGGCTCACGACAGGGGCGCGGCGGCGGTGTCGTACGCGGTGCGGCTGACCGCCTGCGCCGGATCGGTGTCGGGGTAGTCGCCGCGGTGGTGGCAGCCGCGGCTTTCGGTGCGGGCCAGCGCCGCCGCGGCGACGGCCCGCGCCGTCGCCGTCAGCGCGACATCCTCGAAGTCGGCTCGGGAACCGATCTCCCGGGGCGGGGCATCGTGCAGCGCGGCGGCGAGTTCGCGAAGTCCTTCCCCGTCGCGGACCACCGAGGCCAACCGGCTCATCGCCTGCTGCAGCGCCGGCCGCGCAAGCGAGTCGTGCCGGAGGGCATCGGCTTCCGCCGTCACCGCCCCGGCCGCACGGGCATGCTCGGCGGCCGCCCGTCCGGCCCGTCCGCCGACGACCAGCCCCTCCAGCAGGCTGTTGGAGGCCAACCGGTTGGCGCCGTGCATGCCGGTCCGGGCCACCTCGCCGGCAGCCAGCAGGCCGGGCAGTCCGGTACGGCCGTACACATCGGTGGCCACCCCGCCGCAGCTGAAGTGCGCGCCGGGCACCACCGGGATCGGCTGGCGGGTCGGATCGATCCCGGCGGCGCGGCAGGCCGCGGTGACGGTGGGGAACCGCTGCTCGAAGCGCTCGACGGACCGGGCGTCCAGATAGACGCAGGCGTCGCCGGTGTCCCGCAGGCGGGCGTCGATCGCCGCGGCCACCACGTCCCGGGGTGCGAGGTCGCCCATCGGGTGCGCGCCGGCGGTCACCGGGTCCCCGCGGGCGTCGCGCAGCACCGCACCTTCACCGCGTAGCGCCTCGGTGATCAGCGGGCGGCGGCCGGTGCCCAGCGGGTCGAACAGCATGGTCGGGTGAAACTGGATGAACTCGATGTCGGAGACGCCGGCGCCGGCCCACAGGGCCAGTGCGATCCCGTCGCCGGTGGAGCCGTCGGGGTTGGTGGTGGCGCTGTAGAGGTGCCCCAGGCCGCCGGTCGCCAGGATCACCGACGGGGCATGGATCAGTCCGAGTCCGTCGACGTTTCGCACCAGCACTCCGGTGACCCCGGATTCGTCGTGCGCCACCTGCAGCGCGACATGGTTGCGTCGGATGTCCAGGGTCGCCGCGGCGTGGTCCAGGGCGCGCTGGACCTCGGCCCCGGTGGCGTCGCCGCCGGCGTGCATGATGCGCCGCCGGGAATGCCCGCCCTCGCGGGTCAGCGCCCACCGGCCCGGGGCGCTCTCGTCGAAACGCGCGCCGGCGGCGATCAGGTCGGCGACGGCCTGGTAGCCGTCGGCCACGATCGAGCGCACCGCCTCCGGGTCGCACAACCCCGCCCCGGCGGCCAGGGTGTCGGCCACGTGGGACTCGACGGTGTCGTCGGTGAACGGCAGCACCACCGCGATCCCGCCCTGGGCGTAGAAGGTGGCGGTGTCCGGCGCCTTACTCAGGATGACGGTGCGGGCGCCCGTGCGGTGCGCGGCCAGGCCGGCGGCCAGACCGGCCACCCCGGTCCCGACGACGACGACGTCGGCGCGCTGCTGCCAGTTCATTCCCCACCGCCCGGCCGGCCGATCTCGATCATCCGCTGCACGCTGGCACGGGCTCGGTCGGCGGTGTCCGGATCGACGTCGACCTCGTCGGCGCCCTCGACGAGACACCGCAGCAGCGCCGCCGGGGTGATCATCTTCATGTACTTGCACGACGCCCGACCGTTGACGGCCCGGAAGTCGATTCCCGGTGCGGCCCTGCGCAACTGGTGCAGCATGCCCACCTCGGTGGCCACCAGCACCTGTTTGGCGTGCGACGCCTTCGCGGCGTCGAGCATGCCGCCGGTGGACAGGATTTTCACCCGGTCTTCCGGGAAGGCGCCTTCACCGGCGAGATACAGCGCCGAGGTGGCGCACCCGCATTCGGGATGGACATACAGTTCGGCGTCCGGGTGGCTGCGGGCCTGGGCGGTGAGTTCGTCGCCGTTGATGCCGGCGTGCACGTGGCATTCGCCGGCCCAGATGTGCAGGTTCTCCCGCCTTGTCATCCGCCGGACGTGCGCGCCGAGGAACTGGTCCGGGCAGAACAGCACCTCGCGGTCGGCCGGGATGGAATCGACCACCTCGACGGCGTTGGAGGAGGTGCAGCAGATGTCGGTCAGGGCCTTGACCGCGGCGGTGGTGTTCACGTAGGACACCACCACCGCGCCGGGATGCTCGTCTTTCCAGGCCTGCAACTCCGGTGCGGTGATCGAGTCGGCCAGCGAGCAACCGGCCCGCTGATCCGGGATCAGCACGGTCTTGCCGGGCGAGAGGATCTTGGCGGTCTCGGCCATGAAGTGCACGCCGCAGAACACGATGGTGTCCTCGGGCGCCTCGGCGGCGATGCGGGACAGCGCCAGCGAGTCCCCGACGTGGTCGGCGACGTCCTGGATGGCCGGCAGTTGGTAGTTGTGCGCCAGGATCGTGGCGTTGCGCAGCGTGGCGAGCCGGCGGATCTCCGCCGCCCACGCCGCGTCGCCCCGGACGCCGGCGTAGCCACCGGGTCCATCGACGATCAGGTCGGCCAGCTCACTGACCACCGCGTCGGTCGGATCAACGACGGTCATCGTCGCCTCCTGTCAGATTCCGAGGTTTTCGATCTATGATCGAAAACATGCCCCATACTAGCACCCAACACGAGGCGCTGGCTGTGGTATTCCAGGTGCGCGACCTGGAGTCCGGCAAACCCGAGCTGAACGTGTTGTTGTGGCAGCGGGCTTTGGAGCCGGAGTCGGGCAAATGGTCGCTGCCCGGCGGTCAGGTTGGCGACGACGAAGACCTCAGCAGTTCGGTGCGCCGCCAACTCGCCGAGAAGGTCGATCTGCGCGAAGTGGCCCACCTCGAACAACTCGCGGTGTTCTCCGATCCGCACCGGGTGCCCGACGCCCGGGTGATCGCGTCGACCTTCCTCGGCCTGGTGCCCTCCCCCGCCACGCCCGCGCTGCCGACCGACACCCGCTGGCACCCGGTGACCGACCTGCCGCCGATGGCCTTCGACCACGGTCCGATGGTGGCCTACGCCCAGTCGCGACTGGTCGCCAAGTTGTCCTACACCAATATCGGGTTCGCACTGGCGCCAAGGGAATTCGCACTGTCGGCGCTGCGCGACATCTACGGCGCCGCGCTGGGCCACCAGGTCGACGCCACCAACCTGCAGCGGGTACTGGCCCGTCGCGGCGTCATCGTCCGCACCGGGACCACCGTCCAACCGGGCCGAAGCGGCGGTCGGCCGGCGGCGCTGTACCGGTTCACCGACTCCCGACTGCGGGTGACCGACGAGTTCGCCGCGCTGAAGCCCCCGGGCGCCGCGAGGCCCCAGCCGACGCCGGAAACTAGCGTCTTAGACCCTTCTTAAGGTATGAATGATGCGATGGCGAGCGCGCACGGGGCGGTCAGTCCCGACTGGATAGGCCGGGCACCGCATGACGAGTTGCGGCGCGGGGCGCGGCCGGTGCTGCCGTCGAAGGACCCGTTCTACGAACCGCCCGCCGGATTCCAGCACGCCGTCGCGGGAACGGTGCTGCGTTCCCGCGACGTCGAACTGGGCTTCCTCGGCCTGATCCCGCAGAAGATCCGGGCGACGCAGTTGCTCTACCGCACCACCGACCGGGAGGGCCGGCCCGAGGCCACCGTCACCACCGTGCTGGTGCCGCCCGGCCACACCCACCGCCAGCCCCGCCATGTGGTGTCCTACCAGTGCGCCATCGACGCGGTGTCGTCGCGCTGCTTCCCGTCCTACGCGCTGCGCCGGCGCGCCAAGGCGGTCGGATCGCTGCCCCAAGTCGAATACCTGCTGATGGCCGCGGCCGTCGCCGAGGGCTGGTTCGTCTCGGTCCCCGACCACGAGGGACCCGACGGCGTGTGGGGCAGCCCGCGCGAGCCCGGCAACCGGGTGCTCGACGGGCTGCGCGCCACCCTGAGTTTCGAACGGTTCGGACTGGCCGCCGACAGCAAGGTCGGGCTGTGGGGGTACTCCGGGGGCGGCCTCGCTAGCGCGTGGGCCGCCGAGATGCACGCCGAGTACGCCCCGGAACTCAACATCGTCGGCGCCGTGCTGGGTTCGCCGGTCGGCGACCTCGGCAACACGTTCCTGCGACTCAACGGTTCGCCGTACGCCGGACTGCCCGCTCTGGTGATCTCGGCGCTGGCCAAGACCTACCCCGGCCTGGGCCGGGTGGTCGACGAGCACGCCACCGACGAGGGCCGCGCCACCCTGCGGCGGCTCGAGCGGATGACCACCATGGAAGCGGTCATCCGGTTGTTCCGGACCGACATGGACGACCTTCTGCACCCGCCGCTGGGACAGGTGCTGAGCATGCCCGAGGTCCGGGAGGTCTTCGAGGCCATCCGACTGGGCCGCACCGCGCCCACCCCCCCGGTGCTGATCGTGCAGGCCGTGCACGACTCGATCATCGACGTCGACGACATCGACGAACTGGCGCACCTCTACAGCCAGGGCGGCGCCCGGGTCACCTACCACCGCGACCTGTTCAGCGAACACTTCCTGCTGCATCCCATGTCGGCGCCGATGACCCTGCGCTGGCTCATCGACCGGTTCGCCGACCGCCCACTGGACGCCCACACGATCCGGACCAGATGGCCGACCCTGTTGAACCCCATCACCTATCCGGGGATGTGGCGGCTGGGCCGGATCGTCGCCCGGGTCATGACCGGTGGACGGGTTCCGCACCGCCCTCTGTAGGCAGGTGCCGGTGCCCGGCCGGCGGCCGCACCCCCAGATCGTCGTGCGGGTCGGCCACCGCCATGAACGCATACGCCAGTGCCGCCAACGCGGCCGGCAGCAGCAGCACCACAGCTATCTGCAAGGGGTGGTGGCCGGGAAACACCGGTGGAGCCTCGGTGAAGTAAGCCACCCGGTTCTGCGGGCCCAACTCGACGTTGCGGTCCGGTGTGCCGTAGCGCCAGTGCGCCAGGGCGGCACCCGTCCCGGCGGCGGCCGCCGCGGCGGGGATCTGCCCGATCCACAGCGCCGCGGCCGCCACCGGTCCGCGGTGGGCCCGCCACTGCCACACCGCGACCGCGGAGACGATGGCCAGGAACGTCAGCAGTCCCACCATTACGGCCACGGCGACGAACTGGTTGTCGGCCTCCCTGCCCAGAAAGGCGTCCACCCGCTCACCCGATTTGCTCAATCCGATGATGGTGTGGACCGGTGGTGCGATCAGGGCCCAGACCGCACCCAGTAGTGCACCGCAAATCGATAGGGCCACAACCACTTTCAGCGCAGCCGCCGCGTGCGGCCGGTGACTCACCGCCGGCCGTCCAGATCCGCCGAGTCGACATGGCCGTGCCGGGAACATTCGGCCCACCAGCCGTCCGGGCGCACCTGCACCACCATCCGCCGGCCGCACTCGGCGCAGAACCGTGGCGGCTCCAACCCGAGTCGGGCGGCCGGCGGCACAACCTCGCCGTGCAGTTCGCCGGTGTAGACGTTGTACCTGCCGGCGGCCACCGGTGCCGGCTGATGATCGACCATCAGAGGCTGGCGTTGAGAGCCTTGATGGGCATCTGCAGATCGTCGAGCAACTCCAGGTCGGACTCGGCGGGCCGGCCCAGCGTGGTCAGGTAGTTGCCGACGATGACGGCGTTGATCCCGCCCAGGATGCCCTGCTTGGCGCCGAGGTCGCCGAGGGTGATCTCGCGGCCGCCGGCGAAACGCAGCATGGTCCGCGGCAGCGCCAGCCGGAAGGCCGCCACCGCTTTGAGCGCCTCGGCCGCCGGCATCACCTCGAGGTCACCGAACGGCGTGCCCGGACGCGGGTTGAGGAAGTTCAGCGGCACCTCGTGCGGGTCCAGCTCCGCCAGTTCCGCGGCGAAGTCGGCGCGCTGCTCCAAGGTCTCGCCCATGCCGAGGATCCCGCCGCAGCACACCTCCATGCCCGCCTCGCGGACCATCTGGAGGGTGTCCCAGCGCTCCTCCCAGGTGTGGGTGGTCACCACGTTGGGGAAATGCGAGCGCGCGGTCTCCAGGTTGTGGTTGTAGCGGTGCACGCCCATGCCGGCGAGGCGATCCACCTGCTCCTGGGTCAGCATGCCCAGCGAGCAGGCGATGTGGATCTCGACCTCGTTGCGGATCGCCTCGA
>NZ_JBBATF010000010.1:0-33929 GCF_040398885.1 Mycobacterium sp. | reverse complement strand
TCCACAGCCGGTAGCGCACCGGGTGCTTGGAGAAGTGCTTGAGGCGGCCGCCCATCACATGCCGGCAGGAGTGGCAGGACAGGGTGTAGGCCCACAGCATGATGACGTTGACCCACAGGATGACGTTGCCCAGGCCGAAGCCGAAACCGGACGGGGAGTGCATGGCCTGGATGGCGTCCCAGGTGTTGATCACCGAGATCAGGGCGGCGACGTAGAAGAAGTACCGGTGCAGGTTCTGCAGAATCAGCGGGAAGCGGGTCTCGCCGGTGTAGGTGGCGTGCGGTTCGGCCACCGCGCAGGCCGTCGGCGACTGCCACACCGAGCGGTAGTAGGCCCCGCGGTAGTAGTAGCAGGTCAGCCGGAACAGCAGCAGGAACGGCAGCGACAGCAACGCGTAGGGGAGCAGTGACAGCAAGCCCGACGCAGGCAGGATCTGCGGCCAGAATTCGCTGGCCGCACCGCATTTGACGCTGACGCACGGGGAGTAGAAGGGCGTCAGGTAGTGGTACTTCTCGACGAAGAAGTGGTCCCGTTGGAACGCCCGGAACGTCGCGTAGACGACGAACGCGGCGAAGCCCAGGTTGGTCAGAATGGGCGACTTGAGCCAGTTGTCGGTGCGCAGGGTCTTTTGCGGGATCTGGGCCCGGCCGGGCGAGAAGACGCCGGTCGGACGCCGGTTTGCCGTGGGTGTGCTCATCTGCAGTGATCCCTTTCGAGTCAACTGTCCCGAAGAGTACCCAGGTTTACGCTGTCGGCCGAAATTGGGGCTGTCGGCCGAATCCGGCTCAGCGCCGGTTGTGACCGCCTACGCCCTCGTCGTCGACGTCGCGCCAGAATTCCCGGTCATAGGGGGTGTCCGGCACCGCGATCTTCTCCGCCGAACCCATCACGGTGTGCGACGCGAGTTCCAACTCGCCGGCGTCGATCTCAAGAAGGTCGAGGTCACCGACGATTCGCTCGGTGTCGATGACAACCCGGCGCATCGCCGGGGTGTCTCCGTAGCGGTGCTGCAACGTCGCCACGCAACGGCGCAGATTCCCGATGAGGTGGTGCAGTTCGGCGAGTTCGCCGGCTCTGGACATGGGGGCCTCCCCTGACTGTGCGGTCGCGAGTGATGTCCTCGATGCTAGCCACCTCGGTCGGTGTTTGTGAGAGACGTCACGTCCGTCTGTCCCATAAGTTCGTTCTATGGCCTCATGTCTTGTGACGGGGGGCGCCGGTTTCATCGGCTCCCACCTGTCTGCTGCCCTGCTCGCGCGCGGCCACACCGTCCGGATCGTGGACGATCTTTCGACGGGACTCATCGGCAACGTCCCCCCGGACGCCGAGTTCGTCCGCGGGGACCTCACCGACCCCGACACCGCGCACGCCGCCGTGCGGGGTTGCGAGTTCGTCCTGCACCAGGCGGCCGTCGCGTCGGTGCCGTTGTCGATATCCCGGCCACGGGTGTCCCACGACGCCAACCTCAGCGCCACCTTCAACGTCCTGCTGGCAGCGCGCGATGCCGGCGTCCGGCGAGTGGTGTTCGCGGCGTCCTCGGCGGCCTACGGCGACGATCCCGTCCTGCCGAAGGTCGAGACGATGCCGGCCGATCCGCAGTCGCCGTACGCCCTGCAGAAATACGCGGGCGAGGAATACTGCCGGTTGTTCCACCGCCTCTACGGCCTCGAGACCGTGGCGACCCGATACTTCAACGTCTTCGGGCCGAGGCAGAGTCCCACCTCGCCGTACTCCGGTGTTCTGTCGCTCTTCATCAAGGCCGCGCTGTCCGGTTCGCCGGCGACCATCTACGGCGACGGCGGCCAGACCCGCGACTTCGTCTACATCGACAACGTCGTCGACGGGGTGCTGCGGTCGATGGACGCAGCCGATGCCGCCGGGCAGGTGATCAACCTGGCCACCGGCAGCGCGGTTTCCCTGAACGAGGCGTGGGCGACACTGGGCGAGATAGTGGGACCGCTGCCGCCACCGGTCTACGAGTCGGCCCGGGTGGGCGATATCCGGCATTCCCTGGCCGACATCACCAGTGCCGCAACTCTTCTGGGTTACCGACCCCACGTCCCATTCGGCGAGGGATTGCGACGAACCGTCGAATGGGCCCGCGGCGCGGACTGAGGGCCCGCAGGATCGGCCGTGGGTGGCGACCTACCAGGGATCGCCGCCGCGCCAGTCGCACATCAGGTCGGAATCGGGATCGACCTCGGCGTCCACGGGGAGCACGAAAATCGATCCGTCGGCCTCCGCGGTGCGTACCGCGCCGGCCGGCGAGAGCACCGACGTCGTTCCTCGCCAGCTCACCCAGCCTCGTGGCCGGTAGAGCCGTGCTCCGGACCCGGAGGCGCTCAGCGCTCCGATCTGGTAGGCGCCCCGGATCACCTGCTCGACCGCGTCCAGCACGGCACTGCCCAGGCCCTGGCCGCGCCAGTCCTCCCGTACCGCAACACCTTCGACGTAGCCGCAGCGCAGCGCGGCGCCGCGGTGCAGCAGCCGGCGCTGCACGACGGCGGCATGTGCGATCAGCGCCCCGCGGTGCCCGATGACGGCGTGCATGCCGCCGAGTGCGTGGTCCCAGTCCGCGTCGTCGAACCGTCCCGCGTACGCATCGACGAGCAGCCGTCGGGCATTGTCCAGGGTCTCGCCGTCGAGGTCGCTGGTGTGCACCAGCCGGGCGGTGTGGACTTGCGGCACATCACATCTCTACCAGTCGGCCCGCCATGCGGGGCGGTGATTCCACCGCATTCTGACCGGCTGGCCCGGCCGCAGTTGGGCCACCTTGTCGGTGTCGGCGTCCACGACCACCCCGATGACCGGGTAGCCGCCGGTGACCGGATGGTCGGGACCCAGGATCACCGGCTGGCCGTTGGGTGGGACCTGGACCGCGCCGCGGGTGGCGCCCTCGCTGGGCAGTTGACGTTGCGGCCGGCGCAGTCGAAGGGCCGGACCGGCCAACCGGACGCCCACCCGGTCGCTGCGGTCCGAGGTCACCCATTGGGTGCGCACGAACTCGCCGGGGTCGGCGAACCAGTCCTGCCGCGGCCCGGGCACCACGCGCAGGTCCACCGGGCCGCCGGTGATCGGCCCGACCGGTGCCTGCTCGACGCGGGGGAGGATGCCAGCGGGCCGGCCGACGGCGACGACGTCTCCCGGGGCCAGCGGTCGCGGTCCGATCCCGGACATGGTGTCGTAGCTGCGCGATCCGAGGACCGGGGCGACGTCGATCCCCCCGCGGACGCCGAGGTAGCTGCGCAACCCGGACACCGGTGTGCCGAGCGAGAGGACCTGGCCGTGGTGCAGGCGCTGGATGCTGTTGGGGCCGAAACGAACTCCGTCGGCGGCCGGACCCGCGTCCGCCCCCGTCACCGCGACGTCCACCGTGCCGCCGAGGACGCGGGCGCTGAAACCCCCGAGCGTGATCTCCAACGTCGCCGCGTCGTCGGGGTTGGCCACCAGCCGGTTGGCCAGGCCGTGTGCGCCGCGGTCGGCCGCACCGGACCGGCCCACCCCGAGGTGGGCCAACCCCGGCCGGCCGAGGTCCTGCGCCACCGCCAGTGGTCCGGTGCTCAACACCTCGAGGGTGATCACGGCATTCCCGCGGCGCGGAATCGCACCCACATTCCCGGCGTCAGCAGCGCCGGCCGCGGGCGGTCCAGGTCCCAGAGCACCGCCTCGGTTCGGCCGATGAGCTGCCATCCGCCCGGCGACTCCCGCGGATAGACGCCGCTGAACCCCCCGGCCAACCCCACCGATCCAGCCGGAACCCGGGTGCGCGGCTCGGAACGCCGCGGCACGTCAAGCCGCGGGTCACCGCCGACCAGGTAGGCGAAACCCGGTGCGAATCCGCTGAATCCGACGCGCCACAGCGTTCCGGTGTGGGCCTCGACGACCCCGGCGGTGTCCATCCGGAGGTGGTCGGCGACCGCGGCGAGGTCGGCCCCGTCGTACACCACCTCGATCTCGACGTCGGCGGCGCCGGAATGGTCCGGGCCCGCGACGGTGGGGACGGCCATACCCGCGAGCTGTCCGCGGACCGCCGACTGACTAGCCGGATCGGCCAGGCTCACCAGGACGGTCCGGGCACCCGGAACGATGTCGGTCACCCCCGTCAGTCGGGCCGCCCGCAGCCTTTCGGCCAGCGCGAGAACCTCGGCGGTGGAGAGACATTCGACCAGAAGTGCCCGGTCGCCGTAGTCCCGGATCGCCGAGCCGCCGAGTCGGGCCATCACGGTGCGGCGGCGTAGGTGGGCTCGCGGCGTTTGACGAAGCCGATCACCCGGTAGGTGATCGGCAGCATGACGACTTCGACGGCCGTCTTGTAGATCCAGCCCAGGGCTGTGTAGGTGAGCAGATCCTTGAAGCTGGTGATGCCGATCGCGCCGGCGGCGATACTGCAGAACACCAGGGTGTCGCCGAATTGCCCGGCGAAGGTCGAGCCGACCAAGCGGGCCCACAGGTGCTTCTCCCGGGTCCGTTGCTTGATCTTCACCACGGTCCAGGCATTGATCGTCTGCCCCACGACGAAGCCGGCCAGTCCCGCCACGATGACTTGGGTGTAGGCGCCCACCACGTTGGCGAGGTGTTCCTGGTTGGGATAGAAATCGGCGGCCGGAAGGTAGACGGTCACCCAGAACGCGAGGGCCGCAAGGCCGTTCATCAGAAAGCCCAGGGCGATGGCGCGACGGGCGGCCCGAAATCCGTACACCTCGGCCAGAACGTCGCCGATCACGTACGTCAGCGGGAAGACGATGAACCCGCCGTCGGTGATGATGGGCCCGAACGCCACCCCCTTGGTCGCGGTGACATTCGAGATGATCACCAGCGCGGTGAAGACGGAGACCAGGACGGGGTAGTAGGCGCTGCCCACCTCCGCGAAGCTCGGCCGGCTGCGGGCTTCGGCATCGGTTGTTGTCACGACCGCAATCCAAGCACGTCGCTCGGCGATCAGTGCCTCGTGGAAGGGGTGCGGGTTACCGCACCACCCCGCCGGATCGGCGCGCGGCGTACGGCCAGGGGTTGTTGCGCTCGGGCACCGACTCGGCGCGGCTCTCCTTCAGACGTGTCCGCAGGTGCCGGCGCAGTTCGTCCAGGGCGGGATCGTCCCAGCGGTTATCGGCCTCGATCGGGTCGCCGGTCAGGTCGTACAGCTCCCACTGATCGTCCAGCGGGCTGGTCCGGTACATCTCGCCCCCGAGTCCGTTGGCGGCCAGATGGCGCACCCCCGGCTCGGTCCAGGTCGACGGGTCGTCGAAACTGCGGACCACCTTCCATAGCCTGCCCTCAACCCGGACCACCAGACCTTCGAAGTTGGCCGCCGTGTGGGCGGGTATCCGGATCCTGAGCGGGGCGGGGGGATTGACGGTCCGCTTGAGTCGGCGGCCCAGGCCGGAAGCGCCGGAGTCGCCTTCGAGCATGTTGTCGCGGGTCATCAGGTACACCGCGCGGTCCTCGTCGGCCGGACCCCCGTCCACCACGGGCATGAGGTCGCGCCCGGGCAGGGGATGCACCTCGGTGAACGACTCGCGCAGCGTCGCGGCGACCGCCTCGACGTCGACCCCGGCGGCGCCGAGCAGGGTGGGCACCAGGTCGACGTGGGACGTCGGGGAGTCGACGACTCGGGCGGTGGTGCCCGGACCGCCCACCCGCGCGATGGTGAAGGGCACCCTGGTCGCCTCGTCGTAGAGGTTGAACCACTTCTGGTGCAGGCCGCCGTGCGCCCCGAGCAGGTCGCCGTGATCGGCGGTGCGCACCAGCACGGCGTTCTCCGAGCCGTCGGTGACCGCGCGGCGGACCCGGTCGATCGGGGCGTCGACCTCCGCGTGCAGGCGGTAGTACAGGTCGCGGTAACGCCGGCCGAACCGCTCGTAGACCTGCTGAATCGCCGCGGCCGGTCCGTAGCCGGAGTAGTAGGCCTCCCGGAAGGCGATCTGTGCGGCGGGTTTGGTGCGCAGATCCTCCTCGGCAGTGGGCGCCGGCGGCACCTGCGGCGGGTCGAGGGGGGAGGGCTTGAGCGGCGAACGCAGCGCCCAGGTGGGGAACAACACGATGTCGTGGGGGTTGACGAAACTGGCCACCAGCAGAAACGGACGCAGCGCATCGGGATCGCCCGCGCGGCGGCGGGCGTAGCGGTCCCGCAGCCAGGCCACCACCCGCTCGGCGATCAGCGGGTCCCGGCGCAACCCGCAGTTCGCCAGACCAGCGCCGTGCGGCTCGGGCCCCACCCAGCCGGAGAATCCGTAGGGCGCCAACGGGTCCGCGTCCAGGTAGCGCTGCACCGCATCGGGGTCGACGACGCCGTCGTGGTCGTTGGTCGCCAGGACCTCTCCGGTGGCCGGGTCGGTCAGGTCGGCATGGGAGATGTGCCACTTGCCGTCGTAGTGGGTGTCGTATCCGGCGGCCCGGAACCAGTTACCGAGGGTCGGAACCTCACCCCGGCGCAGCCAGCGCATCCGAGAGTCGTTGTACACCTTGCCGATTCCGTCGGTCTGGGTCACCCCGTGCAGATCCGGGTACTGGCCGGTGAAGATCGTCGGACGACTCGGCACGCAGGCCAGCGATCCGGTGTAGTGGCGGGTGAAGCTGACGCCGTTGGCGTCGAACCAGCGCCGGCCGCTCAGCACGCGGTCCCGCCAGGCCAGCACCTCCGGGGATTCGTAGGGCGGGACGGCCCGTTCCTCGTCGGTCATCACGATCACGATGTCGGGGCGTGTCATCTAGGAGCCTTCCACTCGTTCGGCCAGTCCGGCCAGCATTTCTTCCGACTGTTCGGACATGGCTCGGCACACCGAGCGTTCGGCCAGTCTCGCGATCGGGTTGGTCCCGATGTCCACCGTGCTGGTCACCGTCACGCCGGTCCCTCCGTCGGCGGCCGGGGCCAGCGTCCACCGCCTGCCCGCCCGGCGCAGCCTGCGGGGCAGTCCCGCGATGTCGTAGGCCAGGGTTGCCGTCGGGATGAACTCGGTGATCCGTTCGACCAGAGCGTCGCGGCCCACCTGCACCCGCCGGGAGGTGCCGACCGCCGGGCCCGGCGGGCCGTGCTCCAGCAGGCAGGAGTGGTCGACGTTGCCCGCCCACGCGCTGATGGCGCCGAAGTCGGCGAGGACGTCCCACACCGCCTGCGGCGAAGCGGCGACGGTGCGTGAGCGGCTGAACTGGGCCACCCGCCCATCCAACCGCATCGCAGCCCGCTCGTCAGCGCCGGCGGCCCGAGCAGGCCTCGGCCGTGGCTCTACGCTGTGTGCATGGCGATTTTCGATCTCCCGTCCAAGGCGTTGGACAAGGCCCGTCGGTACGCCGAGCGCGGCTCGGCCGAACTGCACTACCTGCAGAAGATGATCGCCTCGGGCGCCTTCGGGTTGGAGCCGCCGCAGAACTTCGCCGCACTGGTCGCCGACATCGGCCGCTGGGGCGAAATCGGCATGATCCCGGCTCTCAACGCGCGGCGGAATCCGCACCGAACCGCCATCATCGACGACGAGGGGTCGATGACCTTCGCCGAACTCGACGATGCCGTCAACGCCGCCGCCAACGGCCTGCTGGGAATGGGAGTCAAGGGCGGCGACGGGGTGGCCATCCTGGCCCGCAATCACCGCTGGTGGATGATCGCCAACTACGCCGCCGCGCGGGTGGGGGCGCGCACCATCATGCTCAACACCGAGTTCTCCGGACCGCAGATCCGTGACGTCGCAGCTCGCGAGGGCGGCAAGGTCATCATCTACGACGACGAGTACGCCGAGGCGGTCAAGATGGCCGACACCCCGCTGGGCAGGCTGCGGGCTCTGGCGACCAACCCGGACGCCGCCGATTCCTCGGCCTCCGCCTCGGGCGACGGGCCGTCGGGCAGCCCCGACGAGACACTTGCCGCCCTGATCGCCCGCAGCAGCAAAGAGGCCGCGCCCAAGGCCACCAGGAAGTCGTCGATCATCATCCTGACCAGCGGCACCACCGGTACGCCCAAGGGCGCCAACCGGAAAGCCCCCCCGACGCTGGCCCCGATCGGTGGAGTCCTGTCGCGCGTCCCGTTCAAAGCCGGTGAGGTCACCGCGCTGCCGTCGCCGATGTTCCACGCCCTGGGTTATCTGCATGCCACCCTCGCCATGACGATGGGCTCGACGCTGGTGCTGCACCGCCGGTTCGACCCCGTCACGGTTCTGGAGGACGTCCCCAGGCACAAGGTCACCGCCATCGTGGTGGTCCCGGTGATGCTCTCCCGGATGCTCGACAAGCTCGAGGCGATGCAGACCAAGCCCGATCTGTCATCACTGCGCATCATCTTCGTCTCCGGCTCGCAACTGGGCGGGGAACTGGCGACCCGGGCGATGAGGGACATTGGCCCGGTGGTCTACAACCTCTACGGCTCGACGGAAATCGCGTTCGTCTCGATCGCGCGCCCGCAGGACCTGAAGAAGAATCCGGCGACGGTCGGCCCGACGATCAAGGGCGTCAAGGTCAAGATCCTCGACGAGCACGGCAGCGAGTTGCCGCAGGGCAGGGTCGGCCGGATCTTCGTGGGCAACTTCTTCCCGTTCGAGGGGTACACCGGCGGCGGCGGCAAGGAGATCATCGACGGCCTGATGTCCTCCGGCGACGTCGGCTACTTCGACGAGGACGGTCTGCTCTACGTCAGCGGGCGCGACGACGAGATGATCGTCTCCGGCGGTGAGAACGTGTTCCCGGCGGAGGTGGAAGACCTCATCAGCGGCCATCCCGAGGTCGTCGAGGCCACCGCGATCGGGGTGGAGGACAAGGACTTCGGCCAGCGCCTGCGGGCGTTCGTCGTGCTCAAGGAGGGCGCCGAGCTCACCGAGGACGCGATCAAGGATTACGTCCGCGATCACCTGGCCCGGTACAAGGTTCCGCGGGAGGTGCTCTTCCTGGCCGAGCTCCCGCGCAACCCGACCGGCAAGATCCTCAAGCGGGAGCTACGCCAGATCGAGATCCATTAGTCCGGTTCACGGGTCGCGGGGCAGGCCCAGCAGGCGCTCGGCGATGATGTTCAGCTGCACCTCCGAGGTGCCGCCGTAGATCGTCGTCGCGCGGCTGGCCAGTAGGAACTCCGACCACTTGCCTTGAATCGAATCCTCTTCCCAGATGGCGCCGTCGATACCCATTGAGGCGACTGCGAATTCGGCGTAGCCCTGGCCGGTCCGCATGGACAGCAGCTTGGAGATCGCCGCCGACGGCATGGCGTCACCGCCGGCCAGGGTAAGCAGTGTCGAGCGCATGTTCATCAGTTTGGCGGCGTGCCCCTCGGCGATCAGCGTGCCGGCGCGGTGGTGGCCCACCTGGTCGAAGTGCCCCCCGCTGACGAACTCCACGAAACGGGTGAGATTGGGCAGGAACCAGGGTTCGTCGCTGCCGATCGAAACACGTTCGGCGGTAAGGGTGTTGCGGCTGACCTCCCAGCCTTGGTCGACCTCGCCGAGAACCAACTCGTCGGGCACGAAGACGTCGTCGATGAACACGGTGTTGAACAGCGCGTTGCCGGTGAGTTCGCGCAGCGGCTTGATCTCCACGCCCGGCTGTTTCATGTCCAGCAGGAAGTAGGAGATGCCGTTGTGTTTCGGGGCGCTCGGGTTGGTTCTGGCCAGTAGTGCACCCCACTGGGAGAACTGCGCGGCAGTGGTCCAGATCTTCTGCCCGGTGATACGCCAGCCGCCGTCGACCTTTGTGGCCCTGGTGGTCAGGCCGGCCAGGTCCGAACCCGCACCTGGCTCGGAAAACAGCTGGCACCAGATCATTTCGCCGCGGAAGGTGGGCGGCAGGAAGCGTTGCCTCTGCTCCCCGGTGCCGTAGGCGACGATGGACGGGATCAGCCAGGCCGCGATACCCATATTGGGTCGCTTGACGAGTCCGTCTTTGAACTCCTGGGAAATGATGATCTGTTCCACCGGCGTCGCGGCGCGGCCCCACGGCCTGGGCAGATACGGCAGCACCCAGCCGCCCTCGGCGATCGCCGCCTTGCGCTCCGCGCTCGGGATCGCCTTCAGCGCAGCGACTTCGGCGCGGATCTCCTCACGCAGTCTCTCGGTATCGGGGTCCAGGTCGATGTCCAGCGCTCGCATGCCGGTGGTCGTCGCGGTGTCGAACACCCGTTGCGGGTACTCCGTCGAGCGCCCGAACGCCGCAACCAGGCCGAGGGTGTGCCGGTAGTAGACGTTGGTGTCGTGCTCCCAGGTGAATCCGATGCCGCCGTGCACCTGGATGCATTCCTGGGCGCAGTGCTGCGCGGCCTTCGGCGCCAGCGTGGCTGCCACCGCGGCGGCGAACCCGTAGTGGGTGGCCTCGTCGTCCCAATCCTTCTCCGCCGCTTCGTCGATCGCGCGGGCGGCGTCCCACACGGCGGCGGTGGCCCGTTCGGTGGTGGCGATCATCTCGGCGCACTTGTGCTTGATGGCCTGGAACTGTCCGATCGGCCGGCCGAACTGCTCGCGGATCTTGGCGTATTCCGAGGCGGTGTCGGTGGCCCACCGGGCGATGCCGACCGCCTCGGCCGCCAGCAGAGTGGAGATGATGGCACGGCCGGCTGCCTGCGAGACGTCCGACAGCAGCCGCTCGACGCCGACCTCGACCCCGTTGGCGCGGACATGCGCGACCGGCCGCAGGGGGTCCACCGACCGCAGTGGCACGATCTCCAGCGCGTCGGCCTCAAGCACGATCCACTCGATACCGCTCTCGATGTTCACCGGGAGCACCAGCACCGAGGCCTGGGCGGCGGCGGGCACCGAGCGCGCCTCGCCCCGGATCACGCATGTCCCGTTCTGGCGGCTGGCGGTCAGGTCGGATTCCATGGCGAACGCGGCGATGCTCTCGCCGGCGGCCAGTTCGGCCAGCAGTTTGGCCTCGGGGTCGTGCGCGGCGATCAGCGCACCGGCGATCGCCGACGGGACGTACGGCCCGGGTACGGCTCCGTAGCCGAACTCGGAGATCGCGATGGCCAACTCGAGCAGCCCGAAACCCTGCCCGCCCACCGATTCCGCCAGGTGAAGACCGTGCAGTCCCTGTTCGGCGGCCGCCCGCCAGTACGGCGGCGGGCTGGGAACCGGGCCCTCCAGCGATGCGTGCAGGAACTCGACCGGGGCGGCCCGCTTGACGAACCCCCGTACCGAGTCGGCGAGGTCCTGGTGCTCGGGTGTGATCGCGAGGGGCATATTCGATCGCCTCCACTATCAAGGGGTACCGATTAACCGGTGGGTTGGGACCGAGGGTACTCCCCGTCCCCGGCCTTCCGGTCGGGGCTCGGAGTGGCCCGCAACCAGACCACCAGTGCGGCCCCGACCATCATCACCAGCCCGACGGCCCACATGCCGGCTCTATCCGACCCGGTGGAATCCTCGAGGGCGCCGGTGGCATACGGCGCGGCGAAGCCGCCCAGGTTGCCCAGCGAATTGATCAGCCCGATCCCGCCCGCGGCCGCCGCACCGGTGAGGAAACGCGTGGGCAGCGCCCAGAACACCGGCAACGCGGCGAAGATCCCGACCGCTGCGATGGTGACCGCCCCCATCACCGCGAACGGGTTGTGCAGATACAGGGCCACCGGGATCGCCGCGCCGCCCGCGGCCAAGGGGACGGCCACATGCCACACGTGCTCGCCGGTGCGATCGGCGTGCCGGGACCACAGGCGCATCGCGGCCGCGCCGAACACATAGGGCACCGCCGTGATCAGCCCGACCTCGACCAGGGACAGTTGGACGGCAAAGGTCTTGCGGAAGCCCGCCACGATGGTGGGTAGGAAAAAGGCCAGGGCATAAAGGCCGTAGGCGACGGCGAAGTACACCAGCGCCAGCGCCCAGACCCGCGGGCTGGTCAGGGTACGTCCCAGCGGGTAGTGGAAGCGGCTGCGGACGGCGCGTTCTTCGGTCGCCAGTCTCTCGATGAGCCAGCGTCGTTGATCCTCGGTCAGCCAGTGCGCGTCGGCCGGACGGTCGGTCAGATGGAACCAGCTGAGCACCCCGAGCAACACCGCGGGTAATCCGACGCACAGCATCATGAATCGCCACCCGGCCAAGCCGAAGGTGCCGTGTCCGCTCTGAATCAGCCACGCGGCCAACGGTGTTCCGATCGCCGCGGCCACCGGCACGGCCAGCATGAACGTTCCGACGACGCGGGCCCGGTATGCGGCCGGAAACCACTGGCTCAGATAGAAGACGACGCCGGGGAACAGGCCGGCCTCGGCGACACCCAGCAGGAACCTCAGCACCAGCAACGTGGTGGCGTTGGGGGAGAAGGCGATCGCCACCGCCACGATCCCCCAGGACACCGCGATGCGGGCCAGCCAGCGCCGGGCGCCGAAACGCGCGAGTGCCAGATTCGACGGAACCTCCACCAGCACATAGCCGATGAAGAAGATGCCTGACGCCAGTCCGAACATGGTGGCCGACAACTGCAGATCGGCACTGATCTCCGCTTTGGCGATTCCGAGGTTCGTGCGGTCAAGGTAATTGACGAAGTACAGCGCCATCAGCAGCGGCACCAGTCGCAAGGTGACCGCGCGCAGCGTCGCGGCCTCCGGTGATTCAGTCGCCGGCAAGGCGGACACCGGACCTCCCGTTGACGACATTGACCAGATCCTGTCCGTCGCGCAGCCTGCGGCAGTTGCCGATGGCCTCGGCCAGGTATCGGCGCATGGTGTCCCTGGTGTACCAGACGACGTGCGGAGTCACCACGACATTGGGCAGGTGCAGTAAGGGGTTGGCCGGATCGACCGGTTCGGTGGCGAACACGTCCAGACCGGCGGCGGCAAGTCTGCCTTCCCCGAGCGCCTCGGTGAGCGCCGCCTCATCCACGACGCCCCCGCGAGATGTGTTGACCAGCAGGGCAGTCGGCTTCATCAGGTCCAGTGCGGTGCGGTCAAGCAGTGTCCGGGTGTGCGCGGTGAGCGGTAGGTGCAGGCTGACGATGTCACTTTCTCCCAGCAGCGCCGGTAGCGGACGCCAGGTCGGGGTCCCGTCGTCGGCGGTGCTGGTGTGCAGCACCCGGGCGCCCATGGCCGCCGTGATCTGCCCGACCCGGCGGGCGATGTTGCCGTAGCCGACCAGGCCCACGGTGCAACTGCCGATGTCGCGCACCGTCTCGCCGAGCGTGGTGTCGGTCGGCCAGCCGCGCCCGGCCCGGGTGGCCGCGTCGAGTTCCAGTAGCCGGCGCATCGCGGCGAGCATCAGCATGACGGCGCCCTCGGCGGCGGACGGGGCGTTGGCGCCGGGCATATTGGCTACCGCGACGCCCAGTGCGGTGGCCGTCTCGACGTCGATGGTGTTGACCCCCGCGCCGAGTTTGTGCACGAGTCGCAGCCCGACACCCCGGCGAAGGTCGTCACCGGACAGCGGGCGCAGCATATGCCACACCACGTCCGCCCAGGGCAGTTCGCGGTGCAGGGTCTCCTCGTCGTCCTCGTGACACCACCGGATGTCGAGCCAGTCCGATTCGGGCGCAACCGTCTGCAGCGCGGTGGCACCGGGCAGGAAGTGCGCCAGAACTCTGACCGTGATGACTGCCGGCATGGTGACGACGATATTCACCGGTCCCGGGATCGCGCGTCCCGGATCCGGCCCGGCGGCTTAGTGGGGTTGCGGGCGGAAGAGGCTCGACTCCGCGAAGGCATCGACGATCGCACTGAGCCGGTCCACCAGTTGCGCCGAGGTCAGCACCACGTCGCCGGCCAGCCAAGCGTTGACGGTCTGGGCGACGCCACCGACGACGAAATAGGAGAATGCCTTGGTGACCTCGTCGGCCGGCTGCCCGGTGAGGTCAGCCACGTGCTGTCCGGCCAGCTTCACGTACAGTGCCTCGGTCTCGCGGCGTTTGCGGATCACCGCGGTGTTGGACACCTGGGTGCCGAAGATGAGCCGGCCGATTCGGGGGTCGGCCTCGAGGGTGCGCACGATGTTGGTCAGTCCGGCGCGGGTCTGCTGCTCGGCCGGCGAGACGGCCACCGCCGCCTGGGTGGTCGTCGCCAACTGGGCGATCACCCAGTCGAAGACCGCGCCGATGAACTCGTCCTTGTCCACGAAGCCCTCGTAGAAGTACCGGGTGGCAAGGCCGGCCTGCTGGCAGATCCCGCGGACGGTCAGTCCGGCGGGTCCGATATCGCCGCCGAGCAGTTCGAGGCCGGATTCCAACAGGCGGGATCGGCGTCGGGCGAGCCGATCGGCGGCGTCCACTCCGGCATAGGGCCGTGCCCGGGTCATCGGGTCATCTTGACATCGGAACCGGTCCTGACACAATATCGGGAAACGCACGTGTCCAGATTTGCGGCAAAGGGGGCGCCGATGGCCGGCACTCGCGGGTTCGTCAGCGTCGTGGACCGGCCGGTCAGCGAATCCTCCGGACCGCCGGCCGCCCGCGGCCTGCTGCAGCGGCTGACCGGGCTGGGTTTTGTCGGACAGGGCGTTCCCGGGATCGCCCTGCTGGCCGGCCCGGCCAACGTGATCATGCAACTGGGCCGCCCCGCGGTGGGTTACGGCGTCGCGGAGAGCCGGGTCGAGAGCGGTCGCATCGACCGTCACCCGATCAAACGCGCGCGCACCACCTTCACCTACCTGGCCGTGGCAACGCGCGGCAACGCCGAGCAGCAGAAGGCCTACCGCGCGGCGGTCACCCGGGCGCACGCCCAGGTGACCTCCACCGCGGACAGCCCGGTCAAGTACAACGCGCTGGATCCCGAACTGCAGCTGTGGGTGGCGGCCTGTCTGTACAAAGGCGGCGTCGACGTGCGCCGGATCTTCGTCGGGGAGATGGACGACGAGACAGCCGACCGGCACTACCGCGAAAGCATGGCGCTGGGGACCATGCTGCAGGTGCGGCCGGAGATGTGGCCGGCCGACCGCGCCGCCTTCGACGAGTACTGGGACCGGCAACTCGAGCAGATCCACATCGACGACGCCATCCGCGAGTTCCTCCATCCCATCGCGGTAGCCCGCCTGCGCGGACTGCAGCTGCCGGCCCCGCTGCGGAACATCAATGAGGCTGTCGCGCTGCTGATCACCACCGGCTTCCTGCCTCAGCGGTTCCGCGACGAGATGATGCTGGACTGGAGTCGCTCCAAGCAGCGCGAGTTCGACGCGCTGACGACGGCTCTCCGAGTGGGCAACACCTTCGCCCCGCCATTCGTGCGGAACTTCCCCTTCAATGTGCTTCTGCATGACGTGAATTGGCGGATGCGCACCGGCCGCCCGCTGGTTTGACGTTCCCGGCCCGGCGTCGGGCGCAGTCAGGAACCGAACATCAGCGGCCGCAGGAAGCGGTTGGTGCGGCGCAGATATTCCGGCTGGCTGACGTGCAGCACGTGGTTGCCCGGGAACCAGTGCAGGGCGCAGCGCTCCCAGTGCCTCCACAGCGCCTCGGAGTGATCCGGGGGCGCCAGTCGGTCACCGAGTCCGGTGATGATCAGCCGGCGGTCCCTGGGAACCTTCGGCCGGTAGTTCAGCGGTGAGTGGTAGGCGAAGCTGGAGTAGGCCTCCTCGCGGGTCATTCCCCCGGCGAAACGGGCCAGGTGAACCACCTTGCTGGCCGGCCACCAATCGTCGAACGCACTTGCCGGGGTGACCAGTGGGACGTTCGGGATCACCGCCTCCAGACGGTCGTCGGCCGATGCCACGAGCGCGGAGGTATAGCCGCCCAGCGATATGCCGGTCAGGGCGATCCGGTCAACCCCGTTGTGCTGCAGCCAGTTCAAGATGGTCCGGAAGTCGTAGACCGCCTGACCCATCGCCTCGGCGAACCCGGACATGCCGCCGGCGAAATAGCCGTACCCGCTGAAGGGCGAACGCTCTTCGGCGCGGCGGCCGTGAAACGGCAGGGTGTAGAGAAGGACGTCGTAGCCGGACCGGTAGAACCACGGCAGCGAGAAGAACAGCCCGTTGACCAGATAGGGCGATCCCATGAACCCGTGGATGACGCACAGCGTGGGACGAGGTTCGTCGGAGTGGCGCCAGTGCTGGAAGCGGACGACGTTGTTGCGCTTGAGGTCCCGCCACTTGTCCCGCATGCCCGGATTGATCGGTTCGAACCCGCTCCGGAAGGAACCGTTGTGCACATGACCGCGGGCGATGTATTCGGCGATGGGGTTGGCCGCGCGACTGGATACCTGGGGGACGTCGGTCGGCGCTGGGAAGGACCGCTCGGGATCCTTGTGCGCGGCCAGGTCGACGTAGAAGCCGATGTTGGCCCGTTCCCGTTTCGCTTCGGCCGGGCGCAGTGCGGTGGTGACGACGGTGGGGGCGACGGCGGCCCCGACGACCGTGGAGATCGCGGTCCGCAGGCCGATGTCGGCCAGGGCGGAGGAGTCGACGACGAAGCGCTGAAACGCCGTCAGTTCCGAGCGCTTCGGCAGGCCTGCGGCGCCGGCGTCCGCGCCCGGGACGTCCGGCAGTGGGATGGGTATCTCGACAGGGGAGGTCATCGTCGCATCGGCCTTTCTGGCACGTCCCCGAGGGCTGCCTCCCGCCGCAAGATGTTAGTCCCGCTGTTCGGACTCGACACCGCCGGAGGGACGTTCCGGCGGTGCCGCGATGCGGCGCGTGACCACCGGCCTGTCCTCCGACTTTCGCACCACCTGCTGGGTCGGCGGCGGCACGGTCAGCCTGCCCTGGACCGGTGCGCCGTTGCGCACCGGCGGCACCGACACCCGCTTGGTCTCGGCCTTGTCGCCCTTCTCCGTCCCCGCTGTGCCGGTCGGAGCGCCCGGGGGGACCATCGGTATGCCGGCCATGCCCGCGCTTCCGGCCGGGGCGGCGGGGGCGGCGCCGGCCCTGAGTGCCGGCGTGATCGGGGCCGATGAGGGAGCTGTGCCGGCCGACGGGACCGGGGGCGGACCGAGGTGGGCCATCGGTGCGGTGCCTCCTACGGGTCCCGTACCCCCGCCCCCGGCGGCCGGGCCCGGGCCCGGACCCCCGTCGCCGATGTCGCTGCCGCCCCAACCGCCCGCGCCCGGGCCGGCGAGGTCGGCGGCGCCGGCGCCGAAGTCCTCGGCGGGCGGCGCCTCGGCCGGGGCGGCGTCCTCGACGGGGGCGAGACCGGCGCCCTCGCTCTGCTGGAGCAAGCCCATCCCGGCTTGCACCGCTTCTTGCAGGCCCTGCGCGGCCTGTTGCGGTATCTGTGCCAGGGGCTGCAGCGCACCGCCGACGGCGCCGGCCAGCGCCCCGGCGATGCCCGCGGCGATCTGCGGCAGCTGCTGGGCCATTGCCGCGGTCTGATCCGGCTGGGCGGCCGACCCTTCCGCAGCGGTGTAGGGCTCCCCGCCGATGGTTTCCAGCTCCGCGGCGGCCTCGTCGTCCTGGGCGGTGAACTTCGCGGCGGCCTCGTGCAGCCTCGCGTCGCGCTCGGCGTGTTGTTCGAGGCTCGCCGCGTTGTCCTGCGGGTCGCTGAGATTGGCGGCGAGCCCCAGGACCCGCAGGAGCTGCTCGATGGGTGTGTCTCCGCCCACCAGCGGATCGGAGACGATCTGTGGCGGAGGGACGTTCATCGACGCCGCCCGGCGGTACCGCTCGACGTCGGCATTGAGCTGATCCTCGCTCACCGGTGCGCCGCCCGCGTGCGGGCCTGGGCTCTGAACCAGGCGAAATGGTAGTTGGCAGAGTTCTTTTCGCCGTTGACCAAGGCGTCGACGGCGGCAAGCAGCTGCCAGTTGCCCACCTCTGAAACGTCGACTGCGCCGGGGTAGCGTGCCAGGACCGACCGGGTGACGCCGCTGAGGTGCCCCCGCAGCAGCTCCGCTTCGGTGTCGAGGTACCCGGTCCCGGAGCAGACGGCCCGGGTCAGGGTGTGGGCAAGCCGAGGCAGCGCGTCGCGCCACTTCGTGGCCTGCGCCAGCTCCCACCCCAGGTCGTCCACGGGCGTGGTGTCGCGGGCCCGGATCGACGTCGGCACCGTCTCGGCGCCGGAGCCGAGTCGCCGGCCCGGTTCGTAGGCCGTCGTCAGGTTCGCGCCGCCCAGGAGACCCTCCAGGCCGCATCGGCGGCTGCCCGGTCGGAGCAGCTGAACACCTGCCGGTATGTCGATGTGCGGAGGAATCCAGCCGCCGGCCAGGTCGGTTACCAGGACAGTGGCGTCCCCTTCGAATTCTCCTATGGCCCAGCGCAATTGGGGTTCCTGGCGGGCAACGGCATCCAGCAGTCGCCGTAATCGGTTCTCGGCGGCGTCGGAGCCGGGAACGGGGCCGGCGTGGATCCCACCCGCTGCAGCGCCGGTCGCCGTCGCGGCGAAGGCACGTCGGGCCGGTCCCGCGGCCGGGGAGGACCCTGCTGCGGTGTCCGGCGGCGAGTGGTGGCGCACCACCGTCGGCGGGCCGGTCGATCCCGGGCCGGCGGTGGGACCGGCCGGCGCCGGGCCCGGCGCCGCCGGAGCCGTCGGCGGGCCGGCCGTCGTCGTCGGAGTCGGCGGTCTCGCGTCCGCGCCGTAGCCGAGCATGGGCCCCTGCGGTGGGGTTGCGGGTCGGGCAGCGAAGCCGTTCGGTGCGGGCGGGCGGGAGCCCGGTGGGCCGGGGTTGGGGGCGGACGCCGGTGCGGCTGTTGCGGCGACCACGGGTTGGGCGGACGGGGCCGGCGGGGGGGCTGACGCGACTTCGGCGGGGGAGGCGATGGCGTGGACGGACTCCGGTGCGGGGGTAGCAGTGGCGCCTGCGGTCGGGGTCGATGCCGGGGTCGACGCCGGGGTCGATGCCGGAGTGTGAACGGGACTGCCCGCGGCTGTTGTGAGCTGTTGCAGGCCGGACGAAACGGGAACGCCGCCGCGGTGGTCGGCGGTTTCGACGCCGCCGGTGACCGGGCCGGTATCGGGCCGGATGTTCGTGGCGGCCGACACCGTCGTCGCGGTGGCTCCGCCGGGCGGTGCTGCGACTCCGCCGGAGGAAGCGGGGGCGGCAGTTCCGGTTCCCGTCTCCGGCCGTCCCGCGTCCGCGGAGCCGAACGCGGCGGCGACCGTGCCCGCCGTCGTTGCCGATCCGTCGGCCGGGGGGTCGGTGGCCGGGCGCAGGTCTTCGAGTCTGCCGGACGCCTCGACTCGGATGGCGTCGACGTCGGTTGCCATGTTCCACCTGCTGATATCCGAGCCCTGTGCTGCGGCGAACCCCCGTGCCGAGACGGTCGACCCCTCGGCGGCGAGTATCGACTCGACCGCGGAGTAGACATCGCCGGCGCAGAGGGCGGCTTTGACGTTCGAATCCGTCTGTGCCCGGGCGATGACGTCAACGATGCCCGACAGCTTCACCGCGGTGGGTGCGCTGGAGCCGCGTATCTCTTCGATCGCCGCATTGCCGTTCGCTGCGATCTCCGACAGCGCCTCCCGCAATGACTCGACGGACTCGGCGGCCGCCTGGTAGGCGCGCGTTCTGGTCCGGTGCCTCTCGGCGACGCCTCGCGAATGCTCCTCACCCCGAATGAACAGCGCGCGGTTGCCGTCGCCGGTCACACCCTCCTGCGGCGCGATGTCGCCCAGCCGTATCGACCTGAGCGCGTCGGCGTGGGAGTCGAGTACCGACTCGCTGCGGGACCTCCGGGTCGCCGACGTTCGGATGACCGCCAGCGACTCCGCAGTCGGCCACTGGTGGCCCACCAGCAACGAGGACCAGAGGCCCGGGGGCAAGTCGGCTTGCGACATGACCGGATGGTAGCTGCGTGTTTGCCGGAAGCGCTATTCACTGGCCGGGAGGATGCGCTGCGAAGTGGCTATATCCGCGCGTCAGGCGATCACCGGGTGGGACTCAGCGGCTGGAGCGGAATCAAGAAGCCGGTTGCCGACAATCGGGTGGAACGGCGGTGTTCGCTTGCCGCGACACCGAACCGTGGCCCAACCTTGACTTGACCCCCGCCGGACCCCGCAAGGACGATGGGCCCATGCGCAGGATCCCGCTCCCGCTGGCGGCTGCCCTCACCGCGGCCGCCGTCGCCGCGGCGACGGCGCCGGCCGCCCACGCCGACACTCCCTGGTTCGCCGCGCAGGTCGGCGGCGCCTCCCAGGTGCTCTCGGTCGTCGGCACCGGCGGGTCCACCGCGAAGATGGATGTCTGGCAGCGCGGCGCCAGCGGATGGCAACCGGTCGGCAGCGGCATCCCGACCTTCGTCGGTTCGGCGGGCATGGCGCCCAAAGCGCGCGACACCGTCCCGGCCACCCCGATGGGCGTCTACAGCCTCGACTTCGCCTTCGGCACCGAACCCAATCCCGGTGGCGGACTGAAGTACTACCAGACGACACCGGACTACTGGTGGTCGGCCGAGGGCCCCACCTACAACACCATGCAGGTGTGCAAACAAGTCGACTGCCCGTTCGACACCTCACCGGCCAGCGGCACCGAGAACCTCTACATCCCCGCCTACGCCCACGCGATCGTCATGGGCGTCAACAAGGAACGAATCCCCGGCAACGGCGGAGCGTTTTTCGTTCACACCACCAACGGCGCACCGACGGCCGGCTGCGTTGCCCTCGACGACGCCACCCTGGTCAAGATCATCCGTTGGCTGAAACCCGGCGCGGTCATCGCGATCGCCCAGTAGCTCAGGCCAGCGCCGGCCCCGGCGTCAGCTTGCCCTCGAATTTCTGGGCCACCTCGTAGGTGCGCTGATATCCCGTCGCGCAGATCTTCCACCCGTCCGGTGTCTTGCGGTAGCGGTCGCTGTAGAACGCCGCGCCGAACAGCATGAAGTTGTGCTCCGGCACGATCACCCGGTCCTGCAGATACCAGCGGCCCTCGGCCTCGTCGGTGTCGTCGAGGGTGATCTCCGGGTGGCCCACCCGGTGCTCGGAGATCACCCCCGCCGGCATCGCGGTGCGCATGAACTCCACCAGGTCCGCGCGGTTGGTGAAGCGCAACTCCTTGCCCAACGACGAGCCGTAGTCCCCGACGACGTCCTCGGTGAGGGTGTCGGCGAAATCGTCCCAGTGCTTGGTGTCCAGCGCACGCAGATAGCGGTACTTGACCCGTTTGATCGCTTCGATCGCCTCCACATCGGCCATGTCGCCATTGCAGCACACCCGTGACCGTCCGGACTAGGTTTAAGCGGGTGAGCCCGTCCCCGAGCCGCTACGCCGAACTGTCTCGCGCCGAGCTCGCCGTGCTGGTCCCCGAACTGCTGCTCATCGGCCAGCTGATCGACCGATCCGGAATGGCTTGGTGCATCGCGTCTTTCGGCCGCGAGGAGATGCTGCGGATCGCCATCGAGGAGTGGGCCGGCTGCAGCCCGCTCTACACCAAACGCATGCAGAAAGCCCTGCGCTACGAGGGTGAGGATGTCATCACCATCTTCAAGGGACTCCAGTTCGACATCGGGGCCCCACCGCAATTCATGGACTTCCGCTACACCGTGCACGACCGCTGGCACGGCGAATTCCACCTGGATCACTGCGGCGCCCTGCTCGACGTCGAACCGATGGGCCCGGACTACGTACGGGGCATGTGCCACGACATCGAGGACCCCACCTTCGACGCCACCGCGGTTGCCACCAACCCGCGAGCCCAGGTGCGGCCCATCCACCGCCCGCCGCGCCGGCCCGCCCACCGCACACCGCACTGCGCCTGGACCGTGGTCATCGACCCGTCCCACCCGGAAGCCCGGCCCATACCCGCACTGGCGATCATCGCCGCAACCCACGCCGCCGGTTGGGAGCTTGCACCCATCGACCGCGACGACGACGGCGCCGCCGACTACACCGGTCCGCTGTTGTCCGACGTCGACTTCAGCGCGTTCTCCCATTCGGCCCTGGTGCGCATCGCCGATGAGGTCTGCCTGCAGATGCACCTGCTGAACCTGTCGTTTGTCCTTGCCGTGTCCAAACGCGCAGGCGACGACCGCGAACTGGCGCGGTCGATCTGCACCAGACAACTCACCGGCATCGCCGGGGTGGCCGCCGAGCGAATCCGGCGTGCCTTGAACATCCCCACCGACCTTGACGGCCTGGCCCGGGTCCTTCGACTGCATCCCCTGCTCAACCCCGCCGGGTACGTCCGGGCCGAGGTCGAAGCCGGTCGACTCCAGGTGCGGCGATCGCCCGCCCACGACGACTGCGCGTGGATCGCCTTGTGCGGCCCGGGTTCTGCGCAGCCACTTCAAGCCATCGCAACCGCGGTCGACCCCCACCTGGTCGTCACGATCGCCGGCACCGCGACCGACTGGACCGCCGAGCTCGAACGCTCCGACGCCGTCGTCCCGGAGTGCCCCGAGGTCCAGGTGACCAAGGTCAGCGGCGGTGCGGCCTTCCAGTTCCAGCCGCGACGTTCCCTCCCGCTGACAGCCGTGTAATTCGACGTTTCGCTGGCGGCGTACCGCCAACCTGTCGACATCGGCAGCAAACTCAGCGCACACTGGTTGCATGGACAAAAATGGGCCTTTCGGTATCGACCCCGACGAATTCGACCGCGTCGTGCGCGAGACGGGCGAGGGTTTGCGAAGCGCTTTCGAGCAAGTCGGGCGATTCTTAAACACCTCCCCGGAACGGGCCGGCTTCGGGCTGCTCTTCGATCAGTTCGTCAAGCCCGCGCCGAAGGGCCGACCGCAACCGGAGACCGCCGGTGAAGCCGGCGACGGGGTGTGGGCCGTCTACATCACCGACGCGGCTGGCAAAGCCCACGTCGAACAGGTCTACAAGAACGAACTCGACGCCTTGCGCGGCAACAAGCTCAACACCGACCCCAACCGTTCCGTGAGATTCCTGCCGTACGGAATCGATGTCAGCGTGCTGGACGCCTCGCGCGGCGAGGATTCCCTGAACAAGCAGTCCGAGTAACGTCCGCGACCGTTGGCGGAGAACATTTTCGGCCGTCGGCAGACCTCTTCGAGCCAGAGGCGCCGATGGTCGCGGTCATGAGGCACGCGGTTTCCGCCGCGGCGTCAGCACTGGCGGTCTCCGCTGGCGTCGCGGTGGCTGCTCCGGCGGTCTCCTACGCTGCGGAGTGCGGTCCCGGAACGGTCTTGGACGCGCCGATGAACATGTGCGTGGTAGCGCCGGCGGCGCCTGCCCAGTGGAACGCGCCGCCGCCGGCCCCGCCGCCGCCTCCGCCTTTGCCGCCGGTTTCGATCTGTCCGCCGATTCCGTTCGTGGCGGTCTGCTTCCCGGTGAACTGACCGACTTTTTCCGCCGCTCCGAACCGTGATTTGCGGGCCAGGTGGCCAACGCCGCGGGGATTCGGGGCGGCCGCCGATCCGACCCGGTTTTGGGCAGGAGCGCCGATCGCAGCTAAGATTGGCAGCTATGCCGAAGATGGATCGACGCAGTGCGATGGTCACGGCGGGCCTGGGTTTGGCCGCCGTTGCCTTTCCCGCGAAGGCCGGTGCCAACCCGCAACCGCCGCTACCCGGCCCACCGCCGCCCCCGGGTGCACCGCCAATTGCGCCGATGCCTCCCCCTCCCGGCGCGCCGCCGCCCCCGGCCCCCTTCGGTGCACCTCCGCCGGCAGCGGCCGTCCCCGGGGTCATGGGCGACGAATTCGACGGCCCGGCCGGTGCGCCGCCCAACCCGGCGCTGTGGTCCGTCGCCCAACGGCGCGAGTTCATCAAGAAGCCGGTCTTCTGGGATCGCCCCGAGAACATGGGCCAGTACCGCGACGACCGTGAGCACGTGTTCCTCGACGGAAACTCCAACCTCGTCATCCGGGCGACGCGCAACCCCAACGGCACCAATCAGTCCAACATCTACACCAGCGGCAAGGTGGTGGGTAACTTCGCCGCGCCGATCAACCACACCTTCGAGGCGCGGGTGAAGTTGGAGTGTCTGACCCCCGGAGCCTGGCCGGCGTGGTGGGTGGTCAACGAGAACAAGCCGCGCGGCGGCGAGGTCGACCTGATCGAGTGGTACGGCAACATGGAGTGGCCGTCGGGCACCACCGTTCACGCCCGTCTGGACGGCACCGCTTTCGCGACGCAGCCGATCCCGGTCGACGACCAGTGGCACACCTGGCGGCTCACCTGGAACACCGCCGGGATGTCATTCTGGCGGGACTATGAGCCGGGCATGGAGCCCTACTTCGAGGTGCCGGCGTTCTCGATCAAGGACTGGGCCTTCAACGACCCGGGTTTCATGATGAAGCCGGTGTTCAACATCGCCGTCGGCGGCACCGGCGGCAAGGACGCATCGCCGGGCGACTACCCGTGCCAGATGCTGGTGGACTGGGTGCACATCTTCCCGGGCTGAACCGCCACGCCGGGGTCGCGCCTTTCGGCGCGCCACCCGGGTCAGGCACTGCGGCGGATCGCCGTTAAAGTTCCCGCCCATGCCGAAGATGGATCGTCGAAGCGTGATGGCCATGGCCGGTTTGGGCCTGGCCGCCGTCGCCCTTCCCGCCGAAGCGGGCGCCAACCCCATGGCTCCGGAGCCCCCGGCGCCCCCGCCACCCCCCGGGGCGCCGTTCCCGCCGCCGCCCCCCGGGGCTCCCCCCTTCGGCGCACCGCCGCCGGCCGCCTCCACCGCGCCGCCCGGATGGCAGGGTGACGAGTTCGACGGCCCGGCCGGCGCTCCGCCCAACCCGGCGTTGTGGAGAGTCGCCCAGCGACGCGAGCTGATCAAGAACCCGGTGTTCTGGGACCGGCCCGAGAACATGGGCCAGTACAGCGACGACCGCGGACACGTCTTCATCGACGGCAATTCCAACCTCGTCATCCGCGCGACCCGCGACGCTCCCGGCCGCTACACCAGCGGCAAGGTCGTCGGCAACTTCAGCGCCCCGATCAACCACACCTTCGAGGCGAGGGTCAAGTTGGAGTGCCTGACCCCGGGCGCCTGGCCGGCCTGGTGGGCGGTCAACGAGCAGAAGCCGCGCGGCGGCGAAGTCGACCTGATCGAGTGGTACGGCAACATGGAATGGCCCTCGGGCACCACCGTGCACGCGCGCCTGGACGGGACCTCGTTCGCGACCATGCCGTTCCCCGTCGACGACGCCTGGCACCGCTGGCGGATGACGTGGAACTTCTCGGGGATGTCGTTCTGGATGGACTACGAGCCCGGCATGCAGCCCTACTTCGAGGTGCCCGCCTTCTCGATCGACGACTGGCCGTTCAACGACCCGGGCTACCAGTTGCGCCCGGTGTTCAACCTCGCCGTCGGCGGCACCGGCGGCAAGGACGCCTCGACGGGTGTCTACCCGTGCCAGATGCTGGTCGACTGGGTGCACATCTTCCCGGGCTAAACCGCCACATCGCAGGCTGCCGCGGGCTTACTGTTTCGCGCGTGGACATTCTCATCATGATCCTGCTCCTCGGTCTCGCGCTGCTGATCTGGCGCGGCGCCAAGCCGGGTCTGGTCCTCGCGCTGTGGGCTGTCGGAGTGGTCGCCATGCTCGGGCTGTTCCGCTACCACGTCACCTCGGTGCTGGATCTGAGCTTCTGATGGCCGAGATCGTCGTCGAGGAGACCCGCATCGTCGAGGAGCCCGCCGGGTCAGGCAGCCGACTGTGGGGTGCGCTCACCTTCTGGGGGCTGCACGCCTGGATTCTCGCCTACACCGTGGTGATGCTCAGCGCCTTCTTCATCCAGTTCGTCAAGGGCGAATTCCCTTGTCCGCTGTGCATGCTTCAGCGCTACGGGATGATCCTGGGCACCTGCGGCGCACTGTTCGCCGTCATGCAAGCCCGCCGCGGAACTCTGACCACGGCGCGTTATGCACAGTGCCTGGGAATGGGCCTGCTCAGTGTGTTGGCCGGCGCGTCGGTGTCGGTACGCCAGATCGCGTTGCACATCCTGCCGGGCGATCCCGGCTACGGCGAGCCTTTCCTGGGACTGCACCTCTACACCTGGGCGTTCGTCACCTTCGCCATCGTGATGGTCTACGTCGCGCTCATGCTGCTCCTGATGCCGCGGGGTATCCCCCGGGCGCCGGCCGAAGGCACCGGCCTGCACAAGCTGTCCACGGCCGTCATCTGGCTGTTCATCGGTGTGGTCGCCGCGAACGTGATCGCGATCATCTTCCTGGAGGGCTTCGCCGCGGTGCTGCCCGACGACCCCTCGGGGTACACGTTGATCGAGCAGATCAAGGGGCGCTGACCCCCGTCGTCACGCACGGGGACGCCGCGCCTCGACCTATAAGGGGTCGGTGATGCCCGGTCGACGAGGACGCCCGTCGTCTGGTGTGCGTCGTCGAGCAGCGGGTTGTATTCGATGAAATCGGCCGCCACGAGTTCGCTGTTGATGGCTAGGGCGCGCACGAGCTGGAGGGCCTGGGAAGCGGTGAGGCCGTCGGGATCTTGGGTTCCCACTCCCGGCGCGTAGGCCGGGGAGATGGCGTCGACGTCGAACGACAGGTAGACCATGCGTCCCTTGACTTCGTTGAGGATTCGTCGCAGCGCGGCATCCCAGCCGACCGTGTCGATTTCCGCCTGGAAGTGCGTGCGGACCTTCTTCTTGCGCAACCAGGCGAGGTTGGCCTCCGACGGGCCCTGCCCACGGAGGCCGAACTGCACGAGGTCATCGCCCTTCAGCAGGCCGGTGTCGATGGCCACCTTGAGGAATGAACCATTGTGGCCGACCCCCACAACGGACGCGACGGCACCCGCCACCGGGACCATCGCGGGCCAGCGCATCGGATCAGTGTAAATGTCCGCTACAGCGCGGTCGGGGTGATCCTGCTGGCGGACAACTCGTGGAGGTAGACCTCCAGATCGGTGTAGCCCAGGGTCGACAGCGTCCTGGCGTTGGTGTTGGCCACCGCGGGATTGAGGCCCTTGGCGACCTCCCAGGCGTCGGGCATCCCGTCGTTGTCGGTGTCGGCCGGCGCGGCCGGTGCGGTGCCGGTGTAGGGCAGGCGCAGCGCGTCACCGGCCGGATTGGCGTCGATCGGGGCCGTCGCGATGCTGTTGGCGGCGACGTTGGCCATCAGGCGGGTGTCCATCGGGTCCCGCGGCCACGCCCCGGCGGTGTTGAGCAGGACGGTGCGCAACTGGTCGGTGGGGGTGTAGGTGATCGCCGGGAAGGGATGGCGGGTGGTGCGTTTCTGGGCCCGCTGGGCGGCGACCAGGCCGGGCAGTTCCCCGGCGGTCACCGTCGAATAGTCGTTGCAGCAGTAGAACAGTTCGTAGTCCGAACGGGTCGGGTACAGGCTCATCTTGTTGCCGCTGAAGTACATCTGGTTGGTCGGGTTGCGCATAACCTGGTCGTCGAACATGCCGTATGGGAACTCCGTCCCGGTGCGGAAGAAGTTGTTGACGGCGTTGATCTTCCAGTAGATCGGGTACGGGTCGCCGCTGGCGTTGGTGACCACTCCGGTGTTGGGCCCCAGCGCGACGAAGAACCGCGGATCCCAGTACAGGTTGTTGGACAACTCCAGGTTCATCGTCGAGTTGGCCGCCGCGAGCGATTCGCGACTGCCCTCCGGCAGCCTGCCCCAGATCCGGTTGAACACGTTGTGGTGCAGGGAGACGTTGTCCAGGCCGAAACCGTAGGCCGGGTTGGAATAGTTCATCAGGATGCCGCCGTACTCGGCGTGGTAGCCCACCGTCTCGGCCAGCAGCGTGTTCTGCACGGTGATGTTGTTGGAGTAGGAGATCTCGATCGCCTCGTCGGTGGCGTTGCCGATGGAGACGTGGTCGACGATCGCGTTGCGGGTGTAGCGCAACCGCAGCCCGTCGTCGCTGGGTCCGTCGGCTCCGGGTCGGATCCGGATGTGCTGCAGGATCCAGTTCTCCGCGAAATCGCCGGGCGCACGGACGTCCTGGTCCTGGAACGGGCTCTCGTCGGTGACCAACCCGCGGATGGTGATCCCGCCGGGTGAGGTCTGCCCGGCGATCGTCACGTTGCCGTTGGTCAGGTGGATCTGATCGTTGATGACGCCGCTGACCTTGAACAGGACGTACTTGGCGCCCGGTTGGTCGATCGCCCACTGCAGCGATCCGGGTCCCGACGAGTTGAGGTTGGTCACGTAGATCACGCTGCCGTCGCGCCCACCGGTGGCGGCGGCGCCGAAACCCTCCGCGCCGGGGAAGGCGGCCAGGTTGCTCGGTGGCGGAGGTGGCGGCGGTGGCGGTGGCGGGGTCGGCGTCGTCGGGGTCACCGGCACACTCACCGGCACCGCGGCGCTGCCGCCGAAGCCGTCGGCGAGGGTGACGGTGAAGCTGTCCTGCCGGTCGGCGTCGGTGGCCCCCGGTGCGCCGGCGGCATTGCGCGCCGCGGCGGTCGGGGCGTAGCTGAACACCCCACTGCTGGGGTTGAGGCTGATGTTGCCTTTGGCGGTCGACGCCGGCGCGCTGAAGGCCAGGGTGTCCCCGTCGGAGTCGGTGCCGCGCACCGTGCCGGTCACCACCCCGGTGCTCGGGTCGGGGGTTCCGACGGTGGTGGCACCGGCGACCGGTGCGCTGTTGCGCGGTGCGATCGCCACCGTCACCGGGACGTTGACCACCGCGCCGTAACCGTCGCGGATGGTGACGGTGAAGGCGTCACTCTTCTCGGCGGTGCTCGCGCCGAGTCGGGCCGCGGCGTGGCGCGCGACCCCGGTCGGGGTGTAGGTGAAGTTGCCGCTGGTGCCCAGTTGCACGCTGCCCTTGGCGGTCGAGGCCGGCGCGCTGAAGGCCAGCGGGTCCCCGTCGGCGTCGGTCGCACTGACCCGGCCGGTGACCGCACCGGAGGTGGCGTTGGGGGCTGCCATCGTGGTCTGGGCGACGGGCGCGGAGTTGCGGGGGACGATGGGGACGGTCACGGTGGTGCTGACCCGGGCGAAGCGGGTGTCTGAGACGGTCACCCGTACCGTGTCGACCCGCACCTGCGGTGCGGCTTGCTCTTTGGCCGCGGCGTGCCGCGCGGTCGAGGTGGGGGTGTAGGTCAGGACGCCAGCGGAGGTGATCGTCGCTCGGCCCTTGGTCGCACCCGAGGCGGTATAGGTCAACCGGTCCCGGTTGGGATCGGTGGCGGTGACCACCACCGTGACCACACCGGTGGCGGGGTCGCCGCGTCCGACCGACACCGACGAGATCACCGGCGGGCGGTTGCCGAAGATCGCCGAGGCGCGCACCGTCGCCGCGGGGGGCGCCACCGTCGCGGAGGGCGCTGCGGCCCACTGCCGGCGCGCGACCGCGGCCACCACCCACGACATCGGCTGCAGGACCGGCAGCCCGCCGCCGCCTGCCGCCCAATTCGGCTGGGGTGCAGGGCTGCCCGCGGCCGGGGCCCGCATGACGGCGGCCGGCGCCGGTGCCGGTGGGGCCACCGCCGTACTGGCGGCCAGCCCTGTCGCAGCGGCCGGAGCGGGGGCGGGACTATCGGCGCGGGGCGTGCGGACCGCCGGCGCCGTGGCCGGCGTGGCCGGTGTCGCCGCCGCGGGGGGCGGTGTCAGGGCGGGCAGGTCCGGGGTGGCCGCTGTTGGCGGGGTGGCCGCTGTTGCCGGTGCGGACCGAGGTGGGATCGCCGCGGCCGGGGCTGTGACCGCCGCGCCCGACCGGTCCGGGGTCGGCCGGACGCGCCGGTCGACGGGGTCCACCCCGGATCCACGCTCCGGGCGATTCCGATTGCCGCCCGTCCTCACGCCGGTGCCGGGTTTGCTTCCGATGTCCGTCGCGGCGGAAGAACGCGGGACGACGCCGCGACGGCGTTGGGCGGGCGGGTAAGCCCGAGTGGTGTCAGCGGCTTCCGACGAGGGGGACGAGCCCGCCTCCGACCCCCGGTCCGCTGCGGCGACCCCGGCGCCGGCGAACAGCGCGGCGCCGATTCCCAGCGTGACCGCGATCGGTCCGATTCGAGTTGTGAGGGGTCCGGCATCCATGGTTGCTCCCGGTGTCCGATGCTGGATTCGAACATGATTCCGGGATCAAGTCCAGTGCCGGACCGCCCAACCGACCAAGGTCCCGCCGGTTGAGGACTTTCGCACGTTGTTCCGTTGCCGCGTCCGCCGAACGCCCGTTGCTACCATCCCATCGCCGGTTTCGGGAGTTTGACGTCAGGGGAGTGAATGACCACACCGCCACCGCCCGGGTTCGATCCGCCGCAGGGAGAGCCCAACGGGCCCCCGCAGCCCGCTGCCCCGAACCCGAAGAAGAAGCGGCCCGCCTGGTTGTGGGTGCTCGGGGCGGTGGCGGCCCTGGGGGTGGTCGGCGCGCTGACCACCGGCCCCGGGGACAAGGGAACATCCTCCGCGCCCGCCAGCGCACCGGCGGCAGACGCCACGGTGGGATGCGCCGAGGCTCCGGTCGAGATCGTCGAAATCATCAACGCAAACTTCACCAACGGCAAGCGTTTGGAGAACACGCAGTCTGTTAGTGGTCCGTCCGGCAAGGTGATCGTCGGCGGCAACATCGTCGCCTCGGATGGCACTCGCGTGTCCAGCTTGGACTCGTGGGTGATGAGCGACGGTGAGGTGTACGGGCTGAGTGGCGACGCGCGGCGCCTCACCCGTTTCGGTGATGGGCGCGACGTTCTCGGCGGGGACTGGGCGACGTACAACCACACGGTCGGGGAATGCGTGCTGCAGAAATCTCTGCGCCCCAGGTAGTCCGTCGTGACACCCAGGGGGAGTGGGCGGCGATAGCGAGTTGGCGCCCGATAGCCCGGCGGTTCGACTGTTCGGGGACAGCGGTGGTTGCGGATCATCCGCTGCGGGAAAAGGCGGATTCATCCCGAGTAACCGCGTATCAGCGCAAAACTCGAGTAATCGCACATCTTGGCAAAGCGCTGGGCTTTGGCCGGGATTCAAACGAATGCAGGAGTGGGGGGCGCGATGAGCGACGAATCAGATCCTGCATCCCCCAGAAGCAGCCGCCGGCCAGGACAGCGGTCTTGTACTCACTCATGCGTTCCTCCTTCTCGAAAATCTTTTCTCGGAGCCGTCGATTTTCGACACTGAGGTGTGAGCCGCTACAGCGCACCACGGCCGATCCGCGCTGACGATGATGTCGACGACTTCGAGACCGCCGCCACCGTCGTCGCCTTCGAGCAGGTGTGGGTCATGCCGCGCAGCAGCCTGTGACAGGAGGCGTACAGCGGATCGGCGCCATTCGCATCATGATGTGTACTGGTGATGTTATGATGCGATCGTGCGCACGACCCTGAACATCTCCGACGACCTCTTGGCCGAAGCGAAGGTGGTCGCCGCTAGAACGCACCGTTCCATCGGTGCGGTGGTCGACGATGCGCTGCGCGTGTTGCTCAGGCGCGACGCGGCCGAATCGAAGGCCGAGGCGTGGACGTTTCCCATCAGTGGCGCCGGTGGCCTGCAGCCAGGGGTGAACCTCGATGACCGCGAAGCCCTCGCCGATCTCCTGGGTGAGAATGCTCTGCCCTGACGTCAACGTCCTGCTGTACGCATTCCGCCGAGACAGCGCGGATCACAACTCATACGCGCAATGGCTGCAGCGCGCCATGACCGGTCACGAGCCGGTCGGCGTGAGTGAACTCGTCCTTTCGGGTGTGGTTCGCTTGGCGACAAACCATCGGATCTACCGCCAGCCCAGCTCCACGGCGGACGTACTGGACTTCTGCCATGCGGTGCGCTCAGGACCGTCCGCGATCCCGTTGCGGCCCGGGGCCAAGCACTGGGAGGTCTTCTCCGGACTCTGCCGCGCTGTCTCGGCCACCGCCAACGATGTGCCCGACGCCTACCACGCGGCGCTGGCCATCGAGCACGGCGCGACCTGGATCACCAACGATCGCGGGTACGCCCAGTTCCCGAACCTGTTGTGGCGCAGCCCGATTGACTAGTCGTCTCCAATGGCGGAACGCTACCGTCGCCCTCTTCGCGCAGGTGGGCGGCGCTCAGACATTCAGGGTCGGCGACAGCGAGGCACCCTAGTAGTGGTAGCGCCCTTGGAGTATCTCCAGGCTCTCGGTGGTGATGCGATAGACCAGTCGGTGCTCATCGGTGATGCGGCGCGACCACGCGCCGGCAAGGCCGTACTTGAGCGGCTCAGGCTTTCCGATGCCCTCGTATGGGGAGCGACGAATTTCGTTGATCAGCCGATTGATGCGCTTGAGGATGGTGCGGTCAACGGACTGCCAGTGCTGGTAGTCCTCCCCTGCCGGTGGGGAGAAGACGACGTTCACTCCGCGGTGTCGAGCTCAACCCGCAGACCTTGGCCTGCATCCAGTGAATTGGGGCTCCAGCGCAATGACCATGGCCGAGTTGGCCGCCGGCCTCATGCCGCCAGTTACAGCGCCGAACGGGCGCGGCGCCAGGACCGTCTGCAACGAGCCGGGGCCACGTTTCACCCCGATCTCTTTGCTGTACGAGTTTTTCGGGCCGCTGTTCACGCCCCCGTGCGGCGACCTTCACCTGAGTCACGGGTAGCGGCCTGCGCGGTAGTCACTCCGGTTCTTCGCATGTCCGGCCGGGTCGGAATTTGCCAACGCCGATGCCGATGGGTGGGAGTGGTCTGCCGAAATCTGTTTCCATGCGAAAACATGACCCAGGTCAATGTGATAGGAGCAGTGAAACATTTGCTGACATTGACGCTTTCCGTAGATTTCTGGGAGTTTCTCAGGAATACTGCGGGCAGCCGCCGTCGCATTGCGTATGTCCAGTCCCGGGCTGCGTGTGCCAGCAACAGGGAGCACCATGTCCGCTGCAGAGTCGTCGCAGTCCGCCGGTCGGCATCGCCGCACTTCAAGAGGGCGGGTCAGGGGCATCGAGTACTCCCGGCGTGCGGTGACTGCTGAGGAACCCGGCACGGCCGGTTCCGCGACTGCCCGCTATGTCGGCCGTGTGGGTGCGTTGGCGGTTGCTTTCGGTGTGGGTTCGGCGGCGGCCGCTATGCCGTTGGCGTTCGCCGACACGACGGGTTCGGGGGGGTCGACGGGGTCCAACGCGGATTCGTCGGCGGGTGCCTCGTCGTCGAGTTCGTCGAGCTCCTCGCGGGCGGAATCGCGTCAGCCGCGCCGCGGATCGTCGCCGGGGAGCGGCGTTTCGGACTCCTCCACCACCGAGCCGGACGGTGATTTATCAGGAGTCACGTCCACCGATCCGGTCATCCCCGACACCATCGAGCCTGGTTCCTCGGCCGACACCGACATCGACATCGACACCGACACCGACATCGACACCGACATCGACACCGACACCGACTCTGACATCGACTCTGACATCAACTCTGACGTCGACGGCGGCACTGCAGACGTCTCTGATAGCCCGGCGCCGACGGTCCGTGGCGGCGCCCGTTCCTCGGCCGACGATGGTCCCGCGCGTGCGCGCCGTGGCGATTCCGACTCACCCGCCAGCCCCGCCGGACCGGCCGTGAACCCGCCCGCCAGTCAGATCACCGTGACGGAAAGCCCGCAGCCGGCGCCGGTCGCGCCGCGCGCGACGGCCGGTCCCGCCGCAGCTCCGGTCGTCGACCCGGTGACAGCGCCGGCCGATCGCCGGTCGGACCGGATCGACTCGGATTTCGCTGCGCCGGGGTCGGCGATGCCGGCGATCGCCGCGGTTGCCGTCCCGGCTGCCGCTGATGTGCCGGTGATGACGGCCGCTCCCCGCGCGGTCTCGGCGGGCGGTGCGGTTACCGGGATGGGTTCAGGCCTGTTGGGGTGGCTGGCTGGTGGCAGCAACGGTGAGGCGCCGGTGGCGGCGCCGTTGATGTGGACGGCGTTGGCGTTCACCCGCCGCGAGGTGGGCCGCAATGCCGCGACTCCGTCGCCTGCGGCGTCGACGTCGACCGGTGAACCGTTCAACCCGTTCACGCTGGCGTCGCCGAGTGCATCGGCGACACCGAATCCGTTGGCCGATTTCGTGCGGGTGTGGATCGGGGACGGCACCGCGGAGAACCCGAACGCGGGCATTTTGATCGGCAACGGTTTCAGCTACACCTCCTACGAGGGGGCGTGCACGACGGGTGCGTGCAATGGCGGTAAGGCCGGTCTGTTGTTCGGCAACGGCGGCAATGGGTTCGCCGGCGGCAATGGTGGGGACGCGGGCTGGTTGGGCAATGGTGGTGCCGGTGGTGCCGGGGTGGATGGGGTGGCTACCGGTGGTACCGGCGGTAACGGTGGCACGGGTGGTCTGATCACCGGCCGGGGTGGTCAGGGTGGTGTCGGTGGCACGGCCTCCGG
>NZ_JBBATF010000009.1:20180-38484 GCF_040398885.1 Mycobacterium sp. | reverse complement strand
CCAACTTGATAGGGCCGTAGCCGTTACGTGATCTGCTCGTGATGTGAGCTAGATCATGGCTAGCCGCCCGCGAACGGGGGGAGGACGTCCAGGGTCTGGTGCGCCCGCAGCACAGTGGTTCGGTCGCGAACCGCCACCCCGTCGCAGAGGAATGAACACTTCTGTAACAGAAGTATCATTTTGTCACTCTGGCCACATAGTTCTCGCAGCAGGTCGTCCACCGTTGCGCCGGTCTGGAGGGTAACCACCGTGCTGTCGGCGCCGGCCTCGTCCCGCGCCGCAGCAAAGTATCGGACGGTGATGGCCATGGTGGACGTGACGTCGGTCATATTCGGGCCTCTGCGGCGGGATTTCCCGGAGACATGCTCAGCCCCCGATGGCGCTCATCGGGCGGTCCGGCTGGACGAATCCGGGGTCGTTGATGCCGTGTCCGGCGGCCTTCGCCCACATCGCGGTGCGCCAGGCGAGTTCGATCTCGGCATCGTCGGCGCCGCCTCGCAACAGGCCGCGAAGGTCGGTCTCCGCGGTGGCGAACAGGCAGTTTCGCACCTGGCCGTCGGCGGTCAGCCGGGTGCGGTCGCAGGCGGCGCAGAACGCTTCGGACACCGAAGCGATGATGCCGACAGTGGCCGGGCCCCGGTCAACCTGCCAGAGTCTGGCCGGCGCCGAACCCCGCGGCGCCGGGTCGGGTGTCAGCTCGAACGCGCCCCGGAGCGCGGCCAGGACGGCCGCGGCGCCGACCGCCGACTCCCGGCTCCACCGATGGCCGGCGTCGAGCGGCATCTGCTCGATGATCCGAAGCTGGTAGCCGTGCCGCAGGCAGAACCGCAACAGTTCGACGGCGTCGGCCGGTCCGGAGACCGGATCGAGCACCGCGTTGACCTTCACCGGGGCCAGCCCGGCCGCGGCGGCGGCGGCGAGGCCGGCAAGGACGGAGCCGAGCCGATCGCGGCGGGTGATCGCGGCGAAGCGCGCCGGATCCACGCTGTCCAGCGACACGTTGATCCGGTCCAGCCCCGCGGCGGCCAGTCCGGCGGCCCGCTGCGCCAGACCGACGCCGTTGGTGGTCAGGGCGATCTCCGGCCGGGGCCGCAAGCCCGCGGCGACCGCAACGATGTCCTCGAGCCGCCGGTACAGCAGCGGCTCGCCGCCGGTGAACCGGATGTTCGACACTTCCAGCCGGGTGACGGCCAACCGCAGCAGCCGGCTGAGTTCGTCGAAGCCGAGCCGCTCCTCGGACGGCAGCCAGTCCAGCCCCCCGGCGGGCATGCAGTAGGTGCAGCGCAGGTTGCACCGGTCGGTCAGCGACACCCGCAGATCGGTGGCGGCGCGGCCGTAGGAGTCGATCATCGGGCCCCGCCGGGGCATCGCGTCCGGCGGCGGTCGGTCGCGGCGGACGGCGGGCAGACCCAATCCGGTCGGCGTCATGTCCGGCCCGGGGCCGGGGTATGCGCCCTGCCGGACGGCTTGAGGTCGGCCGGCGCCCCGGGGGCGCCGACGATCGTCAACCAGACGATGTTCCCGACCACGCGCATATCTTCCTCCAGGCGGTAGGGCCAGCCTATCGGACCAAACTCGGGGGTCCGGCCGTGCCGCGGTTGAGTAGGATCGCTCAGGCGCGCTATCGCGGGCTCATGGTCACGTCAGACAAGCAGGTGAGATCCAAGTGCCGACCGGCAGGGTTAAGTGGTACGACGCCGAAAAGGGTTTCGGCTTCCTCTCCCAGGAGGACGGCGAGGACGTCTACGTCCGCGCCTCGGCGTTGCCTGCCGGCGTCGAGGGCCTCAAAGCCGGGCAGAAGGTGGAGTTCGGGATGGCCGCCGGCCGCCGCGGCCCGCAGGCCCTCAGCGTCACGCTGATCGAGTCGCCGCCGACCCTCGCGCAGCGCCCGCGTCGGGAGAGCAAGCCCACCGCCGATCACAAGCACTCCCCCGATGAACTGCACGGCATGGTCGAGGACATGATCACCCTGCTCGAGGGGGCGGTCCAGCCCGAACTGCGTCGCGGCCGCTACCCCGATCGCAAGGTCGCCCGCCGGGTATCCGAAGTGGTGCGGGCCGTCGCCGCGGAACTCGACGCCTGAGCGTCAGTTCCACGCCAGCCGCACCGACCACTCGGCGTGCGGGAGGTCGTGGAGTTCGCCGTTCTGGTCCTGCACCAGCGTCAGGAGTTGGACGACCAGGCCGATCAGCCTGCCGCGCCGGGGGTCGACGGTCGGCACCGTGACCGCCGGCTGCGTGCCCGGCCGGTAGGCGGTGGTGGTGGTGTCGCGCTCGTCGGAGTAGACGCGCAACAGGCGCCAGGGCGCGCGGCTGATCGCGGCCGGCAGCGACAACTGGACCGGTTGGCGCTCGGTCACCGGGAGTTGGCCCTGCACACCGTCTTTGACGCAGTCGTTGAGATCCACCACATTGCAGTACAGGTAGGGCTCGACGCGGACGGTCGTCCCGCGGGAGTAGGCGCTGATCTCGGGCAGCCCCGCGCCGTGGTCCCGGGTCAACCGCCAGGCGCCCACCCCGGCGCCGGCGGCGGTCAGAGCCACCAGTGCCGCGACGATCCAGGCCAGGTGGCGTCTCACCGGCGTGCCACCGCAGGGCGGCCCTCCGGTTCGGCCAGCACCGGCCGGTTCCCGCCGAAGCCCGGGATCAGCGAGGCGCCGCGGTGGCTGACCACCGTCTGCGCCAGGGCCGGGATGAGCAGGGCCGCGATCGCGGTGAAGCCCACCCAAAGTTCGGTGTACACCAGAACTCCCATCGCGCCGCCCGTCACCCAGGCAAGCTGTAACACCGATTCGGAACGGCCGAAGGCCGACGCGCGGGATTCCTCCGGCAGATCGTCCTGCAGCGAGGCGTCCAGCGAGGCCTTGGCGAGGGCACTGGCCGCGGAGGTGACGAAGGCCGCGACCGCGGCGGCGACCAGGGTGCCCGTGACGGCGGCGATCAGCGCCATCGCCGTGACCGCGACGGCGGCCCGGACCACCAGTACGGCGGGCCGGCCCAACGGCAACCGGGCGGCGGCGAAGTTCCCGCCGAAGTTCCCGATGCCCGCCGCGGCCCCGATGCCGCCCAGGATCCCCAGCTGGACCCAGCCACTGGCGGCATGGGCCTTGGCCACGAAGGCCGGGTAGAGGAACAGGAAACCGACCATCATCTTGATGGTGCAATTTCCCCACAGCGCGGTGATGATGTTGCGGCCCAGGGGTTGTCGCCGCGGGCCGGTGCGGCTGATCACCTCGGTGGGGTGGTCGTCGAGCCAATCCCATTCCCCGCCGTGCCCGTGATAGGTCAGCGTCGCCGGGACCTCGCCCTCGGTGACCTCCACCCACCTGGGGATCCGCATCGTCAACGACGCGCCGGCCAGTGTGACGAAGACGACGACGAACAGTGCGCCGGGCAGGTTCAGCAGCCTGGAGAACACGTACTCCGCCCCCGCGGCGACACCGCCGCCCACGAGGGTGCCGCCGACGAGCCCGAACGTCGTCAGCCGCGAGTTGACCCGGACCAGGTCGATGGTGGGCGGCATCACCCGCGGGGTGACCGCACTGCGCAGGACCGAGAAGGACTTCGACAGCACCATCATCCCCAGCGCACACGGGTAGAGCACCCACGACGGATAGCTGCCGGTGGCGGGGTCGTAGTTGGAGATCAGCACCACCGCCAGCACCGTCCGCAGCAGGAACGACATCGCCAGTGCGGCGCGCCGGCCCTGCTGCAACCGGTCCAGGGCGGGCCCGATCAGCGGCGCGATCACCGCGAACGGCGCGATGGTGATCAGCAGATACAGCGCGACCCGGCCCCTGCTCTCGCCGGTCGCCGCGGCGAAGAACAACGTGTTGGCCAGCGCGACCGCCATCGCGGCGTCCACCGCGAAGTTGGCGACCACCGGCCAGGTCAGCGCCGTCAGCCCCGACTTGTCGGCGCCGTCGGCGGTCGCGGCCCGGTGCACCATCGAGTACATCCGGGACCCCATCTCCGCCGCGGCGCGGGTGACCCCCGCCCGTTCGCCGGGATCGGGCGGGCGGGTCTCACCGCCGTCGGAGTAGCGATAGGCCCTCCGCCGGTCCCCGAGTGGGGGCAGATACCGGTTGCCGCGGTCGGCGTCGGAGTCCCCGGGGCGGGAACCCGGTTCGCCGCTGGGGTAATTGGCCATCCCGGGGTGCGGACGGCCACGGCGGAGTGGTCCCGGCGCCGGGTCCGGGCCGGGGTCCTCACGCCGTCCAGACACGACCCCGATTCTCCACTATGTCCGGCCGCCCGCGCGGCCCGGCGGCGCCGGTGGCACCCGGTGAGGCAAGATTGTCAGCGATGGACAGCCAGATCGACACCGCCGACCCCGCGGCGGCCGGCCCCGCCGAGCCGCCGGCGGACGTCGCCGCCCTGCTCAACGGTGCGGCCGACCCGGCTCGCCGGGCAATCGTCGAGTTCAGCGGCGAGACCGTCGGCGCCTATCTGGGCGTGGTCATCGAGGACGAGGCTTCGGCCACCCACCGATTCCTGACCACGATGCCGGGCTACCAGGGCTGGCAGTGGGCCGTGGTGGTGGCCGCGTTCCCGGGCGCCGGGCACGTCACCATCAGCGAGGTCGTGCTGGTACCCGGACCCACCGCGCTGCTGGCGCCGCCGTGGGTTCCCTGGGAGCAGCGGGTCAAGCCCGGAGACCTCGGCCCGGGTGACCTGCTGGCTCCGCCTCCCGACGACCAGCGGCTGGTGCCGGGGTTCCTCGCGACCGGCGATCCGCTGATCGACGACACCGCACTGGAGGTCGGCCTCGGCCGGCGCCGGGTCCTCAGCGCGCTGGGGCGCGACGATGCCGCGCAGCGCTGGCACGACGGGGACCACGGCCCCGAGTCGCCGATGGCCCGGGCCACCAAGCGGGTGTGCCGCGACTGCGGCTTCATGACGCCACTGGCCGGGGCGCTCGGCGTGCGTTTCGGCGTCTGCTGCAACGAACTCGCCGCCGACGGCCGGGTCGTCGACTTCTTCTACGGATGCGGCGCTCACTCCGACACCCCGGCGCCACAGGGCACCGGGTCGCCGGCCTTCGAGCCCTTCGACGACGGGGTTCTCGACGTCGTCGAGATCACCCCGGCCGAACCGGGCGAATCAGATTCCGAGGCCGAGCCCGAGCGCCAGCCCGAGGCTGAGGCCGAGCGCCAGCCCGAGCCTGAGCGCCAGCCCGAGGCCGAGGGCGTCGACCTGAACGTCGAGGCGGAGCAGTCCGGCGAGCAGGCCGAGGCCCCTGCCGAGGACCGGCACGGGGCGCCGGAAAGCTAGCGGCCCTCGGCGGCGGCCTTGATCCGGGCCAACCCCTGGTTCATCCCCTCGAGAATCTCGTTATCGAAGCCCTCGACACCGCCCAGCAGCACCTTGGCGATCGCGCCGGACAGCGCCGCCCGCATCCCGTCCTGGGCGTGCCGGGTCTCGATCAGACGCGTACCGGTGGCGGTGGGCTCCAACTCGTAGCTCCACGCTGTGGTGTTGGCCGGAATGCGAAAGGCGAACTTGTGCTCGGGAACCACTTCGGTGATCACCGAAGTGGTCGGCCAGAACAGCCTTCCGCGCCGGTTGATGTTGACAGTGTGGGTACCAGGCCGAATTGGGCCCAGCGCCTTCATCGTTCGGCACTGCGGACTCCACTGCGGCATCTGGCTGGGGTCTGAGACCAGGCCCCACACCTTTGCAACCGGTGCGTTGATCTCGATCTCAGCCCTCAGAATCGGCGCAGCCATTGACGATCTCCTTCATCTAGTCTGGGCTCCGTTCAAGCCCGGTCTGTGCCCCACGGGACCCCCGCCGGGCGGCGGCGCGCTGCCACCGGAAGAGCGAGAACCCGAACACGCCCACCCCGAGGCCGGCGACCGTCACCGGACGCCAGCCCGCCAGGGCGGGAACGGCGAAGGCCGCCACGGCGGCCAACGCCCACAGCATCACCCCGGCGGCGATCACCGGCCGGGGATCCAGCAGTGCGGCCGGCAAGTCCGGGGGAGGTCGTCCGGCCGGCGGGTCCTGGGGGGTCATCGTGTTCACCGTAACCGAACCCTCGGCGCGTACGTTATCGCCCATGCGGGGCGACGTCATCGACATCACCGACCCCGGTGATGAACGGGTCGACGACTTCCGCGAACTCAACAGCGCCGACCGGCGCCCGGATCTGCCCGGCGGCAAGGGCCTGGTGATCGCCGAGGGTGTGCTGGTGGCCCGGCGCATGCTCGCCTCCCGGTTCACCCCGCACGCCTTCCTGGGCACCGGCCGGCGGTTGACCGAACTGGCCGAGGATCTGCGCGGTGTCGACGCCCCGTTCTACCGGGCCTCCGCCGAGGTGATGGCCGCCGTGGTGGGCTTCCACCTCAACCGCGGCGTGCTGGCCGCCGCCCGCCGGCCGGCCGAACTCGGCCTCGCCCGGGTGCTGGCCGGGGCGAGGACGGTCGCGGTGCTCGAGGGGGTCAACGACCACGAGAACCTGGGCTCCGTTTTCCGCAACGCCGCCGGGCTGGGCGTGGACGCGGTGATCTTCGGCGCGGGCTGCGCCGACCCGTTGTACCGGAGGGCGGTGCGCGTCTCGATGGGGCACGCGCTGCTGGTTCCCTTCGCCAGGGCGCAGGACTGGCCGCGGGATCTGGAGGTACTGCGGCACAACGACTTCCGGCTGCTCGCGATGACGCCCGACCCGAGGGCCTCCTCCCTTGCCGATGTGATGGAGACGATGCGCCGCGACAGGGTCGCGGTACTGGTCGGGGCCGAGGGGCCCGGCCTGACGGAGACCGCGATGCGGGCCTGCGATGCCAGGGTCCGGATCCCGATGTCGCGGGGAACCGACTCGCTCAACGTCGCCACCGCCGCCGCACTGGCGTTCTACGAACGGGCGCGCTTGGGCGACTCGGCGGAACGATAACCTCGAACCCGTGTCCGACGAATCGACGCCGTGGGCGACCGGTCTGACCGTGGCGGCCTTCGTGGCGGCGGTCGTCGCCGGGGCGATCATCGTGCTGAGCATGGGGATGGCGCGGGTGAATCCGTGGATCGCGGTGGGGCTGAACCTGGTTGCGGTCGGCGGACTGGCGCCGACGTTATGGGACTGGCGGAAGACACCGGTCCGCCGGTGGTTCGTCCTGGGTGGCGCGGTCGGAGTGGCCGTCGGCTGGACGGCCGCGTTGGCGCTGGCGCTCCGTTAGCGGGCGCGGGCGCGGGCGTTCAGCGGTCGCCGCTGGTGCGCACTCCCAGCAGAACGTCCTCCCAGGCGGGGATCGCCGGCTTGCGGCCGGCCTTCCTGGCCGCTGCCGGACCGGGGTTCGGCTCGGCCGGGTCGGATGCCGTGCCACGGGCCGCGGGCCCGGCCAGGGCGGTCGGCACCGCCGCCGGCGCCGACTCCTCGGCCGGCTCGGCGGGTACGTCGAACTCCAGTTGCGCGACCGGGGCGACCCGGCGCAGCGGACGCTCGAACTCCGGGTCGATCAGGGCGCTGGCTTCCTCGTCGATGGCGGTGACGGTGCCGCCGTGGGCGCCGGGGGTGAACCGGAAGTGCGCGCAGTTCTCCGAGAGGCCGGCCCGCCAATCCATCCGGACCGTCCAGCGGCCGTCCTCGTTGCGCCAGGCGTCCCAGTTGGTGTCCTTGGAACTCAGCCCGCGCTCGGCGAGCGCGGCGGTGACGGTCTCCAGCAGGGTCTCCACCGTCGGGCCCTCCGCCAGGACCGGATGGGCGGCCGTGGCCAACTCGGCGGCTCGCTGGCGTTCCAGCAGCACCGGGTGGGCGAACCGCTCGATCTTCGAGACGTCCACCCCGGAGCTCTGCGCGAGTTCCTGCACGGATGAACCGGCCCGGATCCGGGCCTGAATGTCCTTGGGACGCAACACTGTTCTGACCTCATTGTCTCGGGAAGCCGGTGCCTGCCGGGCGGCATCGCCGCGGACCGCGGCGCGCAGGCGGTCGTCCAGTCGCACCAGGAACTTGTCGGCCGGGTTGCCACCCTCACAGATGATGTGGTTGCCGCCTACATCGAGTCCTACAAGTGTGAGTTCCCGCATCTCGACCTCCTTCGGACCGGACCATAACGCGGTGTTCTCTGACATATAGGAACGGACACGCCCGTGTTACAAATGAGGCTAGAGGTGTTCGACGACCCAGTCCACGCATCGGGTCAGCGCACTGACATCGTCGGGTTCGACGGCCGGGAACATCGCCACCCGCAACTGGTTGCGGCCCAGCTTGCGGTACGGCTCGGTGTCGACGATGCCGTTGGCCCGCAGCACCTTCGCGACCGCCGCCGCGTCGACGTCGTCGGTGAAGTCGACGGTGCCGACCACCTGGGAGCGCAGCGCAGGGTCGGCGACGAACGGGGTCGCGTAGGAGGAGGCCTCGGCCCAGCCGTAGAGCCGCGAGGAGGAGTCCGCCGTGCGCTTGACCGCCCAGTCCAGGCCTCCGTTGCCCAGCATCCAGTCGACCTGCTCGGCCAGCAGCACCAGCGTTGCGATGGCCGGGGTGTTGTAGGTCTGGTTCTTCAGGCTGTTGTCCACCGCGATCGGCAGCGAGAGGAAGTCCGGTACCCAGCGGCCGGAGGCGGCGATCCGCTCGACCCGCGCCAGGGCCGCCGGCGACATGACGGCCAGCCACAGGCCGCCGTCGCTGGCGAAGTTCTTCTGCGGCGCGAAGTAGTAGGCGTCGACCTCGGTGATGTCGACCGGCAGGCCGCCGGCCCCGGAGGTCGCGTCGATGAGCACCAGTGCCTCGCCGGCCCCCGCCGGCCGACGCACCGGAACCGCCACCCCGGTGGAGGTCTCGTTGTGGGCCCAGGCGATGGCGTCGACGCCGGGGTCGGAGGTGGGCTCGGGAGCGCTGCCGGCGTCGGCCTTGATGACGATCGGGTCGCCGACGAACGGGTTGGCCGCCACCGCGGAGGCGAACTTGGCGCTGAACTCGCCGTAGGTCAGGTGCAGCGAGCGCTTGTCGACGAGCCCGAAGGCGGCCGCGTCCCAGAAGGCCGTCGCACCGCCGTTGCCGAGGATCACCTCGTATCCGTCGGGCGCCGAGAACAGCTCGCGCAGCCCGTCGCGGACCCGGCCGACCAGATCCTTCACCGGCGCCTGCCGGTGCGAGGTGCCGAACAACCCGGCGGCGGTGGTGGTCAGCGCGGTCAACTGCTCGGGTCGGACCTTGGAGGGCCCGCATCCGAAGCGCCCGTCGGCGGGCTTGAGATCGGCGGGAATCGTGAGCCGGGCGGTGTCAGCCATGCGCACAAGCGTAGGGAGCAGGTGGCGCGAGGGAAAATCGAGCATGGACAGTATCCGGTACCTGCGGTACCGTCGGTATACAAAAACCGCCCCTATGTAAACCGAGTGGGAGGCTTGTCATGGCGAGGACCAAAACGGTCGGGCGCTGGCGCCACAACACGGTCGGGCGCTGGCGCCACAACACGGTCGGGCGCTGGCGCCACAACATGGAGGTGCGCGACGACGCCGGCTACGTGGACATGCTGACCACGCTGTCGGAGGGCTCGGTGCGGCGCAACTTCAACCCGTACACCGACATCGACTGGGACTCCCCGGAGTTCGCCGTCACGGCCGACGACGAGCGGTGGATCCTGCCCGCGAGTGATCCGCTGGGCGGCCATCCCTGGTACCGGGAGCAGCCGGTCGCCATCCGGATCGCCATCGGGCAGTGGCGGCAGGCCAATGTCGCCAAGGTTGGCCTGCAGTTCGAGTCGGTCCTGATCCGCGGGTTGGCCAACTACGCGTTCTGGGCGCCGAACGGGTCGCCGGAGTTCCGCTACTGCGTGCACGAGGCGATCGAGGAGTGCAATCACACCCTGATGTTCCAGGAGATGATCAACCGGATCGGCGTCGACGTCCCGGGCCTGCCGCGGCTTCTGCGGTGGGTCTCCCCGTTGGTCCCGTTGGCGTCGGGCCCGCTGCCGATCCCGTTCTTCTTCGGGGTGCTCGCCGGCGAGGAGCCCATCGACCACACCCAGAAACAGGTGCTGCGCGAGGGCGGGGATGGCAGGGAACTGCACCCGATCATGGCGAAGGTGATGGCCATCCACGTGGCCGAGGAGGCCCGGCACATCTCCTTCGCACACGAGTACCTGCGTAAGCGGCTGCCGCAGCTCAACAGCCGCCAGCGACTGATGCTCTCGATCAGCGTGCCGCTCATGATGCGGATCCTGTGCCAGGCCATCCTGGTGCCGCCGCGCAGCTTCTTCCGCGAGTACGGCATCCCGCCGGAGATCCGCGGGGAGCTGTTCTTCGCCTCGCCTGAGTCGCGGAAGTGGTTGCAGGACATGTTCGGTGACGTGCGGATGCTCTGTCACGACACCCGCCTGATGAACCCGCCGGCGAGGCTGCTCTGGCGGCTGTGCAAGATCGACGGCGCGCCCAGCCGGTTCCGCAGCGAACCGCAGCGCCGCCACCGCAGCGCCGCCTGACGGTTTCTCCCATCGCCTTCTCCCATGCCCCACGTCATCACACAGCCCTGCTGCAGCGACGGTTCCTGCGTGTACGCCTGCCCGGTGAACTGCATTCATCCCACGCCGGACGAACCGGGGTTCGCCTCCGCCGAGATGCTCCACATCGATCCGGCCGCATGCGTGGACTGCGGCGCATGCGTGTCGGCCTGCCCGGTCGGCGCCATCCGCCCCGACAGCCGGCTTACCCCGGAGCAGTTGCCGTTCATCGCGATCAATGCCGACCACTACCCGCCGCGGCCGGCCGGGGTGAAGCTCCCCCCGACCTCCGGGCTGGCGCCGGTGCCGCCGGCGCCGCGGGTGCTCGGCCGCGGACTGTCGGTGGCGATCGTCGGTTCGGGGCCGGCCGGGATGTACGCCGCCGACGAACTGCTGACCCAGGCCGGGGTGCGGGTCAATGTGTTCGACAAGCTGCCGACGCCCTACGGGCTGGTGCGGGCCGGGGTGGCGCCGGATCATCAGAGGACCAAGTCCGTCACCGCGCTGTTCGACCGGATCAGCCGTTCCCGGGGATTCGCCTACTACCTCAACGTCGAAGTGGGAAGACACCTTTCGCACTCCGAACTGCTCGACCACCATCACGCCGTCGTCTACGCCGTCGGCGCGCCCCGTGACCGTCGACTCGACATCGACGGGATGGGGCTGCCCGGCACCGGCAGTGCCACCGAGACGGTCGCCTGGATCAACGGGCACCCCGAATTCGCGCAACGCCCGGCGGACCTCCGACACCCGCGGGTGGTGGTCGTCGGCAACGGCAACGTCGCACTCGACGTCGCCCGCATCCTCACCGCCGACCCGGGCCGCCTCGCGGGGACGGATGTCTCCGACATCGCGCTGAAGACGCTGCGGGCCTCGTCGGTGCGCGAAGTGGTGGTGGCCGCCCGGCGCGACCCGGCCGACTCCGCCTTCACCCTGCCGGAGCTGATCGGGCTCACCGGCGCCGCCGACGTGGTGCTCGACGCCGCCGACCGGGCCCTGGTCCGCGCGGACCTGCGGAACGCCCGCGACCCGGTCACCCGGGCGAAGTTGCGGATCCTGGCAGGCCTGGCCGACGCCGCCGCCGAAACTTCCCGGCCGCGGATCCGGTTGGCGTACCGGCTCACTCCGCAGCGCATCCTCGGCGCCGGCCGTGCCGAGGGAGTGGAATTCTCCCGCACCGACTCCGGTGCGACGACGACGATCGACGCCGGTCTGGTTCTGAGCTCGATCGGCTACCGCGGGGCCCCCGTGCCGGACCTGCCATTCGACGAGAGCGGCGCCGTGGTGCCCAACGACGCCGGCCGGGTCATCGACCCGGCGACCGGCGCAGCGGTCACCGGCGCCTACGTCACCGGCTGGATCAAACGCGGCCCCACCGGCTTCATCGGCACCAACAAGTCCTGTGCCATGCAGACCGTCGCGGCGCTGGTCGACGATTTCAACGCCGGACTCCTGGCCGACCCCGGCGGGCGCCCGGCGGCCCTGGCGAGACTGGTGCGCGACCGGCAACCCGACCTGGTCGACGCCGACGGTTGGCGCGCCATCGACGCCGCCGAGATCGCCCGTGGCCGAGCCCGGGGCCGGCCGCGGCTGAAGTTCACCTCGGCCGAGGAGATGCTCGCCGCGGCGGGCCGGCGGCCGCCCCGGCCGCGCCGGCCTTCGCTGCGCCTGGCCCGGTAGAACCCGGCGTCGGACCCGATCGCCGGGTGGGCCCGCCCGGGCGTAGGTTGAGTCCGTGGTTGACGGACATGGCAGCGAGGCCCCCCACCGCCTGGCGTCGATGCGGGTGGAGTACGGCTCGGTGGAGAAGGACGGCAGCAGCGACCTCGACACCGACTGGCTGGCCGGCGGTTGGCTCGCCCTGCTGCACAACTGGATCGACGACGCAGATCAAGCCGGACTGGCCGAGCCCAACGCCATGGTGCTGGCCACCGTCGAGGACGGCCGACCGGTCACCAGAACCGTGCTGTGCAAGAGCGCCGACGCCGACGGCATCACGTTCTACACCAACTACGACTCCGCCAAGGGCGCCGATCTGGCGGCGACGCCGTACGCCTCGGTGACGTTTCCCTGGTACGGGCTGGGGCGGCAGGTGCACATCCGCGGTGCGGTCGGCAAGGTCGGCCCGCAGGACACCGCCGAGTACTGGGCGCGCCGGCCCCGCGGGTCCCAACTGGGCGCCTGGGCGTCGCAGCAGTCACGCCCCGTCGCATCGCGTGCGGACCTGATGGCCCAGCTCGCCGCGGTGACCGAACGATTCGCCGACCGGGCCGACGTGCCGGTGCCCCCGCACTGGGGCGGCTACCGCATCGCGGTCGAGACGATCGAGTTCTGGCAGGGCCGAGAGAACCGCATTCACAACAGGATTCGGGTCACCCCCGGCCGGCCCGACCGCATCCAGAGGTTGCAGCCCTAAGCGGGGGTCCCTGCCGCTGTAACACGCACTTAACACTCAGCCGGGGTTTCTTCCGGCGCCACCGGCCTACGATCGAGTTGTGGCTCAAGGCCCCAAGGAGGCGTCCCCCGGGCTGCGGGAACGCAAGAAACAGCGCACGAGGGCGACTTTGGTCGACGTCGCCGCGCGGCTTTGCGCCGAGCAGGGCTACGAGCGCACCACGGTCGACCAGATCGCCGCCGGCGCCGACGTGTCACCGCGGACCTTCAGCCGCTACTTCCCCAACAAAGAGGCCGTCATCGCGGCGCTGATGGAGGAGATCTCCGCGGAGGTCGCGGACGCGCTGATCCGCCAGCCGCACGACATCCCCGAGCACGAAGCTCTGGTCCGGGCGCACACCGAGGTGCTGCGAGCCGGCGAGCAGGCCAAGCCGGGAGCGGGATCCTTCGACCGCATGCGCGGCTTCCTGAGCATCGTCAACAGCACCCCGATGCTGAGCCTGGCCACCTTCACCTACCGGCCGGACGGTTCCACCCACGCGGTGGTCGAGGCCATCGCCGGGCGGATGGGCCTGCCGGTGACCGATCCGGCGGTCCGGGTGGTGTTCGACACCTGGGCGGTGCTGATGGCCACCGCGCTGGGCAGTCCCGGCACCGACGCAAGCGATCCGCGGGCCGTCAGCGACCGCATCGAGGAAACCTTCGCGATTTTCACCCGGCTGTGGAAGCCCTGGAATCCCGGAACGCCCGCGTCGGAGCAGACCCCCCCGGGCGGGCCGGAACGATAGCGACTACTTTCACCTACAGCGCACAGTAGCGTGACCTCAGAACGGGCCGACCGGAACCGTCCGACAGCAAAGAAGGGGTTGATGTGGCCGCGACCGACGACACCGCCTCCCTCCGTTACCCCGGCGGTGAGCTGGACCTGGATATCGTCCATGCGACCGAGGGTTCGGATGGGATCGTCCTGGGACCGCTGTTGGCCAAAACCGGCTACACCACCTACGACCAGGGGTTCGTCAACACAGCCTCGACCAAGAGCGCCATCACCTACATCGACGGCGACGCCGGCATCCTGCGCTACCGCGGCTACCCGATCGACCAGCTGGCCGAGAAGTCGAGCTTCCTCGAGGTCAGCTATCTGCTGATCTACGGCGAGCTGCCGACCGCCGATGAGCTCGAGCAGTTCACCACCAAGATCCAGCGGCACACCCTCCTGCACGAGGATCTCAAGCGCTTCTTCGACGGCTTCCCGCGCAACGCGCACCCCATGCCGGTGCTGTCCAGCGCGGTCAACGCGTTGAGCGCCTACTACCAGGACTCGCTGGACCCCCTGGACCACAAGCAGGTCGAGCTGTCCACCATCCGGCTGCTGGCCAAGCTCCCGACCATCGCGGCCTACTCGTACAAGAAGTCGGTAGGCCAGCCCTTCCTCTACCCGGACAACTCGTTGAGCCTGGTGGAGAACTTCCTGTTGATGACGTTCGGGCTGCCGTCCGAGCCCTACGTCCCGGACCCGGAGATCGTGCGGGCCCTGGACATGCTGCTGATCCTGCACGCAGACCACGAGCAGAACTGCTCCACCTCGACGGTGCGGCTGGTCGGCTCGTCGCAGGCCAACCTGTTCACCTCGATCTCCGGCGGCATCAATGCGCTGTGGGGTCCGCTGCACGGCGGCGCCAACCAGTCGGTGCTGGAGATGCTGGAGAAGATCCGGCTCTCCGGAGGCAACGTCGAGGAATTCGTCCGGAAGGTCAAGAACCGCGAGGACGGCGTCAAGCTGATGGGCTTCGGCCACCGGGTGTACAAGAACTACGACCCGCGGGCACGCATCGTCAAGGAGCAGGCCGACAAGATCCTCGGCAAACTGGGCGGCGACGACGAACTGCTCGACATCGCCAAGGCGCTCGAAGAGGCGGCGCTGACCGACGACTTCTTCGTCGAGCGCAAGCTCTACCCCAACGTCGACTTCTACACCGGCGTGATCTACCGCGCGATGGGGTTCCCGACCCGGATGTTCACCGTGCTGTTCGCCCTCGGCCGGCTGCCCGGCTGGATCGCACACTGGCGGGAGATGCACGAGGAGCCCAACAAGATCGGCCGGCCGCGGCAGATCTACACCGGTTACGGCGAGCGCGATTATCTGTCCCTCGGTTCGCGCTGAGACCGGCTCACCGAGTTTCCAGCACCGCCATCGCGGCATTGTGACCCCCGACGCCGGACACCGCTCCGCCGCGGCGGGAACCTGAGCCGCACAACAGGATTCGCTCATGTCCGGTGGCCACTCCCCACCGTCGCGCGGGGGTGTCCAGGGGGTCGTCGTCATCGGCGAACGGCCAGGCCAGTGCGCCGTGGAAGATGTTGCCGCGGGTCAGCCCCAGACCGGCCTGCAGGTCCACCGTCGTCTTGGCCTCGACGCACGGCCGGCCGTGGGCGTCGGTCATCAGCACATCCTGGACCGGTTCGGCCAGAACCGAATTCAGCGAGGCCAGCACCGCGTCGGTGAGCCGCTGACGCATGGCGTCGGGCTCGCGGACCTGCAGGGCGTGCGGGACATGCAGGCCGAACACCGTCAGCGTCGCCGCCCCGGACTCGCGCAGGCCGGCCGACAGGATGCTCGGGTCGGTGAGCGAGTGGCAATAGATCTCACACGGCAGCGGATCGGGCACCGCGCCGGTGGTCGCCGCGGCGTAGGCGGCGTCGAGTTGAGACCACGTCTCGTTGACGTGGAAGGTGCCGCCGAACGCCTGCTCCGGGGAGACGGCGGTGTCGCGCAGGGCGGGCAGTCGGCGCAGCATCAGGTTGACCTTCACCTGGCAGCCTTCGGCCAGGTCCGGTTCCGGTTCGCCGAGCAGGCCCGACAGCACCGCCGGGGTGACGTTGGCCAGTACGTGGCGGGCGTGCACGCGGTGTTCGGCATCGCCGATGCGGTAGCTCACCTCCCCTTCGGGGTTCAGCGTCAGAACCTCAGCGCCGGTGAGGATTTCGGCGCCGTGGGATGCCGCGGCGCCCGCGAGCGCGCCGGTCACCGACCCCATTCCGCCGACCGGCACGTCCCACACCCCGGTCCCGCCGCCCAGCAGGTGGTACAGGAAGCAGACGTTCTGGCTCAGCCCGGGGTCGTCGAGCCGGGCGAAGGTTCCGATCAACGCATCGGTGGCCATCACCCCGCGCACCAGGTCGCTGCGCACGGCGTCGGTGATCGCGGTCCCCACCGGCTCTTCGATCAGCCCCCGCCATGCCGCGCCGGCCCGGGCGCCACCGGATGCCAGCACGTGGCGGCGGGCTTCCGAACGCCGTCGCAGCGGCTCGACCAGCGTCGGCCACAGCGGTTCGGTCACCCGCCGGCAGCTGCGGTAGAAATCGGCGAACCCGGCCGCGGCGGCCGCCGCCCCCACCGCGGCGAAGCTCGAGGCCTCCCCGATCAGCAGCCCACTGCGGCCCGCGTCGGCCGGGTCGGGGGTGTAGGAGGCGTACCTGCGGCGGGCCAGCCGCACCGGGGCGCCGAGGTCCTCGACGATGCGGGCCGGCAGCAGGCTCACCAGATAGGCGTACCGGGACAGCCGGGCGTCGACGCCGTCGAAGGCCGGCGCCGACACCGCGGCCCCGCCCACCTCGGGCAGCCTTTCCAGCACACGTACCCGCAGCCCGGCCCGGGCCAGATAACCCGCGGCCACCAACCCGTTGTGCCCGCCGCCGACGATGACGGCGTCGAGGGCGTCCGAGCACGCGTTGGGCATGCCCTTCAGCTTATGGACCGGAACCGGTGTCGTGCGGTGCGCGCCGCCGGTCCGGAAGGGGGCGCTACGGTGATGCGGTGAGCAAACCTGAGATCGAGGCACCCGACGGCCCGCCGCCCACCGACCTGGTCATCGAGGACCTCGTCGTCGGCGAAGGGCCGGAGGCCAAGCCCGGAGACACCGTCGACGTGCACTATGTGGGAGTCGAGTACGACTCCGGCGAGGAGTTCGACAGCTCCTACGACCGCGGGGAGTCCATCTCGTTCCCGCTGCGCGGTCTCATCCGGGGCTGGCAGGACGGCATCCCGGGAATGCGGGTGGGCGGCCGAAGGCAGCTGGTCATTCCGCCCGAGCAGGCCTACGGGCCGGCCGGGGCCGGCCACCGGCTGTCGGGCCGGACGTTGATTTTCGTCATCGACCTGCTCGGCGTCCACTGACAGATGACGGGTTCGGGAGGCGCGCCGCAGAGCGCCCCGGCAACCGGGTTGCGGACCGAATCGCGCTACTACCGCCGCGCGCCCGGATGGGGCTGGTTGCTCGGTCTGCTGCTGATCCCGCTGCTGTTCGGATGGCTCGGATGGAGCGCGCCAGAACCCAGGGTGAGCGTCAGCGCCCCGAGCAGCACCGTGACCCCGCCGAGCGCGGCCGTCCCGGCGCTGAACCCGGCCCCGCTGTCGATCGTGCGCAACGGCAACGATTTCACCCTCACCGGTGAACTGCCCGACCTGTCGGTCAAGGACAGACTTCTGGGCTCACTCAAAACGACGCTCGGATCCACGGTGAACCTCATCGACGGACTGACCGTCAAGACCGGCGTCGAGGCGCCCGAGCTCGCCGGGATCGTCCCGGTCTTCGAAGCGGCCGACGGGATCGGCGACTTCGGCTTCGATCTGGCCGGCGACGTCCTGACCCTTACCGGAACCGCCCCCTCGGATCAGGTCAAGGACGGGGTGGAGGCGGCCGGTCGCGCCGCCTGGCCCAACGTCCGGATCGTCAACGACATCCAGGTGAAGGGCCCGCCGGCCGCCACCGGTTCGTGCGCGGACCTGCAGACGGCAATCAACGCCGCGTTGACCACCCCGATCGCCTTCCAGACCGAGGAAACGGTCCTGACGGCCGCAACCAAGGCGGAGTTGACCGCCGTCGCGGCGGCGATCAAGGCCTGCCCGGCCGCGAAGATCACGGTGATCGGCCACACCGACGACACCGGCGACGATTCGGAGAACGTTCCGTTGAGCGGCAACCGGGCCAAGTCGGTCGCCGATTACCTTGTCTCCCAGGGTGTCCCGGCCGGGTCGGTCACGTCCAAGGGGGTCGGGTCGTCCCAGCCGGTCGCCAGCAACAAAACGGCCGAGGGCCGCGCCGAGAACCGGCGCACCGAGATCACCGTCAACTGAGCCCGACAAGTGGAGGGGGAGTAGCACGAGATGGCTTTCGTCACACAATGGTTGTGGTACCTGCTGGCCTTTCTGGCCGGCTCGGGGGTCGCCTTTGCGATCGCCGTCCTGACCGTCCGACGGACCAGCAGGGAGCAGGCGATCGCCGACCTGCCGGCCGGGTCGCGCGAGATCGGATCACGTTGATGCACGACGTGAACTGGTGGCTGACGGGCCTGGCCTTCACACTGGGCCTGCTGCTGACACTGGCCATGATGATCCGGCGGGTCACCTGCACGGTCGGCGCGAAGGCCGGCGAGGCCGGCGAGTTCGGGGAAATACCCGAGGGCGACTGACGCGCC
>NZ_JBBATF010000009.1:0-20080 GCF_040398885.1 Mycobacterium sp. | reverse complement strand
GAAGGCCGGCGAGGCCGGCGAGTTCGGGGAAATACCCGAGGGCGACTGACGCGCCGCTCAGATCGGCGGGGGCAGCCGCAGCACCAGCCGGACCCCGCCCAGCGCGCTGTCCTCCAAGGTGGCTGTGCCGCCGTGTAATTCGGCCTGCTGGGCGACCAGGGCCAAACCCAGGCCCGAACCCGAACGGGACGCCGTCGAGCCGCGGGCGAAGCGCCCGAAGACCGCCTTCCGTTCGGCTTGAGGCACTCCGCACCCGTTGTCGTCGACGGCGATCTGCACGCCGTCGCGGGAACTGACCGCCGACAACCGGACCTGGGTGGCACCGCCGTGCTTGACCGCGTTGGCGATCGCGTTGTCCACCGCCAGTCGCAGCCCGGCCGGAAGGCCGATGATGATGCAGGTCGGCGACGGGGCCAGCGACACCGTCAGGTCGGGGTAGACCCGCATCGCGTCGTGGGCGGCGCGGTCGAGCAGTTCGGTGACGTCGACCGGCACCTGATCGGCGGCGGTGGACAACTCCCCCTGGGCGAGCCGTTCCAGCGCACCCAGTGTCGCCTCGATCCGGCTCTGGGTGCGGATCACGTCACCGATCACCTCCCCGCGCTGCTCGGCGGGCAGGTCCAGGGTCGAGAGCACCTCGAGATTGGTCCGCATCGCGGTCAGCGGGGTGCGCAACTCGTGGGCCGAGACCGCCGCGAAGTCGCGGGCCGAGGCCAGTGCGGCCTTGGTCCGGTCCTGCTCGGTCCAGATCCGGACCAGCAGGCCCTTGAGCGCCTCGCCGATCTCGACGGCCTCGGTGGCGCCGCTGACGTCGACGTAGGGCGCCACGTCGCCGGCGTCGATCGCCCGGGTCTGCTGGGCCAGCCGGCGCAGCGGCCGGACGGCGAAGGCGGCCAGCAGCCAGCCCAGCACCGCCGCCGCCCCGATGGCGAAGAGGCAGATCAGCAGCACCCGCCGGTGCAGGTTGTTGGTGTCGGCGATGGTGTCGTCATAGGTCGCGCCGACCTGCAGCGTGGTGGGCGGCTCGGGGTAGGGGATCACCACCGTGCGGACCCGGTAGCGCACCCCGTCGACGACGGTGGTGGCGTAGTCGGTTTCGAGTTCGGGCAGTACGACATCGGAGTTCGACCGCACCTCGCTGCCCCGGTGCACGGTGATCACCACGTCCCGGACGTTGGGCGACGGCGGGATCTGCTCCAGGCCGCGCGGCACGAAGGGCACCGCGAAACCGGCCGCCTCGTCCAGCCGGCGGTCCAGCCGCTCGAGGCGGTCGTTGGTGATGCCGATCCAGACGATGGTGCCGACGATGGTCACCACGATGGCGGCGCCGATCGCGGTCGCGAACGCGACCCTGGTGCGCAGGGACGGCGTGCGCCGGACGATCCAGGAGAGCATCAGCCCGGGCCTACTGCGTGCGTAATACGAATCCGACCCCGCGGACGGTGTGCAGCAACCGCGGCGCGCCGCCGGCCTCGAGCTTCCGGCGCAGATAGCCGATGAAGACGTCGACGACGTTGGTGTCGGCGGCGAAGTCGTAGCCCCAGACCAGTTCCAGCAGTTGCGCCCGGCTCAGCACCGCGGTCTTGTGCTCGGCCAGCACCGCCAGCAGGTCGAACTCGCGTTTGGTCAGATCGACGTCGACGCCGTTGACCCGGGCCCGCCGGCCGGGGATGTCCACCTCCAGCGCGCCCACCTGGATGGTCTCGGAGGAGAACGTCGCGCTGGAGCCCCGGCGGCGCAGCAGCGCCTTGACCCGCGCCACCAGTTCGGCCAGCACGAACGGCTTGACCAGGTAGTCGTCGGCGCCGGCCTCCAGGCCGGCCACCCGGTCGTCGACCGAACTGCGGGCCGAGAGCACACACACCGGAACGTCGTTGTCCATCGCCCGCAGAGCGGTCACCACGCTCACCCCGTCCAGCACCGGCATGTTGATGTCCAGCACGATGGCGTCCGGCCGGTTCTCGGTGGCGCTGCGCAGCGCCTCGGCGCCGTCCACGGCGGTGGCCACCTCGAAGCCGGAAAGCCGCAGCCCGCGTTCCAGCGAGGCCAGCACGTCGGGGTCGTCGTCGACGACGAGCACGCGCGGGGAGGCCCCGGAGTTCACAGCGCTGTCCACCACCCCATAGTGCCGGATCGGCGCGCCCGCGGGCGGGAGGCATGGCCGTGACACGATTCGGTCGTGGACCCCACCTCGCTGCGATCGGATCCGCCGATCGCCCCGGCACCGGTCCACCGCCGCGCGGCCACCGACCTGCTGCGACTGGCGCCGTATCTGCTGCCCTACCGGTGGCGCTGGATCGCGATGGTCCTGATCGCGATGCTCAGCCTGGTCACCACCGTGGTGATTCCGCTGCTGACCAAGGCGGTGATCGACGGCCCGGTGCAACGGCGCGACCCGCACGGACTGTGGGCGCTCGGCTCGGTGGCGGTGGTGTTCGGCGTCGCCGAGGCCCTGCTGTGGTTCACCCGCCGCTGGCTGGTCTCGCGGGCCACCGTGGGCGTCGAGACCGACATCCGCAAGGATCTCTACGCCCGGCTGCAGGTGCTGCCGGTGTCCTTCCACGGCCACTGGCAGTCCGGGCAGCTGCTGTCGCGAATCATGAACGACCTCAGCACGATTCGGCGGCTACTGGCCTTCGGGCTGATTTTCCTGATGCTCAACGTGCTGCAGATCGCGGTGGTCACCGCGATCCTGCTGACGATGTACTGGCCCTTGGGGGTGGTGGTGCTGGCCTCGATCGTGCCGGTGACCGTGACCATGCTGCGCTTCGAGCGCACCTTCACCCTGCTGTCCCGAACCGCCCAGGACCAGGCCGGCCACGTCGCCACCGCGGTCGAGGAGGCCGCGCTGGGGATGCGGGCGGTGAAGTCGTTCGGCCGGGAGGACTACGTCTACGACCGCTTCGACGAGCAGGCGACGGCGCTGTACGACACCGGGATCCGCAAGGTCTCGGTGTCGGCGCGGTTCTGGACGCTGCTGGAGGCGATCCCCAACATCTCGCTGATCGTCGTGCTCGGACTGGGCGCCTATGCCGTCGGCCACGGGCGGGTCAGCATGGGAACACTGGTGGCGTTCATCACCATGATGCTGTCGCTGGTGTGGCCGATCGCCTCGCTGGGCTTCCTGTGGGCGATGACCCAGGAGGCGATGACCGCCGCCGACCGGATCGCCGAGATCTTCGACGCGCCCGTGGAGATCACCGACGGTCCGCGGACCGAGGTTCCGACCGCCGGGCGGGTCGAGTTCGACGACGCCGGGTTCGGTTTCACCGACGACGGCCCGGTGCTGCGGCACCTGAGTTTGGTCGTCGAACCGGGGGAGACCCTCGCACTGGTGGGCGCCACCGGTTCGGGCAAGTCGGTGCTGGCCATGCTGCTGCCCAGGCTCTACGACGTCACCGAGGGCGCGATCCGCCTCGACGGGGTCGACATCCGCGAGTTGTCGCTGCCGGCGCTGCGGCGGGCGGTGGCGGTGGCCTTCGAGGACCCGACGCTGTTCTCGATGTCGGCGGCCGAGAACCTCGCCCTGGGCCGGTCCGACGGGGATCTCCCGGGCGAGGCCGAGGTCGACCGGGCGGTCGGGATCGCCGCCGCGCAGTTCGTCTACGACCTGCCGTTCGGTCTGGACACCCGCATCGGCGAGCAGGGCATGAGCCTGTCCGGCGGGCAGCGCCAGCGACTCGCGCTGGCCCGCGCGATCCTGGCCCGGCCCAGGGTGCTGGTGCTGGACGACACCCTCTCGGCCCTGGATGTGCACACCGAAGCCGTCGTGACCGAGGCGCTTCGGCGCGCCCTGGCCGGGGTGACCGCGATCGTGGTGGCCCACCGCGCCTCCACGGTGCTGCTGGCCGACCGGGTGGCGCTGCTGGAGTCCGCCGGCGGCGGGTATCACACGTTCACCCACATCGGCACGCACGAGGAACTGCTGGCGAGCGTTCCGCGCTACCGCTACCTGCTGGCCGCCGAGGACGAAATCGACGACGGGGCCGAACCGCGCCCGGACTGGGAGGACGGCGACGCCCGCCGTCAACTCGCCGACGCCTACGACGAGACCCAGGGGCGCACCGGCCGCGAACCCCACGGGTACGCGGCGTCCGAAGGCGGCGGCAGGTGAGCGACTGGCGGGGCCGGCTCGACGAGCAGTCCGGGGAACTTCGCGCCGGCGGCGCGCAGGCCCGCGCGCTGCTCGGTGAACTGCTGCGCCCCTACCGAACCGTCCTGGCGGCGCTGGCGTTGTTGGTGGTCGTCGAAAACGTTGCGCGGCTTGCCATCCCGCTGATGGTCAAGCGCGGCATCGACCACGCGATCCCGCCGCTGCTGTCGGGCGGCTCGTCAGGTGAGCTGATCGCGGTGGTCGCCGGACTGTGCGGACTGGTCGCGGTGCAGGCGCTGAGCCGGATGGCCTTCCTCGCCGCGTCGGGGCGGATCGGTCAGCAGATGCTGCTGGAGGTGCGCCGCCGGCTGTTCCGGCACTTCGGCCGCCTCGACGTCGCTTTCCACGACCGCTACACCTCCGGCCGGGTGGTCAGCCGGTCCACCAGCGACGTCGAAGCCATCCAGGAGATGCTGGAGACCGGCTTCGACAGCCTGGTCACCGCCGCTCTGACGCTGGGCGGCACCGCGGTCCTGCTGGTCGTGCTCGACGCCCGGCTGGGACTGCTGTGCCTGACGGCCGTCCCCGTCCTGGTGATCCTGGTGCGCTGGTTCGCCGCCGAGTCGGCCGCCAACTACCGCCGGGTGCGGGAGAGTTCGGCGCGGGTGATCGTGCAGTTCGTCGAGACCATGACCGGGATCAAAGCCGTGCAGGCCTACCGCCGGCAGCCGCGCAACCAGGAGATCTTCGCCGAACTGGCCGAGGAGTACCGCGACCTCAACGAGCGCGCCCTGCGACTGCTTGCGGTGTTCATGCCGTCGGTCAAGCTGATCGGCAACCTGACCACCGGGGTGGTGCTGCTCTACGGCGGCCACCGGGTGCTGCACGACGAGATGACCATCGGGACGCTGACGGCGTTCCTGCTGTACCTGCGGATGTTCTTCGAGCCGATGGAGGAGATATCCCAGTTCTTCAACACCTTCCAGTCGGCGTCCTCGGCGCTGGAGAAGATCGCCGGCGTGCTGGCCGTGCAACCGGCCATCGCCGACCCGGATCAGCCGGTCGAGCTGGACTCGGTGCGCGGCGAGATCGGTTTTGCTGCAGTTCAATTCGGCTACGTGCCCGACCGTCCGGTGCTGCCGGGGCTCACGCTGTCGGTGCCGGCCGGCCAGACCGTCGCCCTGGTGGGCACCACCGGTGCGGGCAAGACCACCATCGCCAAACTGATCGCCCGGTTCTACGACCCCGACGCCGGTTCGGTCACCCTCGACGGGGTGGATCTGCGCGCGCTCGCCCAGAGCGACCTGCGCCGCCGTGTGGTGATGGTCACCCAGGAGAACTTCCTGTTCTCCGGCACCGTCGCCGACAACATCCGCTTCGGCCGCCCCGATGCCACCGACGACGAGGTCCGGGCGGCGGCCGTGGCGGTGGGCGCCGAGGAGTTCATCGACGCGCTGCCCGACGGCTACGACACCGACGTCGCCACCCGGGGCGGGCGGCTCTCGGCCGGGCAGCGGCAACTCGTGGCCTTCGCCCGCGCCTTCCTGGCCGACCCGGCGGTGCTGATCCTCGACGAGGCCACCTCCTCGCTGGACATCCCCAGCGAGCGTCAGGTGCAACGCGCCCTGCGCACCGTGCTGGCCGGGCGCACCGCGGTGATCATCGCCCACCGGCTCTCCACGGTCGAGATCGCCGACCGGGTGCTGGTCCTGGAACACGGACGGATCGTCGAGGACGGCGCTCCGGCGGCGCTGATCGGCGCCCGGGGCCGATACGCCGCCCTGCACCGGGCCTGGATCGACTCGCTGGCCTGAGAGTTCTTCGCAGCCAGGCGCACAATCGAAGGGTGAAGCGTTTCGCCGACCGGGCCGACGCCGGCCGTCATCTGGCCTCGGCGCTGCGGGACTACCGGGGGCGGGACGTCGTCGTGCTGGGCCTGCCGCGCGGCGGGGTCCCGGTGGCCCGGGAGGTGGCCGCGGCCCTGGACGCCCCGCTGGATGTGCTGGTGGTCCGCAAGCTCGGCGTGCCTCACCGGCCGGAACTGGCCTTCGGCGCGATCGGTGAGGGCGGGGTCCGGGTCCTCAACGATGCCGTGCTGCACCGAACCGGGCTGAGCGCCGAGGCCATCGCCTCGGTCGAGGAGGCCGAACGCGCCGAACTGCGGCGCCGGGTCGAGGCCTACCGAGGCGGCGAGCCCGGACTGCCGCTGGCCGGGCGGGTCGCGGTGATCGTCGACGACGGGTTCGCCACCGGGGCGACCGCGCGGGCCGCCGCCCTGGTGGCCCGCGCGCAGGGTGCGCAGACGGTGGTGCTGGCCGCTCCGATCGGCGCCCCGGACACCATCGCCGCTCTGCGGGAGGTGGCCGACGACGTGGTGTGTCTGGGCGCGCCGAGGGGTTTCACCGCGGTGGGCCAGGGCTACGACGACTTCGGGCAGACCTCCGACGAGGAGGTGTGCGCATTGCTGGCATCCGCCGGCGGGCCGAACTCCTCAGTTCAGCAGCAGGATGGCCACTGACATCAGCAGCACCGACAGTGCCGGCAGGTATTTGGACGCCGGATCCTTGGCCTTGGCGTGCATGGCCAGAGCACCGACCATCAGCACCGCGACCACCGCCGCCGGCAGGCGGACCAGACCGGGAACCCAGACGCCGACGATCAGCAGCACACCGGCGATGACCTTCAACCCGCCGACGAGATAGAAGGTCCACTCGGGCAGGCCGTAGACGGCGAATTCCTCCTTGAGCGACTGTGCCGCACCACCGCGGTAGGCCGTCGAGGAGCGGGCGCGCACCAGCCAGACGTTGAGGAGACCGAGCCCGACGATGACCTGAAGTAGGCTCGACAGAACGTGAGTTGACATGCGCGCCCTTGCAGTCAGAGGTGTGTCTGTACCAGGACGATAGCCGATCGGAACTTCATGCGCGCGCTCTACGAGCTGCTGAGAATCGTCTCCATCGTCGCGTTTTTCTTCTACGGCCTCAGTGTTCTCCTCGGCGGCGCGATGGCCGAGGAGTTCGACCGCTACGGGTTGGCCGGACTCCGGAGATTCACCGGGTTCCTCGAGGTGCTCGGGGCGCTGGGGCTGATCCTGGGCTTCTTCGTGCCCGGCCTGACCGTCGCCGCGGCGGGCGGCCTGAGCCTGCTCATGCTGGCCGGCGTCGCGGTCCGCGCCCGGTCCGGGGATTCACCGGCCGAAGCGCTGCAGGCCCTTGTCATGCTCGGGGTCAACCTGTTCATCCTCGTCTACGCGATCCGGTTCGGCGGGCGTTAGGTGGGTCCGAACCGACACGTAGGCTTGGCCCCCATGATCGGAATCGACCGGGCCGGTGACGTCGCGACCATCGAGTTGCGGCGGCCCGAACGGCGCAACGCGCTGAACTCCGAACTCGTCGACGCATTGCGCGAGGCGGTGGAGAAAGCCGCCGCCGAGGACGTCCGGGCGATCGTGCTGACCGGGGCGGGCAGCGTCTTCTGCGCGGGGGCGGACCTGTCCGGCGACGTGTTCGCCGCCGACTTCCCGGACAAGGCCATCGCGCTGAACAAGGCGATCGACGCGGTGCCCGTGCCGGTGATCGCTGCGGTCAACGGCCCCGCCATCGGCGCCGGTGTCCAGCTCGCCATGGTGTGTGACCTCAGAGTGGTCGACCCGGCTGCCTACTTCCAGTTCCCGATCGCCAGATACGGCCTGGCCCTGGACAACTGGAGCATCCGGCGGCTGGCCTCGCTGGCCGGACACGGCCGCGCCCGGGCCATGCTCCTGGCCGCCGAGAAACTCGATGCCGGCACCGCGCTGCTGACCGGGATGGCGAACCGGATCGGCACGTTGGCCGACGCGCAGGCCTGGGCCGCCGAGATCGCCGGGCTGGCGCCCCTGTCGCTGCGGCACTCCAAGCGGGTTCTCAACGACGACGGCGCCTACGAGGATCAGGCCGCCGCGCACAAGGATCTCTTCGACCGGGCCTGGACGAGTCACGACGTCATCGAAGCGCAGGTCGCCCGGATCGAGAAGCGCGCCGCGAGGTTCCAGGGAACCTGAGACGTGCCAGCCCTGCCCGACCTCACCACGCTGCTGCCCGGCGCGAAAGCCGCGGCGCGCCAGGCGGCCGGAACCGCCTCGCTGGCGGCCGGCGGATGGGCGCTGCGGGCGCTGCGTGACTCCCCGGCGGCACTGGGCGCCGACCCGGCCGCCCTGCACGCCGCCGCTGAGGGGTCGCCCAACTACCGCGGCGGGGCGTTTCGCAACCAGGAACCGGCATCCCCGATCAAACTCGACGTCGAAGAGAACCGGATGCTGCTCTTCGAGATGTTGACAAGCCGCGCGCACAGCGTGCCGAAGGGCGATATCCCACTGGCCGAGCCCGCACCGCACACCACCGTCGCCCCGCTCAGCGCCACCTGGCTCGGCCACGCCACGGCACTGGTGGAGATCGACGGCTACCGACTGCTCACCGATCCGGTGTGGAGCCGGCGCTGCTCGCCGTCGCGGACGCTCGGTCCCGAGCGGCTGCATCCGCCGCCCCTGGCACTGGAAGCGCTGCCGGCCCTGGACGCGGTGGTGATCAGCCACGATCACTACGACCATCTCGACATGGACACCGTGCGGACGCTGGCGCGCACCCAGAGCTGCGTGTTCGTCACCCCACTGGGTGTCGGCGCCCACCTGAGGGCGTGGGGAATACCGGCGCGGCGCATCGTCGAACGGGACTGGGGCGGGGACTGTGTGATCGCCGACCTCACCCTCACCTGCGCGCCGGCACGGCACCTCTCCGGCCGGTTCCTGTCCCGCAACAACACGCTGTGGGCGTCATGGGTGATCGCCGGACCACAGCACCGCGCCTACTTCGGCGGAGATTCCGGCTACACCGGCGGTTTCACCGAGATCGGCTCGGCGCACGGGCCGTTCGACCTCACCCTGCTGCCGATCGGCGCCTACAACCGGTCCTGGCCGGATATCCACATGAACCCCGAGGAAGCGGTGCAGGCGCACCTGGACCTCAACGCGGCAGGAGTGCTGGTCCCGATCCACTGGGGCACGTTCCGGCTCGCCCCGCATCCGTGGGCCGAACCTGCCGAGCGACTCCTGGAGTCGGCGGCCGGCGCCGGGGTCGATGTGGCCATCCCACGGCCCGGGGGCCGGGTGGTGCCCGGCCGGTCCACCGTCGAGCCCTGGTGGCGGTTTTGAGCCGAGCCCGGCGAACCGCCGCCGCCGTGCTGCTCATCGCCTTGACCGCCTGTTCCGGGCCCGACCGCGCGCCGAACGCGACGGTTGCCGATGAGTCGCCGAACGCGACGGTGGCCGATGAGTCGCCGCAACTCGCCGCCGCGCTGCCGCTGCCGGACAACGCCGTCGACAACGCGGTCGCCGAACTGGACGGTCTCGCCGAAGAGCTGATGAGATCGTCCGGCATCCCGGGGATGGCGGTGGCGGTGGTCCACGGCGGAAAGACCGTCTACGCCAAGGGGTTCGGCGTTCGTGACATCCGCACGTCCGACAAGGTCGACGCCGGCACCGTCTTCCAGTTGGCCTCGCTGTCCAAGCCGATCGCCGCCACCGTGGTGGCCCACCAGGTCGGCGCGCGGGCCGTCAGCGGCTGGGACAGTCCGGTGCAGGCGCACCTGCCCTGGTTCGCGCTGTCCGATCCCGCAGCGACCCGCATGCTCACCGTCGGCGACCTGTTCGCGCACCGGTCCGGCCTGCCCGAGCACGCCGGCGACATGCTCGAAGACCTCGGCTATGACAGGCGGACGATCCTGGAACGGCTTCGCCTGCTGCCGCTTTCGGCGTTTCGAACCTCGTACGCCTACACCAACTTCGGCGTGACCGCTGCTGCCGAGGCGGTCGCCGCCGCGGCCGGGAAGCCCTGGGAGGACCTGTCCGAACAGGTGCTCTACCGGCCCCTGGGCATGGGATCGACCAGTTCCCGGTTCGGCGACTACCAGGCCCGGCCCAACAGAGCCGTGGGCCACGTCCGCATCGACGGCGGCTACCAACCGCGCTACACCCGCGACCCCGACGCGCAGTCCCCGGCCGGCGGCGTCAGCGCCTCGGTCGACGATATGGCGCGCTGGCTGGCGATGGTGCTCGCCGGCGGCAGCTACAACGGCGCCCGGATCGTCGAATCCAGCGCGCTGCTGGCGGCCCTGACCCCCCAAGCGGTCTCCCACCCCCCGGAGGATCCCGCGATGCGGCCGGGGTTCTACGGCTACGGGTTCAACATCGGCACGACGTCGGCCGGCCGGATGGATTTCAGTCACTCGGGGGCGTTCGCGGTGGGCGCGGCAACCAACTTCGTCATGATCCCCTCGGCGGATGTCGCCATCGTGGCGCTCACCAACGCCACCCCCACCGGGGTCCCCGAGACCCTCACCGCCGAGTTCGCCGACCTCGTCCAGTTCGGCCGGATACGGCAGGATTGGCGCCGCCTCTACGCCGAGGCGTTCGCACCGTCCGAGCGGCCCCTCGGGGAACTGGCCGGCAAGCCGGCGCCCGCCGACGCCGCACCGCCCCGGCCGCTGCGCTCCTACGTCGGCAGTTACGCCAACAGCTACTGGGGACCGGCGGTGGTCACCGAGTCCGGCGGCGCACTGCGCCTCGCGCTCGGGCCGCGCCCGCAGGTGTACCCGCTGCGGCACTTCGACGGCGACGTCTTCACTTTTGAACTCCAGGGCGAAAACGCCCCGCCCGGAAGCGTTTCGGAGGCCCGTTTCGCCGGGGACCGGCTCACGCTGGAGTACTTCGACCAAGACCGGATGGGGACCTTCACCCGATGAGCCGCTTGCGCGAAGAGAGACGGATCAGATGACGCTGAGCATCGCCGCCGGCCTGTCCGATGCCGAGGTGGCCGCCAGGGTCGCCGAGGGCAAGACCAACGACGTTCCCAGTCGCGCCTCACGCAGCGTCGCCGATATCGTGCGCTCCAACGTCCTCACCCGGATCAACGCCATCCTCGGGGTGTTGTTCGCGATCGTGCTGGCCACCGGATCGCTGATCAACGGGCTGTTCGGCCTGCTGATCGTCGCCAACAGCGCCATCGGAATCATCCAGGAACTGCGGGCCAAGAAGACTCTTGACAACCTGGCGATCGTCGGTCAGGCCAAACCCATGGTTCGCCGCCGGTCCGGAACCGCCGAACTGCCGCCGAACCAGGTGGTGCTCGACGACGTCATCGAGATCGGTCCCGGCGACCAGATCGTCGTCGACGGCGAACTGCTCGAAGCCGCGACCCTGGAGGTCGACGAGTCGCTGCTGACCGGTGAGGCCGACGCCATCGGCAAGGGCGCCGGCGACCCGGTGATGTCGGGCAGTTTCGTGGTTGCCGGCACCGGCGCCTACCGCGCCACCAAAGTGGGCCGGGAGGCCTACGCGGCACGGTTGGCCGAGGAGGCCAGCAAGTTCACGCTGGTGAAATCCGAACTGCGGAACGGGATCGACAAGATCCTGCAGTTCATCACCTATCTGCTGTGGCCCACCGGACTGCTGGTGATCTACACCCAGTTGTTCCTCACCCACGTCGGCTGGCGCGAGTCGGTGCTGCGGATGGTCGGCGCGCTGGTCCCGATGGTGCCCGAGGGCCTGGTTCTGATGACCTCCATCGCCTTCGCCGTCGGTGTCATCCGGTTGGGCCGGCGCCAGTGCCTGGTGCAGGAACTGCCCGCCATCGAGGGCCTGGCCCGGGTGGACGTGGTGTGTGCCGACAAGACCGGCACGCTCACCGAGAACGGGATGCGACTGGCCGAAGCCAAGACGCTGACCGGGGCCGGCGCCGACCAGGTCGGGGCGGCGCTGTCGGCACTGGCCGCCGACGACGCCCGACCCAACGCCAGCATGCAGGCCATCGCGGAGGCCTACCCGACGGCCCCCGGCTGGACCGCGACCGCGACGGCGCCGTTCAAGTCCGCCACCAAGTGGAGCGGCGCGTCCTACGGCCCGCACGGCAACTGGGTGATCGGGGCTCCCGACGTGCTGCTGGAACCCGGCTCCCCGGCGGCCGAGCAGGCCGAACAGATCGGCGCGCAGGGGTTGCGGGTGCTCCTGCTCGGAGCCTCCGACCTGAGCGTCGACAGTCCCCAGGCGCCCGGGCGGGTGACCCCCGTCGCGCTGGTGGTCCTTGAGCAGCGGGTGCGCCCGGATGCCCGCGACACCCTGGAATACTTTGCCTCCCAACATGTCACCGTCAAGGTGATCTCCGGAGACAACGCGGTGTCGGTCGGTGCGGTGGCCGGATCACTCGGCCTGCGCGGGGAGACCCTGGACGCCCGGGAGCTACCGGAGGATCCGGGCGCACTGGCCGACACCATGGCCGAGTACACCACCTTCGGCAGAGTGCGGCCGGACCAGAAGCGTGCCATGGTGCACGCCCTGCAGTCCCGCGATCACACCGTCGCGATGACCGGCGACGGCGTCAACGACGTGCTGGCGCTCAAGGACGCCGACATCGGCGTCGCGATGGGATCGGGAAGCCCGGCATCCCGCGCCGTGGCCCAGATCGTCCTGCTGGACAACAAGTTCGCCACCCTGCCCTATGTGGTCGGCGAGGGCAGGCGGGTGATCGGCAACATCGAACGGGTCTCCAACCTGTTCCTCACCAAGACCGTCTACTCGGTCCTGCTGGCACTGCTGGTCGGTATCGCCGGCCTGATCTCCCACTTCGGGCACACCGAACCGCTGCTCTACCCCTTCCAGCCGATCCACGTCACCATCGCGGCCTGGTTCACCATCGGCATCCCGGCGTTCGTCCTGTCGCTGGCACCCAACAACGAACGAGCCCGCACCGGCTTCGTCCGGCGGGTGATGACCTCCGCGCTGCCCTCCGGCGCCATCGTCGGGCTGTCGACGTTCCTGTCCTACCTGATGGCGTATCCGGGCAGCGACGGCACCGCCCAGCAGCAGATGCAGGCATCCACCTCGGCGCTCATCACTCTGCTGATCGGGGCGGTATGGGTGCTGGCCGTGGTGGCCCGGCCCTACCAGTGGTGGCGCATCGCTCTGGTCGCCGGGTCCGCTCTGGGTTACGTCGTGATCTTCGCGCTGCCGCTGGCGCGGGAGAAGTTCATGCTCGACCCGTCCGATGGCGAGGCGACGGCGGGTGCTGTCGCGATCGGCCTGGCGGCGGCGGCGCTGATCGAGGCGTCCTGGTGGATCCAGGGCCGGATTCTGGGCGAACCCCGCCTGGTGTGGCGGCAGTCCGACCGCGGTGCGTAGATTGACGCCCGGGATGTCGCCCGGGCCACCGGACGGCGCCCGCAACCCCGCAGCACCAGGAAAGGTAAATCAATGTCATCATTCTTCGACAAGGCCAAGGACCTCGCCGACAAGGCCATGGAAACCGTCAGCGAGACCGTCGACAAGGTCCAGGACGTCGCTCAGAGCGCGGCTGAGAAGGCCGGCGAGGCCGCTTCCACCGCCAAGGACGCCGTGACCGGCGTCGCCGAGACCGCCAAGGACGCCGTCGCCGGCGCCGCCGAGACCGCCAAGGGTGCCGTCACCGGCACCGCCGAGTAGGTATCGCCGGGGCGATGGCTTAGCTCGATGGCGAAGGTCTCGGTCTCGGTAGACGTTCCGCTGCCGCCAGAGGAGGCGTGGAGACACGCCTCCGACCTCTCCCGGTACAAGGAATGGCTCACCATTCACCGGGTGTGGCGGTCCAAGCCACCGGAAAACCTCGGCAAGGGCTCCGTCGTGGAGTCCATCGTCGAGGTCCGGGGCATGGCCAATCGGGTCAAGTGGACGATCGTCAACTTCAAGCCGCCGGAGTCCATGACTCTCAACGGAATTGGTGTTGGCGGAGTCAAGATCAAGCTCATCGGAAAGGTCCGCCCCAACGACGGGGACGGGGCCGCCTCGGTCGTCACCATGGACGTCCACCTCGGCGGCCCCGCCCTGTTCGGCCCGATCGGGATCGTGGTGGCCGCGGCACTGCGCGGCGACATCCAGACCTCGCTGCGGAATTTCGTGTCGGTTTTCGGGCAGTGAGGCGCGCCCGGCTCAGCCGAGGCGGTCGCTGAGACCGAGTCCCTCGGTCACGCTCGTCGGGGGATGTGCCCTGCCGGGCTGCCCGCGCTGACCCTTGCGGAGCACGACGAGCAAGAGGTGGTAGGGGCCGACCAGGTAGGCGGTGTCCTCGGCCCGCAACTCGGTCTCGCGACGCGGGTACAACTCGGGTGCGCCGCCGTCGCGCCGCGTGGCGATGACCCGGATCTGCACGGGCAACTCGGCAATCCGCATGCCGTCCAGGTCGCTGCCGGACTGGACCACCACCCCGCCCACCATGAACGACTGCTGCCCCACCGAGAAGGTGCCCAGGACATCGAGGCCCATCGCCGCCCCCACGAACCAGGGAGTGGCCAGGTCGACGGTGGAGCGCACGTGGTCGAAGTCCAGTCGGTGGCCGACCGCGGTCCCGAGGGCTTTGTCGTAGATCCGCAGCACCGTCGGTGTTCGGGACTCGGGCGCGGAGCCGGTCATCGCGCGCAGGACCAGGCCGGTCTCGATGTTCACCATGTCGTCCTCGGTCAGCACGGCGACCGCGCGGGCCTGGTCGGCGCGAGCGTTGGCGAGCGTGGTGCGCAGGGTCGCGTCACCGATGATGACCGGGATGCACAGCTCCTCTGCCGTGGACACGTACCGGTTGTCCTCGCTGCGTTCGACGACCACGACCGCGTGCCCGGCGTCCTTGAGCATGCCGGCCACCCGGATGCCGAACGACCCCAGTCCCACGACCACGAAGTGCCCGCGCAGGTGGCTGACGAGTTGGCGGCTCTCGGCCTGGTAGAGACGCTGTGACAGCAGCGCGTCGGCGATGAAGGCGACGGTCACCGATATCAGCGCGATGCCGCTGAGCATCATCACCACGCCCCACAGCCGCAGCCACGTCGGTTGGCCCAACAGGTCGAACTCGCCGTAGCCGACGGTGGTGAGCGTCTCGGTGGTGAAGGCCAACGCGTCCACCCATCCCATCCGGGGCTGGTAGGAGAATCGGATGATCAGCGTCGATCCCAGCAGCCATGCGGCGATGACCGCCAGGGCGCGGAAGAAGATCGGGTTGAGGTCGTCGCGGAAGGCCCGCGCTCTGTCGACGGCCCGCATCGGCGGCGAGCGGTGCACCACCTCCGAGGCGTCGGCGGCCTCGCGCAGACCGTGGGCGCCGAGTTCCTCGGCGCGGCCCATGATGGTGGTCCGGTCGCCCGGATAGACGACCTCGTCGAGCCGTGGGCAGGCGATAACCTCGCCGGGATCGGGCGAATTCGCGCCCCGGATGACCGCGACCGGCGCCAGCCGGCCGTACGTCTCCCGCAGCGTTCCGGTGCGTGATGCGGTGGCGCTGGAGACGACGAAGTCGACCCCGCCGGCCGTGATCGTGTGGGCGGTGTGCCCGAGCAGGGCCTCGACCACGGAGGGGGCGGCCAGATCGGCGACGTCGAGCACCGCACCGGGCCCGATGCCGTCCTGCATGGCCTGGTGCAGAACGGTGTTCGACAACCGGGTCACCACCCGCACTGTCGGGCTGGCCTGGCGTGCCAGCAGCGCCACCTCGAGATTGACCGAATCGTCCGGGGACGCGGCGATCACCGCGTGGGCCGTCCGGATGCCGGCGGCCTCCAGGGCGGTCGGGGACTGCAACACCACCAACGACAACTCGTCGTCGCTGAGTTCGTCGATGATCCGCCTCGCGAGTGCATCGTCGCCGCAGACGATGATGTGGTCGCGCATGAGGAAAACGCTACTGCCAAACCCGGGCCGGTCGCGTCAGGTCGGGTGGTCCGGACTGCGATTATCGTCTGGACCATGACACGACTGCGGCCCGGCTGGCTGGTCGCGCTCTTCGCCGCCGGCCTCTCGGCCAGCACGTGGTTGCCCTGGCTGACCACCGCGGCCGGGGGCGGCGGACGTGCCAGCGCCATCGGGGGCACCCTGGGGAGCATCGATCTGCCGCCGAGGTTCGGGGCCGGCCAACTGATCGTGCTGCTGTCCTCGGTGCTCATCGTGCTCGGGGCGATGGCCGCCAGGGGAGTGGCGCGCCGACTCGCCGCGGCCGCCGCCGCCGTCGTCTCGGCTCTGGTTGCCGTGCTGACGTGGTGGTACTTCCACCTCAACGTCGCACCGCCGGTCAGCGCCGGCTACGGCCTCTACGTCGGTGCGGTGTTCGCGGCCGCGGTGCTGGCCTGCTCGTTGTGGACGCTGGTGTCGGCGATGGCCGAATGACCGCGAAGGCCCGGACGGAGGCTTCGCCCACAGGGCGCCGGTAGGCTGGCGCGGGCTTGGCGCGGGCTTGGCGCGGGCTTGGCGCGGGCTTGGAAGGATTGCACATGAGCACAGTGATGAGACCCACCCCGAAGGTGGTGGCGGTCGTGCTGGCCTCCTGCCTCGCGGTCTCGGCCGCCGGCTGTTCGGGCAACAAGCCCAGTGCCGAGAAGTGCGCGACGGTGTCGGCTCAGCTCTCCGACATCCCGACCCGCACCGACCAGGAGCCGAAGCTGCGTATCCCGGTGCCGGACGGCTGGGAGCGCTCCACCCAGATGGACTCCGAGCAGATTCGATTCGCCATCCGCAACCCCAAACTCGCCGCCGAGGGATTCACCCCGAATGCGGTGGTGACCCTGCAGAAGGCGCCCCCGGATGTCGGCAAGCCCGAACAGATCCTGCAGGCGCAGACCGATCAGCTGGTCAAGAAGCTCAAGCTGACCGACGTCGAGTCCACGCCCACGAAGGTGTGCGGCGCGCCGGCGCTTTCCTCGTCCTACACCACCCCGGAGATGAAGCTCGGCAAGAAGCTGCCGCCGATTCCGGCGCGGAAGGCGACCTCGCTGGGGGTGGTCTACCGGGGCGGTGACTCCTACTACGTCGCGTCGGTCACGGTGCAGACCGTCAAAGCCGACAACCAGAGCTACGTGAAGGACTCCGAGGAGATCCTCAAGGGGTTCCAGATACTGCCGCCCCGGTGACGCCGGCCGGTCACCCCAGGCCGACGGCGTCCGCGGCCGTGTCGGTCTCCCGCCAGCGCCGGACCTCCGACCCGGCCACCCAGGTCGAGTGGGTTCCGCTGGAGATCCTTTCCGGCAGTGCGATTTTGCAGACCGGGCCGTCTTCGATGCGGGCCGCGTCGAACACCAGGCAGTAGGACGCGTCGTCGTTCATGTCGGTGGTCAGTGTCACCAGATAGCCGTCGTCCTCGCCGCGACTGCCGATCCTGGGCGCCATCGCGGTTTCGCTGCCGTACACACCGTCGCCGAAGCTGATCCGCTGTTCGGCGCCGGTCACGACGTCATGGCGGACCAGGCCGTCGAAGAGGAACCATCCCGGCTTCCCCGTGGCGGCATAGGCGTAGCGGTAGGGCTCGCCGCCGTGCGCGGCGTTGATCATGCCGAACTCGGAGATGGTGTCGCTCAACGGTTCCTCGGTGGCCTTGCCGGTCGACAGGTTCAGCCGCCACCGGTGCAGTCGGGCCTGCATCCGGTCCAACGCGAGGAACCGGAATGCGCGCTGCCACTTGTCGCCGGCGCAGTCGTCCAGGGGGTTGGGGTCGCCCTGGAAGAAGCCGTCCAGCACGATCTCGTCGCCGTCCTCGTAGGCGTTGGTGAAGTGCAGCACGAAGGTCGGATCGGCTTCGAACCAGCGGACGTCCGCGCTCCCGCCGCGTCGGGGGATGACGGCGAACCGCGACGGCACGTCCTGGTAGAAGTGCGGCACATGTAGGTTGCGCTCGAGCAGTTCGGGCCGCCAGAACAGCGGAAAGTCGTTGAGAATGGCGTAGTTCCGGGTGAACGCCATGTCGTGCGGCAGGCGCGGCCCGGGCAGTGGGATGTCGACGTAGTGCACCAGGTCGTTGTCGGCGTCGACCACGCCGTAGTGCAGATAGGGCGCGGACTTGCCGTAGTTGAAGAACAGCATCTCCCCGGTGCGGTCGTCGACCTTGGGGTGCGCCGAGACGCCCCAGTCGAACGGGAAGGAACCGTTCCAGGTCTCCTTGCCCCGGGTCTGTCCGGTGTACGGGTCGATCCGGTACAGGTCGCCGCACTGATAGAAACTCGTCAACGCGGTGCCGCGGTGTACGACGACGTCGGTGCTGGAGGCGTCCTTGAGCATGGTGCGGGCGCCCCAGCCGTGGTCGGCCCTGGCAAGCGGGATCGGCTCGGCAAGACCCGGCCACAGCGCCCTACCGGCCTCCTGCTCGGCCCGCAGTCCCTCGGTGCGCACGAACCTGTTGCGGTAGAACACCTTTCCGTCCCGGAACCCGACGATATGCAGCATCCCGTCGCCGTCGAAGGGGTGGTAGGACTTCAGCGCGGGGTGCAGCGGGTTCTCGGTGTTGCGCAGATATATGCCGTCCAGGTCAGCGGGGACTTCGCCCTCCACGGCGGTGAGGTCGTCGGCGCGCCACTCGGTGGTCTGCGGCCGCCACGGCCCGGTGCGGTAGGGGTGGTCGTCGTCCGCGGGGAGGGTGGACAGCAATTTGCCGACGGCTTCAATGTTCATTCTCGGGTCCGATCACGCCGCATCCGGGGATCCGATGACGAAACTGACTGTGGTGGAAGCACTTCCGCCGATGTTGAGGGTGCCGAACCGCCTGGCGCCGTCGACCTGGTAGTCGCCGGCCAGGCCGCTGACCTGTTTGGCGGCGTCGAGCATCATCCGGATGCCGGTCGCTCCGACCGGGTGTCCGCCGCCGATCAGTCCGCCGCCGGGATTGATCGGCAACCTGCCTCCGGGCTCGATGTCGCCGTTCTCGATGGCCTTCCAGGACTCGCCCGGACCGGTCAGGCCGATGTGGTCGATCGCGAGGTACTCGCTGGGGGTGAAGCAGTCGTGGACTTCGAAGCCGTGCATGTCATCCAGGCCGACCCCGGCCCGGCCGAAGGCGTCGCGGACGGCCGCCCGCAGGTGCGGCATCACGTACGGCTCGCCGGCATGGTGTCTGGAGCGCTCGAGTTTCCCGCGCAGCCCCAACCCGACGGTGCGGTGGCCCCAGCCCTCGATGCGTCCGATCGGCCGCATCGCGGGATGCTCGGCCAGGAAGTCGTCGTTGACCAGCACCAGGCCGGCCCCGCCGTCGGTCATCTGGCTGCAGTCGAAGCGGCGGATCCGGCCCTCGATCGGCGGGTTGACGGCGTCGTCACCCCCCTCGGCGACCAGGTCGGGCACCCGCCACTCGCGGGTCTGGGCGTTCGGGTTGCGCCGGGCGTTGGCCAGGTTCAGCGCGGAGATGGCGCGCAGATGCCCCTCGTCGATACCGAAGCGGCGGTCGTACTCCTCGGCGATCTGATCGAACATGTGGGGCCACAGGTATTTCGCGCCGTGGCCCTCGTGTCCGGTCCACGCCGCCGTTCCGAGATGCCGGGCGGCGAGGTCGCCGGGCACGGTCTTCTCCAGTTCCAGGCCGATGACCAGGGCGGTCCGGTAGTCGCCGGCCCGCAGATCGGCCATGGCCGCCAGGGCGGCCACACTGCCGGAGGCGCAGGCCGCCTCGTGGCGGGTGGCCGGGGTGTCCCACAGTCCGTCGTGCACGGTGGCCGGCATCGCCCCGAGGTGTCCCTGCCGGGCGAACAGTTCCCCGAAGGCGTTGGCGACGTGGATGACGTCGATGTCGGCGGCGTCGATCATCGACTCGGCGAGTGTCTGGTCGACGACTTCCCGGGTCAGGTCGGCGAAGTCACGGCCCTCCCTGCTGAGGTTGCGTGCGAAGTCGCTCTGATAGCCGCCGAGTATCCAGACGCTGCCCGCCACCGTTGTCACGCTACTCCGGCCGGCGGAGTGCGGGAGGGCGGCTGCCGCGGCGGCGCAACCAGTCCGCAGCGGGCTCGGAATCAGGGCGCAAACCGTGCGTCGCGCGGCATCTGATGCGGACATCGAACACTGACGTGCCCCAAACACTGACGTGTCCCGAACACTGACGTGCCCCGAACACTGACGTGCCCCCGGCATGATTCGAACATGCGACACCGGCTTTAGGAGAGCCGTGCTCTATCCCCTGAGCTACGAGGGCGGAC
>NZ_JBBATF010000008.1:0-39032 GCF_040398885.1 Mycobacterium sp. | reverse complement strand
GGGGGCGGTAGCTCAGTTGGTTAGAGCCGCGGACTCATAATCCGTTGGTCGTCGGTTCAAGTCCGACCCGCCCTACTAGTTCCTGGTAGATCCGGTTTCTTCCTAGTGCTACGCCTCTCGGCGCCCCGGGTCATCGTTTATTCATCGTTTATGTCCACGGAAAGGCTCTTGTAGAGCCGATCTGCTCGGTCTCGTCCGGCGATCGCGGGAACAAGAGCGATCTGCCCGGACTTCGGGCCCGATAACGGTCCGATCGAAGTGTCGGTGCTCTGGTGAATGCTTCCACGGACGGCCGCTGAAGCCCCGTCGCGGCGATTGAAGGCGGACAGGGCTCACCGAGTTTCTGCGCGCGCAATTCACACTAGATAGTGTGTCAGATCTAGCCCATGGCCACTATATGTTGTGTTTACTTCGGCGTGTCGACCCAAGTCTTGTCGACCCAGGCTTCATACTGGAGCCGGTAGTGGGCGTCCACTGGCCACCCACGCTAGCCCCGGTAGGAACGGCTTGAAGCGAAAGGCATCCGGTGATCAATCAGGTAACAAATGAGCGCTGGGTGGGCGCCTGCAAGCGCCCACCCAGCCAATCGCGACGGCTGCAACCGTCGACGGAGTCCGATCTGCGCGGCAAAGCACGGAAGGGACTGCTTGATGTTATCCCTCCGGGCTAATGCGGCAACTGAAGGACGACTGTTCAGCCCAGTCGTTTCCGCCGTGGTCGATTTCCTTCCGGGGTGCTCCTCATGACAAGTTTCAAGAGGACCCTGCGCCCTCTCGAACAATCAGTGCTCTTCGAGATCGGCGTTGAAAGTAATCTTGCGAGGGTCGCACTGCCTACCCGGGTAGCCGATCGCCCTGCGAAGAAGGCGCGTGACCGCCGGGACGTATTCAACGGACGGCTACTTGATGGATTGACTTTGGTTGGTCCGCATGACATTCCGAAGATCGACGCCTGCTCACTGGTGCCTGAGCGCCTGATCGCCTTCAGCGAGGCTTCCAGGATGGGCAAGCCAGATCCGGAAGCGTGGGTCCACGGCTATGAAGACGACTACAAGACGGAGCGCTTCTGGTCCTCGCCCGAGCAGTATTTCAAGAAATTCCGCGGATTCGCCGGAGTCATCAGCCCCGACTACTCGACCTACCGGAATCTGCCCAAGGCTCAACAGATTTACAACATCTTCCGTAACCAGTTGCTGGGCGCTCGTATGCAGGCCGACGGTCACAATGTGATTCCCAATGTCCGGCTCAGCGGTCGCAACTCGGTTCCGTATGCCCTCGCGGGAGTGCCCTTACGTTCAACGCTCGCCATCGGGCTATACGGCTGCACAAAGTCGCGGGAGAACCGGCCATGCGTGATTGAAGAGATCCGGATTATTTGCGACACATGTATGCCGACCAGCCTGGTGGTGTACGGGAGCGATGCATACGGTGTGCTCAAATACCCTCTAGCGCGAGGCATTCCAGTTCATGTCTACGCACCCGACAGCTTCCTCCGGTCTTCGTTTAGGAAGGCGGCATGAGCAAGCCACGAAGCCGCCTGATCGCCAGGGCTGATCACGAATTCCGCACTGTCAGGGGATTCACCACGGTCCTGCACTTCGGGAAACAAGCCAAACACATGCCCGGTCAGCCTAATCACGATGCGTCGAAGTCCACGATCACCGTGTCCATTACGGAGTTGCAGCACCTTGTCGAGCTGAATGCCGGCACAGGAACGTGGTACCCCCCAAACCGGGAGGTCGTCGACTTCGGAGTTGTCATCGGTATGCACAGGAACTCGAAGACTGGTCATGCCAGGCCCACCACTCGCGGCACTATTCACTACTCGAAGACCGGTGCTCACATCGTTCCCACCACACCCCATGAGCAGGAGTCGCGATGACTTACTTCCATCCCGAGGAGGAATTCCAGTTCGGAGTCCTCGAGGAATACGACGACAACCATCCCGGCACCCGCTATGTTGTCGAGTTCCCCGACGGGGAGAGTTACGTCTGTCGTTATTTCGCGTCATATGAAAGCGAGAACAGCGGTGAACTAGACATCGAGATCGACGACCGGGGCTACGACGAGTTCTATCAAATCGCGATGAACATTGTCGAGACTATTCGAACCGGACGCCGCAGATACCAAGACGGATTCACGCTGGATTACCGCGATTGGCCGGCCCTGATCAAGGACATCGACAGAGGGACCGTCGTCTACCCTGGGCCCTCGAACTGAGTCGGAGTTGCAGCGCTGGGCGACCGGCGTTGCAGCCCCACCGGCCGTCTGCCCCAGTCCAGCAAATACGGGGAAGGGGGTCGGCCGGTCATCGTTTATTCATCGAGTGTGACCGGGGAACGACCGGAATCGGCAAGCTTCATCAGGTGGCGACACGATCGAAAAGTGCTGCAGTAGTGCGGATTATGGGATTGAATGCAATGTAGACTGGAGCCCCGGCCCGTCAATCCGTTGGTCGTCGGTTCGAGCCCGACCCGCCCTACTAATTCCTGGTAGATCCGGTTTCTTCCCGGATCGGGCAGCGGAGTCGTCGTTTATTCATTGAATATGTCCACGGAAGGGTCGTCTGAGGCGCGATCAGGTGGGCAGCGACCGAGCCGGTTGGGAACAGGGAAGATTCAGTCGGACTACCGGCCCCATAACGGGCCCGTTGGTGAGTTCCGTGGATTCAACCGGGCGTTTCGCGGCTGTGCTGCAGTGCGTCAAGGAAGATGTGCGCCACGTGTTCGTCGGCGAGTCGGTAGACCGAGGTGCGCCCGTCGCGTTCCACCTCCACCAAGCCAGCTGTCCGCAGGGTGCGTAGGTGTTGCGAGGCCAACGGTTGGGAGATGCCGAGTGCCTCGACAATGGCGCTGACGGTGTGGCCCTTCACTGAGAGCAGGTCGATAATTGCCGCCCGCACCGGTGATGCGAGTGCGGCAAAAATCTCGGTCACCCGCCGGTACCTGAGATCAAGGCTGTCGGCTCCGGACCCATCTATCGGGGCGGACCCGCCTTCGGTCATGCGCATCCAGGATGAGTCACCGCTGACGATCAGTGCTCGTCATAGTGATCCCCGTGTGGCGCGTGCCGGTGCGCGCCGTGGAGGTAGTCGACGTGATCCTCATGCGCGATGGCCTCATGTCCGCAACCGTCCCCATGGGTGTGGTCGTGAACCTCGGCGGTGACGTGAGCGCTCACCGTGTGCTCGTCGTAGTGGTCTCCGTGCAGGTGGTGCGCGTGGCCATCGTGGAGGTAGTCGACGTGGCCTTCATGCTCCACCGCGACGTGGCCACAGGACGGCCCGTGGTTGTGGTCATGATCGGAGTGTGTCGAGTGGGCGGTCATGGGATGTTCCTTTCTGGTCGTAATCCCATAATTGCATGCGCATATGCTTATGAAAAGTCGAGCCCGGCCGGCGCTGCTATCCTTAATGACAACAATTATCAATAAGGATTAAGCGTGTAGTTCCCTTCGACCGACAGAGACGAACCGTGAAGCCGGATTGCGCACTGACCATATGTAGAGGGTGTTGCTGCGGCACCGATGACCCGAAACGGGCCGCCGCCCGCTTGGAGTATCTGCGCCAACGGCTTAACTCGGTGCAAGTGCGCACAAGTGATTGCCTGGGGCCATGTGACCGCAGAGACGTGATCGTCGTCCATCCGCACGCTCGCCGCCGCCAACAGGGCCAAGGCCCGGTTTGGCTGGCGAGGATGCACACCAAGCCCGCCATGGACGAATTGATCGGCTGGTTGGAGGCCGGCGGTCCGGGCCAGGCCCTCATGCCGGTTGAATTGACCTACAACGCATTCCGGCCACCATCTCGGCGCAAGCGCTCTCGCCGGGTCGGCTAGAACCACCTCAACCGCGCGACGGAGGTCCATTCGTCGCAATCACGTCAGGCACTAACCCTTGGAGGAGATATGAAACCGGGAATCCATCCCGACTATGGATATGTCGTCTTCCGCGACAAAAGCGCGGACTTCGCCTTCCTCACCCGCTCGACGGCCACCTCGGGCCAGACGATCGAGTGGTCCGATGGCAACACCTACCCGGTGATCGACGTCGAGATCTCCAGCGCGAGCCATCCTTTCTATACCGGTCGGCAGAAGGTTCTCGACACCGCGGGCCGGGTGGCGCGGTTCGAGCAGCGCTATGGGAAAAGGGCGCCCCGCTGATCCCCGATAGCCTGGCGGGGCGGGTCCACCGGCCCTGATACCCCGCGATTAGCCCCCGGGCCTGTATGCTCCCCGCCATCAAAGTCGGTCTCTCGACGGCCTCGGTCTACCCGCTGCGCGCCGAGGCCGCCTTTGCCTACGCCGCCGAATTGGGTTATGACGGCGTCGAGCTGATGGTGTGGGCTGAACCGGTGAGCCAGAACGTGGTTGCGGTAGCGGAACTCTCGCGCCGGTACGGGGTCCCGGTGCTCTCGGTGCACGCGCCGTGTCTGCTGATCTCACAGCGCGTCTGGGGATCCGATCCGATCGCCAAACTCGAGATGAGCGTGGCCGCCGCCGAACGTCTCGGCGCCGCCACGGTGGTTGTGCATCCGCCGTTTCGCTGGCAGCGCCGCTACGCCGAGGGATTCTCCGATCAGGTGGCGCGGTTGGAGCAAAGGGGCGACGTGCTGGTGGCGGTGGAGAACATGTTCCCCTTCCGCGCCGACCGGTTCTTCGGTTCAGGGACTCCTTCGATCGAGCGGATGCGCCGACGTGGCGGGCAACCGGGAGTGGCGGTCTCGGCGTTCGCCCCGTCCTATGACCCGCTTGACGGTGGCCATAGGCACTACACGCTGGACCTGTCGCATACCGCAACCGCCGGCACCGACGCGTTGGACATGGCCCGAAGGATGGGGGCTGGCCTGACGCATCTGCACCTGTGCGACGGCACCGGTGCCGCCACTGACGAGCACCTGGTGCCCGGTCGTGGAACCCAGCCCGCCGTGGAGATCTGCAAAATGTTGGCGGACAGCAACTTTGGCGGCCAGGTGATCCTTGAGGTCAGCACCTCAGGAGCGCGCAGTGCCAACGAGCGACGAGCGCTATTGGCCGAGTCACTGCAGTTCGCGCGCACCCACTTGTTGCGTTGACCGGCATGGCCCGGGGGCCAGCGGCAACGGTCTGCGGTTCAGGGGAAGTCGCCTCGCCGTGTTGGCACCAAGGCCATCGGCACGGTACATTCTTAATGAAAATTGTTTTCATTAAGGAGTGGCGTGATGCGCCTGGCGATAACAGTGCTGGCGGCCTTGGTTCCTGTAGTCCTGGCGTCCGCTGGTTGCGGCACCCGCTCGGACCGCCCGCCGGCCGCTCAGGGTGATCAGCCGGCCGCAGGCGCCGAGCAGCCGCTGATCGTGACCAACTTCTATCCGGTCCAATGGCTGGCGCAGGAGCTAGTCGGCGACCAGGCGTCGGTCATCTCCCTGACACCGGAAGGCACCGAGCCCCACGATTTGGCCCTGGACGCCAGAGACCGCAAGGAAATCGACAAGGCTGACGTTGTTCTCTACCTGGGTGGGGACTTCCAGCCCGACGTGCAGCGGGCGGTCGACCAACTCGGTGCCGGCGCCGCGGCCGAGGATCTGCTCACCGCCCCCGGTGTGGAACTGCTGACCGCCGGTGACATCGGCAAGGAGACACTCGCCGGCGGTAAGGACCCGCACGTGTGGCTGTCTCCGGTGGAGATGATCGCGATGGCCGACGCCGCTGCGGGCACCATCGAAACGGCGCTGCCACAGCTGGCACCGACGGTCGAGTCCAATTTGGCGCAATTACGGACAAGTCTTGAGGGACTCGATGCCCGGTACCGCACGGAGTTGACCAACTGCGACACGCGCGTGCTGGTCACCAGCCATGCGGCCTTCGGCTATCTCGCCGACGCCTACGGCCTGCAACAGGTCCCGATCGCCGGGTTCAATCCGGAAGACGAGCCGGACCCCAAGACGCTGCAGTCCATCGCCGAGATCGCCCGGCAGGACAACGTCAAGACGGTGTTCTTCGAAGACGCTCTGCCGAGTGATCTTTCCCAGACGGTCGCCGATGAGATCGGCGCGCAGGTCAGCTTGTTATCGGCGCTGGAATTCGACCCGCGGGGATCCGTAGGCCCTGACGAGAACTACCTGAGTGTGATGGACGGCAACCTCGACCGGATCGCGAAAGGCCTGGGGTGCCGGGCATCGTGATTCCCGGTGGCGCGGGATCGTCCCCCCGAGCCCCGGTCGAACACATCCGGCGTCTGAAGCTGATCGTGCGGTCAGTGCGTCACCTCGACGAGGACGCGCCGATCCTGGTTCAGCAACTGGCCTGCAGCGAACCCGGCTGCCCCCCAGTGGAAACCGTCATCGCTGACCTCGGCCCGCCGCGGCGGGCCTGGAAGTTCGCCAAGCCGGCCGCCGAAATCGGCCACGAGGAACTCGTGACCGCACTCAACGATCACCCAGGAGGAATCGACCATGACGACCACGACTGACCAGCGGGTACCGGTGACGGTGATCACCGGCTTCCTCGGCGCCGGGAAGACGACGCTGGTGAACCGGATCCTGCGCGAGGAGCACGGGAAGCGGATCGCGGTGATCGAGAACGAGTTCGGGGAGGTGGGAATCGACGACGCGCTCGTCCTCGACGCCGAGGAGGAGATCTTCGAGATGAACAACGGGTGTATCTGTTGCACCGTCCGTGGCGACCTGATCCGGATCCTGTCGGCGTTGATGCGCCGCCGCGACCGATTCGACCAGATCCTCATCGAGACAACGGGTCTGGCCGATCCCGCCCCGGTGGCTCAGACCTTCTTCGTCGACGATGAGATCCGCGATCAGCTGCGGCTGGACGCGATCGTGACGGTCGTCGATGCGGCGCACGTGCTGGACCACCTCGACGAGGTCAAACCGGAGGGCGTCGAGAACGAAGCCGTCGAGCAGGTCGCCTTCGCAGACCGGATGATCCTCAATAAAGTCGACTTGGTCAGTTCCGCCCGGCTGGCCGACGTCGAGGGCCGGCTGCGGGCGATCAACGTCGCCGCCGACATCGTCCGCGCTGAGAACGCCAACGTCGACTTGGACTTCATTTTGGATGTGGGTGCCTTCGATCTGCAGCGGGTGCTGGCCGAGGATCCGGCGTTCCTCGAGCAGACCGATCACCAGCACGACCAGAGTGTGACATCGGTGAGCATCAAGGTGGACGGCGAAGTGGTGGTCGACCGCCTCAACGACTGGCTGGGGGAGTTGCTGTCCACCAAGGGCGTCGACATCTTCCGCAGCAAGGGCATCCTCGCCATTGCCGGGGAGGGAAATCAGTACGTCTTCCAGGGCGTGCACATGCTCTTCGACGGCACCGAAGGCCGACCGTGGCGCGCAGACGAAACACGCACCAACAGGATGGTTTTCATCGGCCGTAACCTCGACCGCACGGAACTCGAGACAGGCTTTCTGGCCTGCCTGGAGCCGGTGACGTGAGCTCCGCGCCGGTGACCGCCCGAGATTGGCGGGTCGAGGTGGACGACGGGGTTGCGGCACTGTCGGCGGCCGAGGACGGCCGCGTCGCCGTAGCGGGAGCGGAGGGCTCACTGAGCCTGATCTCCGCCGAGGGCGAGCTGCACTGCCGCCAGGTGGTATCGACGGGGTGCCTGGCGGCGGCGTGGTCCCCGGACGGGAACCGCGTCGCGGTCGGAACCGTCGACGGGGTGTTGATCGTCGACCCCGCCGGCACGGTGATCGCCGAACACCCGGGCGGATGGTGCTCCTCGGTTGCGTGGAGTCCCGACGGGACTCGCCTTGCCGCCGGGGTCGGCCGCAGCGTCGTCGTCCTGGATGCTACCGGCACAGAGATCTTCAGAGGCGGGCGGTCGAGCACCGTGGCGGCGGTGGCGTGGGTGAACCGTCGGGTCGCCTCGGCCGCCTACGGGGGTGTGCACCTGCACCATGCCTCCAACACCGCCCCCCGCGACCAGATGCCCTTCACCGGTTCGCTACTTGCGCTGTCGGTGAGTCCCGACCGCAAGTGGATTGCCACCGGCAATCAGGATGCGACGCTGCATATCTGGCGGCTCGGCCGCGGTGGCAACGAACTGTCGATGTCGGGCTATCCCAGGAAGATCAGCGCGCTGGCGTTCAGCCCGGACTCCACGCTGTTGGCCTCCGGGGGCGGAAGCGACGTGACGGTCTGGGACTTCACCGGCCGCGGGCCACGCGGATCCACACCGCGGGTGCTGCGCGGTCACGAGGAGGCGGTGGTTGCCATCGCCTGGGCGTCTCGCGGCGGCTTGCTCGCCGGGGTGGCCTCCGACGGCAGCGTCGCGGTGTGGCACCCGGCCCGTGCGCGGCCCGGCCGGCCCGAGCCGGCGATCGACTCGATGCGCCGGGACTCCCCGGCGGCAGCGCTGTGCTGGGACGGGTTGGGCCGGCTGCTGGTGGGCTGGTCTGACTCCACCGTGATGGCCCGTCCTATCGGCGGTGCCGGATGAACCGGCCCGCAACACCGGTACTGGAGACCCGCCGCCTATCGGTCACCTACGGCCGCCGATGCGCCCTGCAGCCGACCGATCTGGCGGTGTGGCCGGGCGAGGCGGTGGCGATCGTCGGGCGCAACGGGAGCGGCAAGTCGTCTCTGCTGCGAGCGCTGTGCGGTATCGAACCGGCAGCGCGCGGCGAGGTGGTCCTGCATGCGGAAAGTTGCCATCACACCGCCAGGACGGTCGAGGTCGCTTACGTTCCCCAACGCTCCGAGGCGCGCTGGGATCTACCGTTCTCGGTCGGTCAGGTGGTGGCAGCGGGGCGCCTTCACAACCGGTGGTGGCGCCGTGGCAGCCACGACGAGAGGGACGCCGTGGGCACCGCACTGGCGGCGGTGGGCCTGGACGATCTCGGTGATCGCTCCGTCAGCGAACTGTCGGGAGGCCAGGCGCAGCGGGTCCTGCTGGCTCGTGCGCTGGTCCAGCAGCCGGACGTGCTGCTGATGGATGAGCCGCTGGCCGGGTTGGACCTGGAGACCGTCGACACCGTGCTGGCACTGATCCAACGCCTGACCGTCGGCGACCTGGCGGTGTGCTGCGTCCTGCACGAGGTCGACATCGCCCGCGGGAGCTTCAGCCGGGTCGTCGCCCTCAGCGGCGGTGCCGTGGTGGCTGACGGGCCGGCGGCCAGCGTGCTCGACGCCGACGGGATCGAGAGCATCTTCTTGCGCCGGGTTGCGGCGTGAACTGGTCCGGGTGGCTCATGGAGCCCTTCGAATACGACTTCATGGTGCGCGCAGCCGTGGCGACCATCGCCGTCTGTATCGCCGCGCCGGCGTGCGGGGTATGGGCGCTCTCGCGGCGCCTGGTGTACCTCACCGACGCGATGAGTCACGGGATGCTGGCCGGGGTGGCCGGTGCGGCCATCATCGGGGGAAGCCTGCTAGTCGGCGGCTTGATCGCGGCGTTGGCAATGGCACTGTTCATCTCGCTGCTGGTCGTCCGGGCCCGGGTGCCCGAAGACGGCGCGATCGGTGTTGTCGGCCAGGGCTTGTTCGCTCTGGGAGTCATCGGCGTCTCCCTGCAGAGCGAACCCCGGGCGCTGGCCCACGTGCTGTTCGGAAATCCGCTCACCGTGAGTCGGTTCGACGTGATCGTCGACGTGGCACTGGTGGTGATCGTCATCGGGACACTCGCCGTGATGAAGCCCGCACTGCTGGCGACGACGTTCGATGCGGTGCACGCACGCACCGTGGGAATGCGCGTCGGGCTTATTGATTCGGCGCTGCTGGTGGTGCTGTCGATGACCGTCGTCGCCGGCCTCGTGACCGTCGGCGTACTGATGGCGGTGACGTTGATCGTCGCGCCGGCGGTGACGGCGCGAATGCTAGGCCGTTCGCTAAACGCCATGTTCGCCATCGCGGTCGCCTCGGGCCTGATGGCCGGCGTGGTTGGTCTGCTCGTCAGCTACCACGCCGGTCTGCCGACCGGTCCCACGGTCGCCCTGCTGGCGGTGGCGCAGGTAGGCGTAGCGGCGCTGTGGGCGCACCCCGCCCGAGCGTCACGGCGAAGCCTGATCCCAGACAGGGCCTCAGCGGCCGCACATTGAAGAAAGGAAAATAGATGGTGTTGAAGCGAATTGCGCTCGGCGCGGCAGGGTTTGCCATAGCCGGCATGATGGCGCTAACGGTGTCTTCGGGCCTTCTTTCGGCACCCGCGGCCGCCGACGAAGCCGACCCGTCAGCTCCGGACGAGTCCTCGGTCACGGTCGACCGCGACCCGCATTCCAACTCGCCGGTCATGCCGACAAGCATCTGTGCTGATCCAACGCTGGCCTGCGAACCGGGGGAGACCCACTGACCGCAGACGGCCCCGGAAAGTTGTCTGTACCGGCTTAGGCCGGCAAACCCGATTCACGGCCGTTTGCGCAGTCATCGTTTATTCATCGAATACGTCCAGGAAACTACCGGAACCAGACGGGTCCAACAGGTTCTCATTGAAGCTTGATTCAATTGGGCCACAGCACTATTCGGACTCCTAAGGAGACGGCCGGAACTCAGTTTCGCTAATCCGTTGGTCGTCGGTTCAAGTCCGACCCGCCCTACAAGTTCCTGGCCCCTACTAGTTCCTGCTAGATCCGGTTTCTTCCTTGTGAACGGATGAACGCGGACACCTTCGGCGTGAGTGGCAATGCCAAGTGGTGGTTTGCAGTTCGACAGCGATCTGCACCATGTAATAATCCGATCGCATCGGCAGCGCTACCGTCAGACCTTCACGCCAGAAGAGCCTCGGGTGTCCGCCAGGCGACGCCCTCGAATCGACCAAAGTCGCTGTCGTAACTGACGATTGTGGCCCGGTGCTCGACCGCCAGGGCCGCAAGGTGCCCGCCGTTGACGAGGTTGCCGCCCGTTCCGACCCGGGTCAGCAACCCGCCCAGAACATCGGCGTGACGGGCCGACGGGCCGACGACCACTGCACCAGGCGCCGCCAGCCACTCGGTGAGCTGTCGGATCGCCTCCGCCGGAAGCAGCGGAGAGGGAAAAAGGCCCACCTTGGTCGTCAGGCGGACGAAGGCGAGCAGGGACACCCAGGAAAACCCGACGATGTCGGCGCCGGACAAAGCCGTGTCAAGCCAACGGCGGCTGGCCCGATGATGCTCACTCGACGAATTGACCGCGTAGAGAAGTACGTTGGCGTCGACGATCTTCATGCGCCCCGGCGCTGACGACCGATCAGTTCCTCGTCTTCCATCTCCGCTGCCACCTGCAGCGCACGGTCTAGGTTGACCGCCGGAACGCCGAGGTCAGCGGTCCGAGTGGTGAAAGGCTTGGGCGCCGGACGCCGCTGCGCGCCTTCCCGGATCGCATCGTTGAGGGCGGTCTTGAACGAGACACCCCGGTCACGCATACGCCGGTGAACCATTGCCAGCGTGTCATCATCCAAGGTCACGGTCGTTCGCACGGTGACAGCATAGCATCACAAAAAGTGATGCCATGCTGTCAAATCACCGCGCTTGGCTGACCGAGGACATGTGGAAGTCCGGGATCCGCAGCGTCGGCATCACCGCCCGGGTGGCCCAATCGCTCCACTCCCGGGGCAGGGTGGTCTCGGCCCGGCCGGCCTCTGCGGCCCGGCGCAGCAGATCAAGCGGGCTCTCGTTGAACCGGAAGTTGTTGACCGCCGCGGTGATCTCGCCGTCCTCGATCAGGTACACCCCGTCGCGGGTGAGCCCGGTGAGCAGCAGCGTGGCGGGGTCGACGGTGCGGATGTACCACAGGGTGGTGAGTAGAAGTCCCCGCTCGGTTGAGGCGACCATCTCGCCGAGATCCTTTGTGCCGCCGGTCATCAGCAGATTGTCGGCGGGCACGGCGGGGGAAACGCCGAACTCGGCGGCGGACGCCCGCGGGTAGACCAGCGACGAGATGGTGCCGTCGCGGATCCAGTCCACCCGGCCGATGTCCATTCCGTTGTCGAACACCGACAACCGATCCGAGCCCGACGCGGTGTGCACGAACGGCGCGCACTCCAGGCCGGCCGCGAACGGATCCGAGTACATCGTCAGGGGCAGGTCCGTGAGCGTCTCCCCCGCTCTGGTCCCGCCGCCCGGCGCCGAGAGCGCGGTGCGGCCCTCCTGGGCGCCGCGGCCGTCCATCGACCAGTTCAGGTAGATCATCATGTCGGCCACCGCCGACGGCGGCATCAGCGTCTCGTAGCGTCCGGCCGGTAACTCCACGGTGCGCCTGGACCAGTCCAGGCGCGTGGACAGGTCGGCCAGCATCGCGTCGACGGGAACGTCGGCGAACCACGGCGTGCCGATCCCGGCCCAGGCGCTGGCATTGCCCCGCTTGGCGTTGACCTCCAGCGACCCGGTCGGCTGGGTGAAGCGGCGCCGCACCCCGGTCGAGGTGGCCAGGAACGTCGTCTCCACGGTGTGGTGGGCGAATCCGTACAGCCGGTCGGATCGGCCGAACGCCGAGGACAGCGCACGGGCGAGTTCGGCGAACGCCCCGGCCCCGGTGCCGGGCAGGGGGTCATCCCAGTCGGCGGGTGAACCGCCGCCGGTCACCAGCGGGACCGCGTCTCGGGCCTCGGGTGCGGTGTGGGCGGCCTTGTCGGCGGCGGCGACCAGTCCGTCGGTGGCGCCGGGATCGACCACGCTGGAGCGCAGCGCGCCGACGTGGGCCCTATCCCCCGTTCGGACAATGGAAACCACCGCGGTGGTGCGACTGGTGGAGACCCCGTTGGTGGTCATCGAATTGCCGGCCCAGCGCAACGAGGCTTCGGATCTGTCGGTGACGATGACGATGGTCTCGTCGCACCGGTTGGTCCGGGCCGCCGACTGCAGCACCAGATCCACGGCATCCTGAGCCGGGATCATCGGCCCCGCCCCGATTCGGCCTCTTCGCCGGCGCTCATCGGCCGGACTCTTCCAGGGTGTTGAGCACATTCACCCCGCGGAACAACGCCGACGGGCAGCCGTGGCTGACCGCGGCGACCTGACCGGGTTGGGCCTTGCCGCAGTTGAACGCTCCGCCCAGCCGCCAGGTCGACGGCCCGCCCACCGCCTCCATGGAGTTCCAGAAGTCCGTGGTGGTGGCCTGGTAGGCGACGTCACGCACCTGACCCTCCAGGCGGCCGTTCCGGATCCGGAAGAAACGCTGCCCGGTGAACTGAAAGTTGTAGCGCTGCATGTCGATCGACCAACTCTTGTCCCCTACGACGTACAGGCCGTTCTCGACCCGGCTGATCAGGTCCTCGGTGCGCAGGTCCACCGGCCCGGGCTGCAACGACACGTTGGGCATCCGCTGGATCGGCACGTGATGGGCGGAGTCGGCGTAGGAACAGCCGTTGGAGCGCTCCATTCCCAGCTTGCGGGCGAACACCCGGTCGAGTTGGTAGCCGACGAAGATCCCGTCGCGCACCAGGTCCCACTTCTGTGCCGCGACTCCCTCGGTGTCGTAACCGATTGTGGCCAAACCATTTTCGATGGTGCGGTCGGCGGTCACGTTCATCACCGATGAGCCGTAACGCATCCGGTTGAGCTTGTCCGGCGTGGCGAACGAGGTACCGGCGTAGGCGGCTTCGTATCCGATCGCGCGGTCGTATTCGGTGGCGTGCCCGATGGACTCGTGGATGGTCAGCCAGAGGTTGGTCGGGTCGATCACCAGATCGGTGGGTCCGGCGACCACCGTTGGCGCCGTGGTCTTCTCGGCGAGCAGCGAGGGCAACTCGGCCAACTCAGCGGTCCAGTTCCAGACGTCGTCCCCGGCGACGGCCTCCCAGCCCCGGCCGGTGGGAGGGGCCAGGGTGCGCATCGACTCGAAGCCGCCCGCGGCGGCGTCGACGCTGACCGCCTCGAGTGCGGGCATGGTGCGCACCCGTTGCTGGGTGATCGACGACCCGAAGGTGTCGGTGTAGAAGATCTGCTCCTTGACGGTGTTCACCATGGCCGAGACGTGGTCCACACCGTCGGAGGCCAGTAGTCGTCCGGAATAGTCCTCGAGGACCGCGATCTTGTCGGCGGTCGGGATGGCGAACGGATCGATCCGGTAGTCCGACACCCATACCGCGTCGCGGTGAACAGGTTCGTCGGCCAGTTCGACGCGGTCGGCGTTGAGGGCGGACAGCGTCACCGCCACACCGACCGCATGCCGGGCGGCCTCGGCCGCGATGTCCGGCGTCAGCCCGGCGTGCGAGGCGAACCCCCAGGTTCCGTCGACGAGCACCCGCACCGCCAGACCGATGTCGCGGTCGAGCACCGCCGACTCCAGTTCGCCGTCGCGCACCTGGATGAACTCGGTGGTGACGGCGTGCACCCGCAGGTCGGCGTAGGCGGCACCGCCGGCGGTGGCCGCCGACAGGGCGGCCTCGGCCAACCGGCTCAGCGGCAGGGCCAGGAAGTCCTCGTCGACTGGACGTGAATTCACCGTTCCACCGTAGCGGGGACGGTACCCTCATCTCGATGCCGCCGAGGGCTGCGCTAACTGCCGCCCAGGCCCTTGACCTCCAGGACGATCGCCAGCACCGAGACCGCCGCGACGATGCCCAGCACCCCCCAGTCGTTGCGCCGCGGCCTCGACGGGGCCGCGGAGATCTGGCCGGTACCGCCGCGGGCGGTGATCGCATCGCCCATCTCGTCGGCCCGCCGCAGGGCCACGGTCACCCCGGCGGCCAGCAGGTCAACCAGGTCGGTCAACCGGCCGCGCCGGCGCGCCCGGCCGTCGGGCATGACCTGCTTGGGCCGCAACCGCCGCGCGGCGTAGAGCAACCGGAACTCGTCGAGCAGCATCGGAAAGGACCGCAACGCCAACGCCAACGCCACCGCCCAGTCGTCGACCGGAACCTTCAGGCGTTTAAGCGGGCGGCCCAGCGCGGCGACGGCCGGCGCCACGTCGGCGACGTTGGTGGTCCAGGAGATCATCGCCCCCAGTGCCAGCAGCACGACCGACAGCGCGGTGAAACGCAGGAACTTCAGCAGGCCGCCGACCTCGAAGTCATGCGAGAGCAACTGCACCACCGGATCCCCGCCGCCCATCGCCGCGGTGACCGCGCCGAACAGCAGAAGCAGCCACAGCCACCGCGGCAGCGACGGCATCGCGCCGCGCGGGATGCGGGCCAGCCGCAACGCCACCACCACCAACAGCGCCATCAGCCCGATGGCGATCCAGCCCGGGTAGAACGACAGCAGCAACGAAACCGCGAAGACCACAAGGAGTTTGGTCCCGGCCCACAACTCGTGGATGAAGGAGGTCCCGGGGACCGGGCGCAGCAGCACCACGGCGCGACGCCGGCGGCTCACCGCACGCCTCCCACCGGGGTCAGCGAACCCCGATCCAGGTGCAGGGTGCGGGGGCACAGCTCCTCCAGGCCGGAGAAGTCGTGCGAGATGACGATGACGGTCAGACCTGCGTTGAGCCGCAGGTCGGTGAGCAGCCGGAGCAGGCCGCGCTGACTGCCGGCGTCCAGTCCGGCCAGCGGCTCGTCGAGGATCAGCGCCCGCGGCCAGCGGGCCAGCAGTCCGGCGATCACCACCCGGCGCATCTGCCCGCCGCTGAGTTGATCGACGCGTCGCCCGGCCAGCGACCCGTCGAGCCCGACGGTGGCCAGCGCCGACATCACCCGGGGAGTGTCGTACGGCGAAAAGCCCGCCGCCGAAGCCACCTCCAGGTCCACCCGGCTGCGCAGCAACTGAAGCCGGGCGGCCTGGAAGGCGACGGCGACATCACCGACGCACTCCTGCGCCGGCCGGCCACCGACCAGACACGAACCGGTGCTGGGCTCGATCAGGCCGGCCATGATCCACGCCAGCGTCGACTTGCCCGATCCGTTGCCGCCGTGGATCAGCACGCCCTCGCCCTCGTTGACGGTGAAGCTGATGTCCCGCAGCGCGGTCTTGGCCCACGGGGTCCCCCCTCCGTAGACGTGGCCGACGCCGCTGCACTCCAACACCGGCTTGCCGCTCCGTCCGACGGGGGTGATCGTGCCGGCGGGCGCGGCGGAGTGCTCGACCATCACCATGTTGTCCTGCGAGTCGCTGAGATTGACCGTGCGGTCGGCGATTTCGGCTTCGCTGTTGTAATGGGTGATCTGAACCAGTGCCATCCGGTGGCGCTGGGTCAGTCCGGAAAGCACGCTGAGCAGTCCGTCGCGGCCGCGTTGGTCGACCATGCTGGTGACCTCGTCGGCGATCAGCATGGCGGGTTGCCGGGCCAGGGCGGCCGCCACCGCGAGACGCTGCAACTCGCCGCCGGAGAGCCCGCCGGTGTCGCGTTCCGCCATGCCCGTCAGTCCGACTTCGTCGAGCACCCGGCCGATGTCGGTGGTGGTCCCCGGCGGCAGCCCCCACACCACGTCGTCGGCGACCCGGCTGCCCAGCACCTGGCTCTCCGGGTGCTGCATCACCACCGCGGTGCCGCCCAACTGCCCCAGCCCGACGGCGCCTGGCCGTTGGATGCTGCCCGAGGTGGGGGCGCGACCGCACAGCAGCAGCATCAGCGTGGTCTTGCCCGACCCGTTGGCTCCGGTCACCGCGATGTGCTCGCCTGCGTCGACGGCCAGGCTCAGCGGACGCAGCGCGTCGTGGGTGGCGCCGGGATAGCGGAACCGCGCATCGGTGAGCCGGACCGGGACGGGTGCCACCGGGCCGCTCTCCACCCATGGCTCGAGTTTGTGGACGTCGGGGATGCCGCGTAGTCGTTCCAGCACCCGGCCCAGTGCCCACCAGCCCACCAGCGACACCAGCACGATGGTGAAGATCGAGTAGGCCATGATCAGCACCGGCCAGTAGTGGATCGCCGTGTTGAACATCGCGCGGGTCTGCTCGGCGGACTGCCGGAAAACCTCCCCGGACACAGGCAGACCGGACATGAAGTTCAAGATGCCGTTGACGTTGGCCGACAGTGAATCGAGCACCAGGGTCCGCAGCCGGACCAGGACCAGCAGCGCCCCGATGATCCAGATCCCGTTGAGGATGCCGGCGACGATGGACACCGCGATCACCGTCGGCGTGCCGCGGCCGCGGCGTTTGATGATGCCGGCCATGCCACCGACGTAGGCGCAGTTGAGGACCACCATGAAACCGCTGATGCCGGCGATCAGGAAGGTGACGGTGGCCGCGGCGAAGGCCGCGGCGAGCAGCACCCGCAGTCGGTAGCGATAGCCGAGCAGTCCCATCGGCACCGCGACCAGCAGTGATACCCCGCCGGCGAACGGCACCACCACAGAGACGATGGCCAGCGCCGCGCTCAGGGCGGCCATCACCGCGGCCTGGGCCATCTCTACCGGGGAAAGCGATTTGGATGGATGCGGTGACGTCGGACTCGCGGGTTGGTGCGCCGGCGCCTCGGGCCGGGTCGACGTCATTGCTCGATTCTGCCAGCAGGGCAGACCGTCACATCCAGACCGTCACATCCAGACCAATGCCTTGTCGTTCTCCCGCGGCAGGGCCAGCGGATGGCGGGCGCCGAGCAGGTTGGCGGTGACGACCCCGCAGATGCGGTACATCGAGATGTCGAAGACGCTGTTGTTCATCGGCTCCTCGATGAGGTACCCGATCCGTTCGGCGACGATGAAGGTGGTCATCAGCAACGCGCCGGTGATGACGCTGCCGACCTCGTGGGTGGTGCCGTCGAGCCGGCTGAACGCCATGATGCCGAAGAACCAGGCGAGGGCTCGGATGAACAGGTCGTAGTGGATCGGCACCGGCTCGTTTCGGATCCGCTCCAGACCGCTCTGCGCCGTCGCCGCGCCGGTGTTGGCGGTCATCAGCAGCACCCGGGCCTGAGCGTCGATGTGGCCGCCGGCGGCGAGGCGCTGGATGTCGGCGGCCTGCCGGTTGAGAAGTTCCACCGCGCCGAGGTCACCCGGGTCCTCGGGGGTCAGCTCCCGCACACCGTCCACCGGCGGGATCCGGCGCAGGTCGGCGGCCAGTTGCCAGCAGTAGCGGACCTGGCGGCGCAGCATCCGGTCGATGGTCTCGGCCACCACCGGTGAGCCGGAGTCGACCGACGTCAGGCCGTTGTGCGTGGTGCGGGAGTTGATGATGATGCCGCCCCACAGCGTGCGGGCCTCCCACCACCGGTTGTAGGCGGTGGTGTTGCGGAATCCGATGAACACCGAGGCGCCGATGCCGAGCACCGACAGCACCGCCGCGGCGTACTCGCCCTGGGCCGCGTCGGGAACCGGCAACAGAACGCAGATCATCACCGCGATCGCCAGGAAGGTGTAGCGCAGTTGCCAGAACACCAGCCCGATCACCCGCAGGGCACCCAGGCGGCCGACGGTTCTGATCACGGGTGGGTGCCTCTGATCGCGGATGGGATCACGGATGGCAGCACGGATGGCAGCACGGATGGCATTGTCGCACTGGGAACCTGGCTCCCCCGGATGGACTCGAACCATCAACCGCCCGATTAACAGTCGGGAGCTCTGCCAATTGAGCTACAGGGGACCGCGCCCGCCCATTCTCGCGGCAGGACGGGTTAGGACTTTAGCCTACCGGGGTCGGGCGGCGCCAAAGCGGCCGCTAAGGCAGGATGGAGGGCCAGCAGCAGTGGGGTCCTCGGAGGGAGCGCCGTGATCGGGTTTGTGGCCGTACTGGCGACGGGCTACGTGTTGGGCACCAAAGCAGGACGTGAACGCTACGAGCAGATCGTCGGGACGGCGCGCGCCGTAGCCGGGCATCCGGCCACCAAGTCGATGATCGACGCCGGCCGGCGGAGGATCGCCGACAAGGTCTCGCCGGACCAGCCGATGGTGATGCTGACCGAGATCGACAGCCAGACGACGGTCGTCCAGCCGCAGCGGGACTGAACCGGCCGGTTACTGGCCGCCGATCGGGGTGTTGATGGTCTGGCCGGGCAGAAGCGGGCCCGTGGTGACGCCGATGCCGCCGGGGCCGGGCAGTCCCACGCCGTAGCCCGGGCCGAGATAACCGCCCTGCGGAGTGCCGATGTAGGTGGGGGTTCCGTTCGAGTAGCCCAGGCAGATGCCGTCGCCCCGGGAGCCGTACCAGGCCAGGCACTTGCCCGTGGCCGAGTCGGTGGTCGAGCCGGTGCCCGGGTCCCCCAGGACGGCCAGTGCGGGTCCGGTCATCGCGGCCACGGCCAGCGCACCCGCGGCGGCGATCCGCCTGATGGGGTTGTTCGCGGTCGCCATACCTGACCTTTCGTCGACGCAGGCTGGTTCGTTAGCCCGACCGGACCACCATAGCGCGATTTGCTAGCCGGTGAGATCGTCGCCGCTGGCCTGCTCGAGCAGGCTGCGCCGGTAAGCCTCCAGCGCCACCAGGTCACCGAACAGGGCGTGGTAGTCATCCCCCTGGTCCACCGGGGACATCCGCTGCAACTTCGACTTGACCTCGGCGATCTGCCGGCCCACCCAGACCTCCTGGATGCGGGCCAGCACCCCGCCGATGTAGCGCGGCAGTTTCTCCTCGTCATCGACCTTGATGGTCTCCACGCCGAGTTCGCTGACCATTCCCGCGGTCGCCGGGTCGGGGGCCTGCTCGCGCACGGTTTCCATCCAATGCGCCCCGGTCAGGCCCGAGGACGTGCCGCCGGCCGCCTCGATCGCGGCCCGCACGGCGCCGTAGCCGGGATGGGTGAAGCTCTCGGGGGTCAGCGAATCGAACACCGGGCCGGCCAGCGCCGGGTACTGCAGCGCCGCCTTGAGGGCCTCGCGCTGCGGCCACAGCGTGGGATCACGGGGATCGGGGCGTGCCACGCCGGTCTCCCGCGGCGGCGGGGCGGCCTGCCGCCCGGCGCCGCGGCCGGCGCCGGGCTTGCGGCCGGCCTCCTCCCGCACCCGCGCGATGACCTGGGCGACGTCGTCCCAGCCGACCCAGCCGGCCAACTGGCGGGCGTACTCGTCGCGCAGGCTGGAGTCCTTGATCTTGGCGACCATCGGCACGCAGTGCCGCAGTGCGGACACCCGGCCCTCGGCGTTGTCCAGGTCGTGTTCGGCCAGGGAGGTGCGGATGGCGAACTCGAACAGCGGGGTGCGCCGCGCCACCAGGTCGCGCAGCGCGCCGTCACCGAAGTGAAGCCTGACGTCGCACGGGTCCATCCCGGCCAATTTCTCGTCTTTGCCGTCCATGGCCACCGCCACGAAGCTCTGCCCGGCCAGGTTCTGCTCCCCGGCGAAGGCTTTGATGGCGGCGGCCTTCCCGGCGGCGTCACCGTCGAAGACGTAGATCAGCTCACCCTTGAAGAACTTGTCGTCCATCATCAGCCGGCGCAGCATCGAAAGGTGCTCGTCGCCGAAGGCGGTGCCGCAGGAGGCAACCGCGGTGGTGACCCCGGCCAGGTGCATGGCCATCACGTCGGTGTAGCCCTCGACCACCACGGCTTGATGGCCCTTGGCGATGTCGCGCTTGGCCAGGTCGATGCCGAACAGCACCGACGACTTCTTGTAGAGCACGGTCTCGGGGGTGTTGACGTACTTGGCCTCGATCACGTCGTCGTCGAAGATCCGCCGCGCGCCGAAGCCCACGGTCTCTCCGCCGGCGCTGCGGATCGGCCAGAGCAGCCTCCGGTGGAAGCGGTCCATCGGGCCGCGACGGCCCTCCCGGGACAATCCGGCGGCCTCCAGCTCCTTGAACTCGAAGCCCTTGCGGATCAGATGCCTGGTCAGCGAATCCCAGCCGGACGGGGCGAAGCCGCAGCCGAACCGGCGAGCGGCGGCGGCGTCGAAGTTTCGGTCGGTCAGGTACTGGCGCGCGGCTGCAGCCTCATCGGATTCCAAAGCCGCGCAATAGAATTCCTGCGCAGCGGCGTTGGCGGCGATCAGCCGGCTGCGACTGCCGCGGTCGCGTTGCACACCCGCGCCGCCGCCGGTGTAGGTGACCGCGTAACCGATCCGGTCGGCCAGCATCTCGACGGCTTCCACGAAGCTGACGTGTTCGATCTTCTGGACGAAGGCGTACACGTCGCCGCCCTCGCCGCAGCCGAAGCAGTGGAAGTGGCCGTGATTGGGCCGGACGTGGAAGGACGGCGACTTCTCGTCGTGGAACGGGCACAGGCCCTTCATCGAGTCCCCGCCCGCGCGGCGCAACTGGACGTAGTCGCCGACCAGCTCCTCGATGCGGATCTTGTCCCGTATCGCGGTGATGTCGCGGTCGGGGATGCGTCCCTTGCGGGCGCCCCCGCCACCCGCCGCAGCCGTCACGGGATTGAGTCTAGGGGCCGGTCATCAAGTCGGGATGTCGGCGTGGATGCGTTCCAGCCGGCCCTCGGTGTACGAGGCGATCTGGTCGACGACGACCCGCATCCGCCCGGCGTCGTCGCCGGCGTCGTTGAAGGCCGGGACGAGCACCGGGTCCAGGGTGGCCGGCGCCCCCGCCAGCAGCCGGTGCGCCACCCGGTGCACCCGTTCCCGTTGGCCGGCCTGCACCGCCAGGTGCCGGGGATCGGACATGATGAACTGCAATGCCAGCGTCTTTAGCACGGCGACCTCGGCCCGCACCGCGGCCGGGACGTGCAGATCGGCCTGGTAGCGCCCCAGCGGCCCGGGGCCTGCCCGCCGGCGGGTTTCGGCGATGGCCGCCGAGGCGAACCGGCCGACGAATTCGCTGGTGAGCCGCTTGAGAGCGACTGAGGCAGCCAGCGTCGCATCGTATTTTCCGACCGCGGTCACCACCGGAAGCTCGGAGAGGCGCCGGGCGGCGGCCTCCAGGTCGTCGGGGTGGGCACCGGAGCCGTACACCGACGTGCCGAGCCCGGCCAGCGTGGCGGCTGCGTCGTCGTCGGCCAGCACCCTCAGGTCGATGCGACCGGACACCACGCCGTCCTCGACGTCGTGGACCGAGTAGGCCACGTCGTCGGCCCAGTCCATCACCTGCGCCTCCAGGCACGCCCGCCCGGCCGGGGCGCCGGCCCGCATCCAGTCGGCGATCGTGGCGTCGTCGGCGTAGAAGCCGAACTTGCCGCCGCCGGCCGGCCGCTGCCAGGGGTACTTGGTGACCGCGTCGAGGGCGGCGCGGGTCAGGTTGAGCCCGACGCTGGCGCCGGCAGCGTCGAGAACCTTCGGTTCCAGCCGCGTGAGGATCCGGAAGTTCTGGGCGTTTCCCTCGAAACCGCCACAGCCGGTGGCGAATTCGTCCAGCGCGCGCTCGCCGTTGTGCCCGTACGGTGGATGGCCGATGTCGTGGGCGAGACCCGCCATGTCCACCAGATCGGGGTCGCAGCCCAGGGCGACGGCCATCCCGCGCCCGATCTGGGCGACCTCCAGGGAGTGGGTCAGCCGGGTGCGCGGGGTGTCGCTCTCGCGCGGGCCGACCACCTGCGTCTTGTCCGCCAGCCGGCGCAGCGCGACGCTGTGCAGGACCCGGGCCCGGTCGCGGGCGAAGTCGGTCCGGTGTTCGGCGCCGGTCCCCGGCAGGGTCGCCGACTTACCGGGTTCGGGCACCACCCGTTCCCGATCCTGCTCGCCGTAGCAGCCGCGGTTGGTCGTCATCGTCACAGCAGTCTGCCAGTACGCCCACCCACGCCCACGGCCGACGGCGACGGGTTTTTGCTGGCATCCGGCGCTGGAGTCATCGGCGGCTACTACATTGGCGGTCATGCGCCCCGCCCGTCTGTTCAGTCTGCTGGCCGCGATCTTCGCGGCTCTCACCCTGCTGGCCCCGTCGGCGGTGGCCGAGCCGCCGTTCCGGCTGCCGGACTACGTCACCGACAACGCCGGGGCGCTCAACGACCGGCAGCGGGCCGACGTGCAGAAGGCCGTCGATCAGCTCTACAGCGAACGGCGCGTCCGGCTGTGGGTGGTCTACGTCGAGTCCTTCGCCCCCAAGGGCGCCTTCGAATGGGCCCAGCAGACCCGCAAGACCAGCGATCTGAGCGACCAGGACGCCATTCTGGCGGTGGCCACCAAGGACCGCTCGTATGCGCTCCTGGTATCCCCCGCCGCCGCCGGCGGCAGCTCCACCAAGGTCGACGACATTCGGCGCGATCGCGTCGAGCCGGCACTGCGCAGCGGGGACTGGTCCGGGGCGGCGGTCGCCGCGGCCAACGGGCTGGCGACGCTCAAGGGCGCCGGCGCCGCCAAGAACGGGTCAGGCGGCGGCGGCTCGATGCTGGTTCCCATCGCCGCCCTGGCCGGGGTGGGCCTACTCGGGTTCGGCGGGATGACGCTGGTGAGCCGCAAGCGGCGGCGCAAGCAGCACGAGGCCGCGGTCTCCGCCGCCAAGAGCATCGACCCCACCGATCCGGCGGCGCTGGCCGATGTGCCGATCGACGCCCTCGACGAACTGTCGAAGTCGATCGTCGTCCAGGTCGACAACGCGGTGCGCACCAGCGCCAACGAGGTGGCGCTGGCCACCGAGGAGTTCGGCGAGGCCCAGGCCGCGCCGTTCGCCGCCGCGGTCGACAATGCCCGGCAGACCCTCAAGCAGGCGTTCGCCGTGCGCCAGCGGCTCGACGACCAGGTGCCCGACCCGCTTCCGGAGCGCCGCGATCTGCTGACCAAGGTGGTGGTCTCCGCAGCCCGGGCCAACAAGGAGCTGGAGACCCAGACGTCGTCGTTCCACCAGATGCGCGACCTGGTGTTCAACGCCCCGGAGCGTCTCGATGCGCTGACTCAGCAGTTGGTCACCGTGACCGCGCGGCTGGATCCCTCCGACCAGAAGCTGGCGCAGCTGCGCACCGAGTTCGACGAGTCGGCGCTGGCGTCGGTGGCACGCAACGTCAACGCGGCCCGGGAGCGGGTCGAGTTCGCCGACCAGGCCATCACCCGCGGCCGGGAGCTGTCGGCCAGGCCGGTGGCCGGCGAGGTGGGTGCCCTGGTGGACTGCGTCCGCGGCGGGGAATCGGCTCTGCAGCAAGCCAATACGATGCTGAACGCGGTGGACAGCGCGGCCAGTGACATCCGCCGGGCAGTCTCGGCGCTGCCCGCGGCGATCGAGGACATTCAGCGCGGTATCGGCCAGGCCGGCGAACAACTCGCCAAGGGCGGGCTGGCCAAGGGCGCGGAGTTGTCCGCCGCCCGCGACGCGGCGGCCAAGGCGGTCGCCGCCGCGCAGGCCGGCGGCGCGGCCGACCCGCTGGGCGCCTTCACCCAGTTGACCCAGGCCGACGCCGACCTGGATCGGCTGCTGGCGGGCGCCGCCGAGGAGCGCGACGCCTCCGACCGGTTGATGCGCTCCTACGAGCAGGCGATGGCGACGGCGCAGTCCCGGGTGCGTTCGGTGTCGGATTACGTCGACACCCGCCGCGGCAGCATCGGCCCCGAGGCGAGGACCCGGCTGAACGAGGCGGTCCGCCAGCTCGAGGCGGCCGAGGCGAAGAAGAGCACCGCCATCGACGAGGCGATCAAGCACGCCAACGGGGCCTCCATGCTGGCCGCCCAGGCCCAGCAACTGGCCAACGACGACGTGCAGGCCGGTCAGCGGCAGTACCAGACCCGCTACGGCGGCCGGCAGTCCGACATGGGCGCCATGGTCGGCGGCATCATCCTGGGCAACATCCTCACCGGCGGCATGGGCGGCGGCGGCTACTACGGCGGCGGCGGGTACAGCGGTGGCGGCGGCGGGGTGTCGACGACGTCCTACGGCGGTTCGGGCGGCGACTGGCTCGGCGGCGGCGGTCGGTTCTGAGGACCCCGGCCCGGGACGTCAGCCCAGCAGTCGCGCCGCCAGGTAGCCCGGCACCGCGTCCAGGCCGACCCGCTCCTGGGTCATGCTGTCGCGCTCGCGGATGGTGACCGCCTGATCGGTGAGGGTGCCGAAGTCGACGGTCACGCAGAACGGCGTGCCGATCTCGTCCTGGCGGCGGTACCGGCGGCCGATCGCGCCGGCGTCGTCGAACTCGATGTTGAAGTTCTTCCGCAACTCGGCGGCGAGGTCGCGCGCCTTGGGGCTGAGATCCTCGTTGCGCGACAACGGCAGCACCGCGGCCTTCACCGGGGCCAGCCGCGGGTCCAGTCGCAGCACGGTGCGCTTGTCGACACCGCCCTTGGCGTTCGGCGCCTCGTCCTCGGCGTAGGCGTCCACCAGGAAGGCCATGAACGAACGGGTGAGTCCCGCCGCCGGTTCGATGACGTAGGGGACGTAGCGGGTGTCGGCGGCCTGGTCGTAGTAGGACAGGTCCACCCCGGAATGCCTGGAGTGCGTCGAGAGGTCGAAGTCGGTGCGGTTGGCGATGCCCTCGAGTTCGCCCCAGGGGTTGCCGGCGAAGCCGAACCGGTACTCGATGTCGGTGGTGCCGTCGCTGTAGTGCGACAGCTTCTCCCTGGGATGCTCGAAGAGGCGCAGATTGTCGCGCTTGATGCCGAGGTCGACGTACCACTGCAGCCGGGTGTCGATCCAGTACTGGTGCCACTGCCGGGCGGTGTCGGGCTCGACGAAGAACTCCATCTCCATCTGCTCGAACTCCCGTGTCCGGAAGATGAAGTTGCCCGGGGTGATCTCGTTGCGGAAGCTCTTGCCGATCTGCCCGATGCCGAACGGCGGCTTCTTGCGCGAGGTGGTCACCACGTTGGCGAAGTTGACGAAGATGCCCTGCGCGGTCTCGGGCCGCAGGTAGTGCAGGCCCTCTTCGCTCTCGATCGGCCCCAGATAGGTCTTGAGCATCATGTTGAAGTCGCGCGGTTCGGTCCACTGGCCGCGTGCGCCGCAGTCCGGGCAGACGACCTCGGTCATCGCCACCGACTCGGGAGAGGCGATGCCTTCTTTCGCCCCCTTTTTTTCGAAGTGGGCTTCCTGCATGTGGTCCTGGCGGTGGCGCTTGTGGCACTGCAGGCATTCCACCAGCGGGTCGTTGAACACCTCGACGTGTCCGGAGGCCACCCAGACCTCGCGGGGCAGGATGATCGAGGAGTCCAGGCCGACGACATCGTCTCGGCCGGTGACCATCGACCGCCACCACTGCCGCTTGATGTTCTCCTTGAGTTCCACGCCCAGCGGCCCGTAGTCCCAGGCCGACTTGGTGCCGCCGTAGATCTCCCCGGACTGGTACACCAGTCCACGGCGCTTGGCCAGGTTGACGATGGAATCGATGACTGACGCCACGGCGGCTTGCGCTCCTGTCTTAGCCGAGGAAGAACCGCTTCAGCCTAGGCGACCGCGGACTCAGGGCTTTGACACGACTGGCGCCCCCGTGGAATCGTGGCTGGAAATGGTTTCCACCAGCGATGCCCGCCCGGCCGGCGTGCGCGCGACGCGGCAGCGCAGTGCGATCGTGGCTCTGCTGGACGACGTCGAGGAGTTCAGGTCGGCGCAGGAACTGCACGACGAACTGCGCCGGCGCGGCGAGAACATCGGTTTGACGACGGTGTACCGCACCCTGCAGTCCCTGGCGTCCGCCGATCTCATCGACATGGTCCGCACCGACACCGGCGAATCGGTCTACCGGCGATGCGCCGGTCCCCACCATCACCACCACCTGGTGTGCCGCGGATGCGGGTCGGCGGTGGAGGTGAGCGGCCGGGAGGTGGAGGCCTGGGCGGCCGAAGTTGCTGCCACACAAGGCTTTTCCGACGTCAGCCACACCATCGAGTTGTTCGGCACCTGCGCGGACTGCCGGGGTTAGGCAAGGGCGCGGCCCATCTCCACCCCGGCATCCAGGACCATGCGCACCAGGATCTTAAGGGCACGCGCGTCCACCCCGGCCGGGAAGTTGTAGCGGAGCATCACCGTGCAGTCGCCGCCGGGATGCTCGGTCGTGGTGAGAGTGCCGAACATCGCACGGTTTGCCTCGACGGCCACCCGCCGGCGAAGTTCGTCGGTGCAGGGCACGTCCCACAGCAACACCTGGGTCAGCGAGAGGACGTCCAGTCCCTCGACCAGAGCCACCCTGCGCAGCGACGCGAAGGTGCCCTCATGGCGCAGTGTCAGGGCGCCGTCCTCCTCGACCTCGACGCGCAGAACCTGCCCGAGGGTCTCGGCGAGGTCCACCGGTCCGGGTCTGATCGTCCGCCTCCTCTCGGGCCGGGGCCCGCATCGTCACCGGACTACGCGCTGCCGAATCGGCGATTGCGGTTCACGAACTCCTCGCAGGCCGCCCACAGGTCGCGGCGGTCGTAGTCGGGCCAGAGTTTGTCCTGGAACACGTACTCGGCGTAGGCGGCCTGCCACAGCATGAAGTTGCTGGCGCGCTGCTCGCCCGAGGTGCGGATGAACAGGTCGACGTCGGGGACGTCGGGGCGGTGCAGGTGCTCGGCGATGGTGCGTTCGCCGACCCGCTCCGGGTCGATCCGGCCTGCCGCGGCGTCGCGGGCGATTTGCCTTGCCGCCTCGGCGATCTCGGCGCGACCGCCGTAGTTGACGCAGTAGTTGACCGTGATGACGTCGTTGCCGATCGTCATCTCCTCGGCGATGTCGAACTCCCTGATCACGCTTCGCCACATCCGCGCCCGGGAACCGACCCAGCGCATCCGCACCCCCATGACGGCGAGGTTCTCCCGTCGCCGGCGCACCACCTCGCGGTTGAAGTCCATCAGGAAGCGGACCTCCTCGGCGCTGCGCCGCCAGTTCTCGGTGGAGAAGGCGTAGACGCTCAGGTGCTTGATGCCGAGTTCGATCGCGCCGCAGGTGACGTCGATCAGCACCGCCTCGCCCATCTTGTGCCCCTCGGTGCGGCTCAGCCCCCGCTGGGTGGCCCACCGGCCGTTGCCGTCCATGACGATGGCGACGTGCCGGGGGACCTGGCCGGCCGGGATGGCCGGGGGTGAGGCCTTGGAGGGATGCTGCGGCGGCCGGCACGGACCGCCGTCCGGTGCGGCCGGCAATTCGGGGAACATCACGGGCCAGGCCGAGGTGTCGGGGAAAACCGGGTAGTCGTCAGGCGGCGGGGGAAGCTGTGGAAATGCCGCCCCGCGCCTGCGCTTAGCCCCCCGCCAGGAGCCGGCCACCCGGTCCATCGCCATGGGGGACATCCTGCCTGAAGAGTTCGGCTGGTTGGGAGTGGACCCGCTCGACAAGCGCCAAAGTCCGTAACTGGCGTTCCAGGTGCCATTGCAGATGCGCGGCCACCAGTCCGCTGGCCTGCCCGCGGTGGGACGCCGAGGAGGACTCCGCGGCGTCCCAGTCCCCCTCGTAGAGCGCGGCCATCAGGTCCAGGACCGCTTGCGGCGGGGTGACCGACCCGGACGGGCGGCAGTGCATGCACACGCTGCCCCCGGCGGCGATGTGGAAGGCGCGGTGCGGGCCGGGCGCGGCGCAGCGCGCGCATTCGGTCAGCGCGGGCGCCCAGCCGGCGATGCCCATGGCGCGCAGCAGATAGGCGTCGAGCAACAGTTCGCGGGAGCGGGTGCCGTCGGCGACCGCCCGCAGCGCCCCGACGGTCAGCCGGTGCAGCGCCGGCGCCGGGGCACGCTCCTCCCCGGCCAGCCGCTCGGCGGTCTCCAGGACCGCGCAGGCGCTGGTGTAGCGGCCGTAGTCGCAGACGATGTCGGTGGCGAAGGCGTCGATCGACACCACCTGGGTGACGATGTCGAGGTTGCGCCCCGGGTGCAGTTGGACGTCGATGTGGGCGAACGGCTCCAGCCGGGAGCCGAACTTGCTGCGGGTGCGACGAACCCCCTTGGCGACCGCGCGGACCAGTCCGTGGTCGCGGGTGAGCAGGGTGACGATGCGGTCGGCCTCGCCGAGCTTGTGCTGGCGCAGCACGACCGCCCGGTCCCGATACAGTCGCATTGAACCAGTCTGTCACCGCATTGCGACATCGGCGCGGACGCGCGCCGGGGTGATCGGCCACCGCCCGCCGGCGGGAACTACAGAATGGCGATTGCGATAATCAGGGCGAACGCGACGTACGCGGCGACGACGACCAACACTTCGGGGACGAAGCGCTCCGCCGCCAGCACCCGGCCGATGTCGATCCCGGTGACCAGTCCGATCAGCCGCACACTCAACGCCTGACCGACCAGCCCGAGGACGCCGAAGATCAGCGTTCCGACCAGACCCTGCACGATTTCACCGGCCGAGGAGTAGATGGTCAGCACCACGATCAGCCCGATGGAAAACACCCCGGCGGCGGCAATCGCCGCCGCGTTCGGCCGGCCGGCCATCACCAGCGTCCGCAGCGGCCCCGGCGTGGTCCAGTCGATGATGAAGAAGCCCAGCACCACCAGGACCACCCCGAGGATCGTGTACAGCGCGATCGCTGAGACGCCGTGGCCGACACTCGACCAGTAATCGGCATCCAGACTGGCAGCTAGCATCGAGACTCCTTCGGGGGTCACAACTTAATCCGGTGTGGCACAAAGGCCGAGATGTTGTCGGTTATCAAGCCGGGACTCTCGCGGATGCCGAGGCCGGCAGACTCATTCCCGACGATCCACGCGCCCAGGCACGGATGCATGTCGTCGAAGCGCGGCAGGGGGTCGAACAACTGATACACATAGCCTTCCGCCCCGTAGACGCCACCGGTCTCCAACTGGTAGCCGGGGGCCGCGACGGTGATGTTGCCGCCTTCGCGACCGAGTTTGGGTTTGCGCAGATAATCGGTGAGCTCGTGCGGATCGTCGAGGTAGGTTGGTAGCAGGTTCGGGTGCCCGGGATACATCTCCCACAGGACCGCCAGGATCGCCTTGTTGCTCAGCAGCGTCTTCCACAGCGGCTCCACCCACATCGTTTCGGGCAGGAGTTCCGTTGCGCGGCGGCCGAATTCGTCGTCGAGCACAAACTCCCACGGGTAGAGCTTGAAGACCGACGAGATCGGAGCTTCCTCCAGATCAACGAAGCGATCGAGGTCGCTGTCGTACCCGATCTGCTCGATTGCCAGGGCGACCGTGTGCAGGCCGGCTTCGGCCGCGCACTCCTGCATGTAGGCGAGGGTGACGTTGTCCTCCCCTGTCATGTCGGCCCCCGACCAGGTGAAGTGCGTCTCCTCGCCGGCCAGCCGCGGCCGGATCTCCTGCCAGCGCTCGACGAGGCGCTCGTGCAGGGAGTTCCACTGGTCGTCGTGAGGGAAGACGTCGGTCTTCCAGTGCCACTGCAGGATCGCAGCCTCGAGCAGCGTCGTCGGGGTGTCGGCGTTGTATTCCAGCAGGACCGGAGGGCGTGTTCCGTCGTAGCGCACGTCGAACCTGCCGAACACATGCGGGTCGCTGCGCCGCCAGGACTTCGCGATGGGTTCCCAGCTCCACTCGGGCAGCCCGAAGTCGACGAACCGTTCCGTGAGCACCACCTGCTCGACCGCCTCCAGGCACATCGAGTGCAGGACCTCGACGCTGGCCTCCATGGACAGCACCTCGTCCATGTCGAACACGTAATGCACCGACTCGTCCCAGTAGGGCCGGACCGAGCCGTCGCCGTAGCGGGCGGGCTCGTCGAAGCACATGCCCTGGGCGGCGACGATGCGCTCCCAGTCCGGGCGGGGAGCCCGGTGTTCACGGTGCATTCAGCCGCCCAGACTGCCGGCGTTCGATGACCCGAAGCCGCCGCGGGTGATCGACGAGCCGGACTTCGTCTTGGCGATGGTGCCCTTCGGCTGTGTCAGCGTCCCCCCGGTGGCGCGGGTGCCCATACCGCCGCTCGAACCGCCGTAGTAATAGCGGTACGGCGAACCCGCGAAGATGAAGATGCCGCCCACCCCCGGTGTCCCTCTCCCGCAATAGTCGTCGGGCACCACAACGTTGTTCTCGTCCACACAGCTTGCGGTGACGTCCGGGTCGCGCTTGGACATCTGATAGCCCATCGCGACCGCCCCCACGACACCGACCACGGCCACAGCACCCATGAGGGTCCTCCTGTTCTGGCGCCGTCGGTGATCTGCGGCAGCAGCCTGTTCCGCCGCGAACCGATCAGCTTCTTCACGCGCCTTACGCGCCTTGTCCCGCGCCCGCGCCTCGGCGACGGTGGCAGGGCGGGGCCGGGTGACTCCCGGCTCCTGGACGCGGATGTTCCCGCGTCTCGGGGGCAAGGCAGCACCGGTTGCGCGATCGGCAGTGTCCGGATGCGGTGGAGACACCGCGTCGTTGCCTGGCTCGTTCTCCACGTCTTCCACCCCGGACCTAGATCGGATTCGCTCGAAGATACCCTGCTAGAAACCCAGCCGACCCAGCAGTTTGGGGTCCTGCTGCCAGTTCTTGGCCACCTTCACCCGCAGATCCAGGTAGACCTTGGTGCCGAGCAGCTTCTCGATCTGCCGCCGCGCGGTGGTGCCGACCTGTTTGAGCCGGGCCCCGCCGCGTCCGATGACGATGCCCTTCTGGCTGTCGCGCTCGACGTAGATGTAGGCGTGCACGTCGATCAGCTCACCCTGCTCCTCGGTCCGGCCCTCCCGCGGGGTGACCTCGTCGATGACCACCGCCAGGGAGTGCGGCAGTTCGTCGCGCACCCCCTCCAGGGCGGCCTCCCGGATGAGCTCGGCCATCAGGACCTCTTCGGGTTCGTCGGTGAGCTCCCCGTCGGGGTAGAACGCCGGGCCCTCTTCCAACTGGTCGGCCAGCACGCCGATGAGGACGTCGATCTGCTCGCCCTTGGTGGCCGAGACCGGGACGATGGCGGCGGCGTGCTCGCCGGCCAGTTCGCTGACCGCCATCAACTGCGCGGCGACGCGGTCCCTGTCGACCTTGTCGATCTTGGTGACGATGACCACCAGGGTGGTCCTGGGGGCGACCGCGCGGATCTGCTCGAAGATCCACCGGTCGCCGGGCCCGATCTGCTCGTCGGCCGGCACGCACCAGCCGATGACGTCGACCTCCGAGTAGGTGTCGCGGACCAGGTCGTTGAGCCGCTTGCCCAGCAGGGTGCGCGGCCGGTGCAGCCCGGGGGTGTCGACCAGGACGATCTGGAATTCCGGCCGGTGCACGATGCCGCGGATGGTGTGCCGGGTCGTCTGCGGCCGGCTGGAGGTGATCGCCACCTTGCTGCCCACCAGGGCGTTGGTCAGCGTCGATTTGCCGGTGTTGGGCCGGCCCACCAGGCAGACGAACCCGGACCGGAACCCGCTCACGCGCCCGCCGCCGTCGCCGAGTGTGTACGCACTGCGAATTTCCGGGCGGTTTCTCGCAGTGTGTTCACGTTCGGTGATCGCCGTCGGTCTCTAACGGTTTCACCAGCACGGTGCCGACCCGCACCCGGCCGCGTTGATCGGCGCCGCCCTCGGCCCGCAGTCGCAGCCCGTGCGACACCACCTCGGCTCCCGGTAGCGGGACGCGGCCCAGTTCGAGCGCGACCAGTCCGCCGATGGTGTCGACGTCGAGACCCTCCGCGAATTCGATCCCGTACAGTTCGCCGACGTCCTCGATCGGCAGCCGGGCGGAGACCCGGAACACCTTGTCCCCCAGTTCTTCCACCGGGGCGACCTCGTTGGTGTCGTACTCGTCGGCGATCTCGCCGACGATCTCCTCCAGCACGTCCTCGATGGTCACCAGGCCGGCGGTGGCACCGTACTCGTCGACCAGCAGCGCGATGTGGATGCGGTCGCGCTGCATCTCCTTGAGCAGTTCGTCGAGCGGCTTGGAGTCCGGAATGAACACGGCGGGCCGCATCACCTCCGCGACGGTGATGTCCCGGGCGGCGGCCGCCGAGTAGTAGGTCCGCCGGACGAGGTCTTTGAGATAGATCACCCCGACGACGTCGTCGACGTCGTCACCGATGACCGGCATCCGGGAGTGCCCGCTGCGGATCGCCAGCGAGGTCGCCTGGGCCGCGCTCTTGTCGCTTTCGATCCACACCATCTCGGTGCGCGGAACCATCACCTCCCGGGCCGGGGTGTCGCCCAGTTCGAAGACCGACTGGATCATCTTGCGTTCCTCGTCGGCCACCACGCCGCGCTGCTGGGCCAGGTCGACCACCTCGCGCAGTTCGATCTCGGAGGCGAACGGACCGTTGCGCAGGCCCCGACCCGGCGTCAGCGCGTTGCCGAGCAGGATGAGCAGCCGGCTGATCGGGGCGAGCAGCACCGAAATGGCCTGCAGCGGCAGGGCCGAGGCCAATGCGATCGGGTAGGCGTGCTGCCGCCCCAGGGTGCGGGGCCCGACGCCGACGACGACGAAGCTCGTGACGGTCATGATCACAGCGGCCGACACCAGCGCCGGCCGCAGCCCGAACCGGTCGTTCAGATAGGCCACCAGCAGGACGCAGGCGGTCGCTTCGCAGGCGATCCGAAGCAGCACGACGAGATTGATGTAGCGGGGCTTCTCGCGGACCACCCGGCCCAGCCGGACCGCGCCCGGGCGTTCGTCGCGGATGAGTTCGGAGACGCGGGCCACCGACACCGTGCTGACGGCGGCGTCGATAGCGGAGAACAGTCCACCCAGCAGGATCAGGGCGATCGCGCCGGTGAGGGGTGCGAGTCCGGTCAAGTGTCCCAGCCGGTCAGTCGTCGAAGTTCCGGGACTTGTCCAGCAGCCGCTGGTCCTTCTCGGCCTGGCGCTGCGCGTGGTAGGACTCGACCTGATCGGCCACCCACTCCTCGAGGAGCCTGCGCTGCAGGGCGAACATCTCTTTCTCCTCGTCCGGCTCGGCGTGGTCGTACCCCAGCAGATGCAGCACACCGTGGACGGTGAGCAACGCCAGTTCCTGCCCGAGGCTGTGGCCGGCCGCGCTGGCCTGTTCGGCGGCGAACTGCGGGCACAGCACGATATCGCCCAGCATCGAGGGTCCCGGTTCGGGAGCGTCCGGGCGGCCGCCGGGCTCCAACTCGTCCATCGGGAAGCTCATCACGTCGGTGGGGCCGGGCAGATCCATCCACCGCATGTGCAGGTCGGCCATCGCGGGCAGGTCCAGCAGCACCATGGACAACTCGGCGGCGGGGTTGACGTCCATTCGGCGGATGACGAAGCGCGCGACGCTGATCAGTTCCTCTTCGGAAACGTCGATGCCGGACTCGTTGGACACCTCGATGGTCATGCGCGATCCCTACTGACGCCGGCGCCGGGCCTGGTTGAGCCCGGGTTGCTCGGCGGCTCTGGCGTAGGCGTCGACGATGTCGGACACCAGCCGGTGGCGCACGACGTCGGCGCTGGTGAGTTCGGAGAAGTGGATGTCGTCGATCCCTTCGAGGATGTCCATCGCCGCGCGCAGACCCGAACGCGAACCACCGGGCAGGTCGACTTGCGTGATATCCCCCGTCACAACGATTTTCGAGCCGAACCCCAGTCGGGTCAGGAACATCTTCATCTGCTCGGCGGTGGTGTTCTGCGCCTCGTCGAGGATGATGAAGGAGTCATTCAGGGTGTTGTGGGTGAGCAGGAATTCCTCGGTCACGTAGAGGGAATCGGCCGCGGCCACGGAAATGCAGACCGCTTCCTCGGTACCGGCCGGTTCGATGCGTTCGATGTAGCGTCTGGGGGCTCCGCCACCGCCAGACTCGGCGTACTCTCGCGCTTTGCGCGACAGCCTGAAGGGCGTCACGCTCTCGGGGAGTCGGATGTCGATGACATGTGCCTCGGCCTTCGGTGTGCGCGAGTAGGCAATGCCGCCCAGGGACTGGACGAGGAACAGGACGTCATCACGCAACTGGTCCGACACCGTCGTGAACTGGATTCGGCAGGTGCGGCCGGGTTGAGTGACGGGTCCACCGTCGGAATCGAGTAAACCCTGCAACACACCCAGGCGGACATCCGGCGAGTTGAGCAGGTAGTCCTCGGGAATGAATTTGGCGTTCGACCCTCGGTCTTGGAAGCAGCCATCCCCCGACGACAGACCCAGGGCGTAGGGATCCAGCGGGACCGGGCGTGCGGCGAAATCGACCGGGGCGGAGAGCAACGGAAGCTCGTACCGGTGGTGGTGCGCAGCCCGGAGATTTCCGATCATCTCCTTTGTCTGCAGCACCCGCGCCGGCTTGCCGCGACGTCGATCGCTGCGGGTATGGACCGCCCACAGATGATCCCCTGACGCGAGGGTCGACGAACCATCCTGAGTGAAGACGCGATAGATCTCCTTGAACCCCTGCGGGTAGACGCCGAGGACCTCGGTCGGCTTGCCGTCCGAGCCGATAACAGCGTCGCCGACCGACAACTCGCCAATCGGTGTGAAACCCTCAGGGGTGAGGACATCGGTGGAGACAGGTTGCGCCCTACCCCGCATGTATGCCAGCGGCGCCACCTCGATCACACCCGCGCTCATCAGCTTCGGAATGGCCTCGGCGTCCATCATGTCGTGCAACGCGTCGTACAGCGGCCGCAGATACGGGTCGATCTTCTCGCTGAGCGTGCCGGGCAGAAAGCCAAGGCGCTCACCGGCTTCCACGGCGGGCCGGGTCAGGATGATCCGGGTGACCTGTTTGGTCTGCAGCGCCTTGACGGCTTTCGCCATCGCCAGGTAGGTCTTGCCGGTGCCGGCCGGCCCGATGCCGAACACGACGGTGTGGGCGTCGATGGCGTCGACGTAGCGTTTCTGGTTCAGCGTCTTGGGCCGGATGGTCTTTCCGCGCCGCGACAGGATGTCCAGCGTCAGCACTTCGGCCGGCGAGGTGTTCTCCTCGCCGGCCACCATAGCGACGCTGCGGCGGACGGCGTCGGCGGAGAGCGCCTGACCGCCGGCCACGATGGCGATCAACTCCGAGATGACCCGTTCGGCCAGTGCCACGTCGGCGGAGGATCCGGACAGGTTGACGGTGTTACCCCGGACATGCACCTCGGCCGACAGCGCATCCTCCAGTGCCCGCAAATTCTCGTCGGAGGACCCCAGCAGACCCATGACGAGGTCGGGCGGAACAGTCATGCTGCTGCGTACCTGCGCGGCAGTACTCGTCTCGCGGGGCGTCATGTTGTCCGTGAGTCTACCGATCGACTCCCCCACCTGGGGGTCAGAACACACTCCCCCACCTGGGGGTCAGAACACACTCCCCCACCTGGGGGTCAGAACACACTCCCCCACCTGGGGGTCAGAACACCCAGTGCCCCCAGGGCGACCGCCGCCGCGGTCGAGGTGCGCAGCACGGTGGGCCCGAGGACGGTGGAAACCGCGCCCGCCGCGGTCAACGCCCCCAGTTCGGCGTCGGTGATGCCGCCCTCCGGTCCGACCACCACGATGACGGCCTCGGCCCCGGAAACCGGCAGGTCGGCGATCGGGCGGTCGGCGGACTCGTGCAGCACCAGTGCCACGGCGTCCGGACGGCCGGCGAGGTATCCGCACAACTCCGTGGTCGACAGTGGGCCGGTGACCTCCGGAATCCAGGGCCGGCGGGACTGCCGGGCCGCCGACCGGGCCACCGCGCGCCAGCGCCGCAGGCCCTTCTCGGCGCGCTCGCCGGCCCAGCGGGCCACGCAGCGTTCGGCCTGCCAGGCCACGAAGTCGTCGGCCCCGGCTTCGGTGGCCAGTTCCACGGCCAGTTCGGAGCGCTCGGCCTTCGGGATGGCCTGCACGACCGTCACCGCGGGCCGGGGCCGCGGCGCGGTCCGGCGGGCGGTGACCCGGGCGGTCAGGCTGCGTTTCCCGGCTTCCTGCACCACGCAGTCGGCCAGGGTCCCGGCCCCGTCGGAGAGGGTCAGCGTCTCGCCGGGCCGGATCCGGCGGACGGTGGCGGCGTGGAATCCCTCGTCGCCCTCGACGGTCGCGGTGCCGCCGACGGCCGGAATGTCCTGCGCGTAGAAGAGGGTCGCCGCCACGGGTTCAGCGGCCGGTGAAGGTTTCCCGCAGCCGGCTGAACAGACCGCCGGCGGCGCCGGCCTGGCCCGCCGCCGCGCGGGTGGTCCTGACGGCGGCCTGGTCGTTGCCGCGGCTCTTGACCTCGGTGAGCAGTTCCCGGGTCCGGGCGTCGAGCTTGGTGGGCACCACCACCTCGAAGTGGGCGTGCAGGTCCCCGCGCGCCTCGGAACGCAGCCGCGGCATGCCGTGTCCGCGCAGCGTCGTCACCGCGCCGGGCTGGGTCCCCGGGGCGATGGTGATCTCGGTCGGGCCGTCCAGGATTCCCTCCACCGTGACGGTGCCGCCCAGCGCCGCGTCGACCATCGGGACGGCGACGGTGCAGTGCAGATCCTCGCCGTCGCGGACGAAGATCTCGTGCGGCTGTTCGTGGACCTCGACGTAGAGGTCGCCGGCCGGACCGCCGCCGGGGCCGACCTCGCCCTGGCCGGCCAGTCGCACCCGCATCCCGTCGGCCAGCCCGGCCGGGATCTTGACGCTGATCTCCCGGCGCGAGCGCACCCGACCGTCGCCGCCGCAGCGGTGGCACGGGTCGGGGATCACCTCGCCGACGCCACCGCAGGTCGGACAGACCCGGGACGTCATCATCTGGCCCAGCAGGGACCGCTGCACGCTCTGGACCTCGCCGCGGCCGGCGCAGGTGTCGCAGGCGGCCGGCATGGAGTTGCCGTGGGTGCCCTTGCCCTGGCACCGGTCGCACAGCACGGCGGTGTCGACGGTGACCTGCTTGGTGACGCCGGTGGCGCACTCCCCGAGGGTCATCCGCATCCGCAGCAGGGAATCCGATCCCGGCCGGACCCGGCCGATCGGCCCGCGGGAGCCGCCGCCGCCGAAGAACGCCTCGAACACGTCGCCCAGACCGCCGAACCCGGCGAATCCGCCCCCGCCGCCCGGCCCGGAGGACAGCGGGTCCCCGCCGAGGTCGACGATGCGCCGCTTCTCCGGATCCGAGAGGACCTCGTAGGCGGCGCTGATCTCCTTGAACCGTTCGCCCTCGTCCGGGTTGATGTCGGGGTGCAGCTCGCGGGCGAGCTTGCGGTAGGCGCGCTTGAGTTCGGCGTCGCTGGCATTCCTGCTCACTCCGAGCAGTCCGTAATAGTCGCGTGCCACGTCGAGCCTCTCCGTCAGAAGTTGCCGCTGCCTGATCAGCCGGCGCGGTTGCCCAGGACCTCGCCGATGTACATCGCAACCGCGGCGACGTTGGCCATGGTCCCTGGATAGTCCATCCGGGTGGGTCCGACCACACCCATGCCGCCGTAGACCGTTCCGGCGCTGCCGTAAGTGGTGGTGACCACCGACGTGCCGGCCATCTGTTCCGCCTCGGTCTCGTGGCCGATGCGCACCGTCACCTTACCGGCGTCCTGCTGGGCGGCCATCAGCCGCAGGACCACCACCTGCTCCTCGAGGGCCTCCAGAACCGATCGCAGCGACCCGCCGAAGTCCGCGGTGTTGCGGGTCAGGTTCGCGGTGCCGCCCATCAGCAGCCGTTCCTCGGCGTGCTCGACCAGCGATTCCAGCAGGACGGTCGCCGACCGGCCCACCGCGTCGCCGAACGTCGTCCCCGCCCCGCCGTGCAGCCGGCTGGCCAGTTCGGCGACGGCGACCGAGGCTGCCGAGAGCCGCTTGCCCTCGAGCGCCTTGCTGAGCAGGTCGCGGAGCTGACCGACCTGGTGTTCGTCGATGGTGTCGCCGAGTTCGACGATGCGCTGGTCGACCCGGCCGGAGTCGGTGATCACCACCATCAGCAGCCGGGCCGGGGTCAGCGCGACGACTTCGAGGTGGCGAACCGTCGAGGCCGACAGGGTCGGGTACTGCACCACCGCCACCTGCCGGGTCAGCTGTGCGAGCAGGCGCACCGCCCGGCGCAGCACATCGTCGAGGTCGACGCCGGATTCCAGGAAGGACAGGATCGCGCGGCGTTCCGGCGAGGAGAGCGGCTTGACGTCGTGGATCCGGTTGACGAACTCGCGGTAGCCCTTCTCGGTGGGCACCCGGCCGGAACTGGTGTGCGGCTGGGCGATGTAGCCCTCGGCCTCCAGCACGGCCATGTCGTTGCGGACGGTGGCGCTGGAGACGCCGAGGTTGTGGCGTTCCACCAGAGCCTTGGAGCCGATCGGCTCCTTGGTGGCGACGAAGTCGGCGACGATGGCGCGCAGGACCTCGAACCGACGGTCATCGGCACTTCCCATACTGTTCACCTCCTGCGGTCGGGACTTCATTTTACGGGTTATCAGCAGCGGGATTAGCAGAAGAACCCGGCGAGTGCCATCAGTCGTCGAGAAGGTCGCGGACCACGGCGTCGGCCAGCAGTCGGCCCCGGTCGGTGAGGATCAGCCGGTCGGCGGCCTCCCGCAGCAGCCCGTCGGCGACCGCCCGGCGGGCCCGTTCCCGTTCGGTTCCGGTGAGCACGGCGAGGGGAAGTCCCCGCCGCAGCCTGATCCCGAGCAGGACCTCCTCGACATGGCGCTCGCGGTCGCCGACCCGCTCGAAATCGGCCGCCGCCGACCCACCCTGCGCAAGTTTTTCGGCATATGCCTTGGGGCGCTTGACATTCCACCACCGCACGCCACCGACGA
>NZ_JBBATF010000007.1:35721-39831 GCF_040398885.1 Mycobacterium sp. | reverse complement strand
AGCTTGCGGTGCTTCTTCTTGGACATGCGCTTGCGCCGCTTCTTGATGACTGAACCCATGAACTCCGCTACCTAAGTACGAAAACGCCCCTGCCGGGCGTGCCTGTGTCGGGGTCAAACCTTACCCAAGGAGGGCGGACAACTGTTAGCCGGCCATCCCGAACTGCCGCGTTCTCTCGCGCCGCGGGCGGGCGCGCACGGTCACCCGGCGTCGAAGTACGACGTCTCCAGCAGGTCGTGGACGGCTTTGGCGTGGACCCGGAACGAGCGGCCCACCCGGACGGCGGGCAATTCCCCGTTGTGGACCAGGCGGTAGACCGTCATCTTGCTGACGCGCATGAGGGCGGCGACTTCCGCGACGGTCAGGAACTGAGTTCTGGCGACCGGTTGGCCGTCCGCACCGGCATCGCGCGCCGGTTTTCCGCCCGCGGAGTCCCGGCCGTTCATAGACGTCATCGCTACCCAATCCGTCGGGCACGGACAGTTCCAGCGGCTTCCCCACCGCTGGCACCGATCCGCGCGTTACGAGGAGAATAGCGTGGCCAATGGGGTTACTGCGACGGGTGTTTGGTAATCCGTCAGAGAATTCTCAAACTACTCGGTTGTAATTCCCAGCTGCTCAGAGCGGGTTTTCGCGGCGGCAACCGCGGCGGCAACCGCCGCACGAAGGCCGCCCCGCTCCAGTTCGCGCAGGCCAGCAGCCGTGGTGCCACCCGGTGAGGTGACCAGGGCGCGGAGTTCGGTGGCCGTGGTGTCCGGCCGGCCGGGGTTGTCGGAGCGCGCGGCTTCGAGGCGCTCGAGCAGCATCGCCGCGGCGCCGGACATGGTCCGGGCCGCCAAATCGGTGGACACGGCCCGGCTCAGGCCGCCGGCCACCCCGGCGTCCACCAGTGCTTCCAGGAACAGGAAGAAGTAGGCCGGGCCCGAACCCGAAACCGCCGTCACGGCGTCGATCTGGCTCTCCGGGACGGTCAACACGGCACCGACGCTCTCGAACAGTCGCGCGGCCTCGGCGAGTTGGTCGCGGGTGGCGAACCGGCCGGGCGCCAGCGCGGTGACGCCGGCACCAACCAGCGCCGGGGCGTTGGGCATCACCCGGATCACCGGGAAACCGGCGGGCAGCCGCGACTCGTAAAACCCGGTCGTCACCCCGGCGACGACACTCACCAGCACCTGCTCGACGCTGTTCCCCGCGGCCCTGGTCGCGATGCCGGCGATCTCGGTGGTGGTCGCCTCGACGTCGCCGGGCTTGACCGCCAGGATCACGAACCCCGCGTCCTCAACCGCGTCCGCCAACCCGGTCACCCGCACCGAATAGGTGCTGGACAGGTGCTCGACGCGAGCGGCCGACTTCTCCCCGACGACCAGCTCGCGGGCCGGCCGACCCGATTTGATGAGTCCGGCCAGCAGGGCCTCGCCCATGTTGCCGCCGCCGATGATCGCGATCCTGGACATAGTCGGAAACCCTACAGACCGGGGACCAGCGCAAGCTGGCGAGTTTGCACCACGATGCGGCCCGTGCTGTCGACCACGGTGTGGTCCTCGTCGAACCAGTCCCGGCCGATCTCGGTGGTGGTGCACAGCACCCGAAGCCACCCTTCGGCGGGGATCCCGCGCAGGTAGGCGGTCAACTGCACGGTCGGCGCCCACCCCCGCCGGCCGACCGCGTAGGGCACCGGCAGCGAGATGTCACCGCACATCAGGGCGAACAACTCGTCGACCGGTCCCACCTTGGGGCGCACCCATATCCGGAACCGCGGGGGCGAACCGTCGGATACCGACTCGAACGGCAGTGCACGGATGTCACAGCCCCGGGCGAGGTTGTTGACCTCAGCCCCCGGGTGGCCCGGACCGATGGGCAGGACATCGGCGGGCGGGTCCGGATCCATCAGGTCGGTCACCGGGTTGTCGCTGAACAACGGCGCCGAATCATCCTCGGGCCGCCCCATGGTGACCACGGCATGGACGCCGGATCTGTCCCCGGTGACGAGTTCAACGTCGACCAGTCCGATCCGACGCCCGCGCTTGCGCACCGTGGCGATGAGACGGACCGGACCGGGGTCCGGAGCGGACAGGTAGCTGGCCGACACGGCGATCGGACGCGCCTCGTCGCCGTAGGCCCGGCCAGCGGCGTTGGCACACAGGGCGATCATCACACCGCCGTGCGGCTTGGGTCCGATTGTCCAGTGCGCGTTGAGGTTTGCGTCGTAGCACCCCGGCGCGTCGGGGACCGCCTGCAGTGCCATCACGTCGGAGAACGACGGAATTTCCGGGGCGGTCGTCTCGGGGTTCATCGCCTCAGCCTTCTAACGCAGCAGATGGGCGCGGGCGAACTCCAACGACTCGGTGAGCAGTCCGTCACGCTCGGCCTTGGACCGCGCGTCCGAGGTGGTGACCTCCAGCACCACGTGACCGGCGAAGTCGCTGCCGGCCAGCATCTGGCAAACCTCATGGGTGGGCTGGGTACCCCGGCCCGGCACCAGATGTTCGTCGGTGGAGGCGCCGTTTCCGTCGCAAAGATGCAGATGCACCAGTCCGTCGCCCATCCGTCGGGCCATGTCCAACGCATCGGTGCCGGCCGTCGCGGTATGCGAGAGATCGAGGGTGTAGTGGGCGTGGTTGCCATCCAGGGGGTCGTACGACGGCGCGAACGCCGACACACCCGCGCCCGGCCGGCCGCCCCGCCGGCGCATCCGTTCGATGGACGACTGGCCGGAGCCGAAGAACCTGTCGGCGCGGAACGGGAACATGTTCTCCACGGCGACCATGACGTCGCTGCGCTCCTCCAACCAGGCCACCTGATCACTGAAGCCGTCGGCGTAGCGGCGCTGCCAGCGGAACGGCGGGTGCACCACAACCGTCTGGGCGCCCAACCGCTCGGCGGCTTGCACGCTGCGGTTGAGTTTGAGCACCGGATCGGATCCCCACACACGCTGAGAGATCAGCAGACACGGGGCGTGGACGGACAGCACCGGCATGCCGTAGCGGCGGGACAACTGCGAGATCTGACCGATGTCCTGGCTGACCGGCTCGGCCCACACCATCAGTTCGACGCCGTCGTAGCCCAGTTCGGCGGCAGCCTCGAAGGCGGCTTCGGTCCTGAGTGGGTAGACCGAGGCCGTCGAAAGGCCGACCTTGATTGACGGGCGCACCGGGGTCAGGTGGACTGCAAGGCCAGCGGACCCAACGTCACCAGCAGCCCGACGGCCACCGCGGTCAGGGTGCTGACGATGTCCTCGGTCTTGCGCACGATCCGGACCGCGGCTGCCAGGGACAGGACAACCAGAACCGAAAGGATAAGTGCCACAAGGCGATTCCAACGCCACAGCTGGTCGAATCCGATGAAGAGAGCGGCCCCCAAGACGACAGCCGCCAGCGACTGCACCACCGCCAGCACAGCGTTCCACACGGCGCCGGGCGGGCCGGAGTCCAACATGTCGCGCTCTGCCGCGGCATCAGCTGGTCCGGCCGACCGGAGCGCGAGGTCCTCGGCCGCGGTCTCACCGGAGAACAACGCCTCACCGGAGAACAGCGTGTCCTGCGGGGCGCGCAGGTAGGAGCGCAGATGCTCGACATCCTCGACGTGCTCATGGAGGAGATCATCGAGATTGGCCGATTCGTCGACCGGGTCGAACGACATCTGCTCGGCCCCCGAGGACCGGCGCAGCGGGCGCGGGTCGTATCCGAGTTGGGGGCCGTCGCTGCGGCGGGGCAACGGATCGCTCGCCAGCGGCGGTGACAGGACGAACTCCCCAGCGCCGTCCTCCTCCGGGACCGACTCAACGGTGTACTCGGGAACCGCGGCGGAGGCGTGAACCACCACGGTCTCCGATGACTCGATGACGGGTTGTTCGGTGGCGGCTTCGGCGTGGGGGACTTCCGCGTAGACATAGACCGTGTCGTCCGCGGGCACGTCCTCGTAGACCGTCCCCTCGTAGGCGGTCTCCACGTACACCGTCTCCGCATAGACCGTCTCGCCCGTGGTGGTCACGTCCTCGTAGACCGTGTCCTCGTAGACCGTGTCCTCGTAGACCGTGTCCGCATAGACCGTCTCCGCATAGACCGTCTCGCCCGCGGTCACGTCCTCGTAGACCGTGTCCGCATAGACCGT
>NZ_JBBATF010000007.1:22251-35621 GCF_040398885.1 Mycobacterium sp. | reverse complement strand
CATAGACCGTCTCGCCCGCGGTCACGTCCTCGTAGACCGTGTCCGCATAGACCGTGTCCGCATAGACCGTCTCGCCCGCGGTCACGTCCTCGTAGACCGTGTCCGCATAGACCGTCTCCGTATAGACCGTCTGCTCGGAGTCGGCGTACCCCGCCGGATATTCGTCGGTCTCCTCGGCGCTGACGACGGGGATCTCCCCGGTCCGGATCACCGGAATCTCGCCGGTCAACTCGGAAACGGACACTCCGGCGTTGCGGCGGCTGCGCCGCCGCCGGCCCCCGACGGGCGGTGACCCGATGGTCCCGTTGCGGGCTAGCAGCTCGGCGACCGAGATCGGTCGCGTGCTGTCATCTGGTGCGCTCATCGTGTCTCGCCTCTCAATCGGCCCGCGCAGCCTGCACGAACGCGGTCCCGTCCGCCTCACTGTCCAGTCGGCGAAGGATGATGCCCTCGCGCAGCGCCCACGGGCAGATCTGCACGGACTCCAACGACAGTGCTCGCATGCTCGCCTCCGCCACCAGTGCGCCGGCCACGATCTGTGGGGCCCGCTCGGCACTGACCCCTTCCAGATCGGCACGGTCTGCAGTGGTCATCCTAGAGATGAACGCTATGAGTTGCCGAAGCCCGCTGGCGGTAAGGACACGCTTGACCCGCGGTCCGGCCGCCGACGGCGCCGCGCCGGTCAACCGGGCCAGTGACCGGAAGGTCTTGGAGGTGCCCACCGCCAGGTCTGCCGGTCCGGCGTCTGCCATCGCCTTGGCCGCGTCGGCCAACTCGCTGTCCAGCCAGTCCCGCAGCATCCCCACCTGTCGCCGCCCGGGCGGATCACCGTCCAGCCATTCCCGGTTCAGCCGGCCGGCGCCCAGTGGCAGCGACAGGGCGACATCGGGGGCCTCGTCCACGCCGGAGGACATCTCGAGCGATCCGCCGCCGATGTCGAGGTCGATGATGCGACCTGCGCTCCAGCCGTACCAGCGCCGGACCGCCAGAAAGGTCAGCCGCGATTCGTCGACGCCGGAGAGAACCTGCAGATCGACACCGGTCTCAGCGCGCACACTGGCCAGCACGTCGTCGCTGTTGGTCGCGTCGCGGACCGCGGAGGTGGCGAAGGCCATCAGGTCCTCGCAGCCGGAACTGCGGGCGATTTTGGCGAACTCGTCGACGGTGGCGATCAGCTTCTCCGAACCCTTGCGGGTCAACTTCCCGGATTCGTCGATCGCCTCGGCAAGGCGCAGCGGCGCCTTGGTGGAGCTCATCGGGGTCGGATGCCCGCCGCGGTGCGCGTCGACCACCAAGAGGTTGACGGTGTTGCTGCCCACGTCGAGGACGCCTATTCGCACGTGCACCAACCTAGCGTCCGGTGTGGTCTACCGTTGCACTCCGTGATACGCAGGCATCCCGGTGAGGTCGACCTGGACTTCCCCCGCGAGTGGGTGGAGTTTTACGACCCGACCAATTCCGAACACCTGATCGCCGCGGACCTGACCTGGCTGCTTTCGAATTGGACCTGCGTTTTCGGTACCCCGGCCTGCCAGGGCACGGTCGCCGGACGCCCCGACGACGGGTGCTGTTCGCACGGGGCGTTTCTGTCCGACGACGACGACCGCGCCAACCTCGACGACGCCGTTGCCAAACTCACCGACGCCGACTGGCAGTTCCGGGACAAGGGCCTCGGCCCCAAGGGATACCTGGAGATGGACGAATACGAGGACAAGCCCAACCTTCGCACCCGCAAGTACAAGGGGGCCTGCATCTTCCTGAACCGCCCCGGATTCTCCGGCGGGATCGGCTGCGCGCTGCACAGCAAAGCGCTCCAACTCGGGGTGGAACCGCTGACCATGAAACCCGAGGTCTGCTGGCAGCTTCCGATCCGGCGGACCCAGGAATGGGTGACCCGTCCTGACGGCAGCGAGATTCTCAAGACCACCGTCACCGAATACGACCGCCGTGGCTGGGGCGAGGGCGGCGAGGACCTGCACTGGTACTGCACCGGAGATCCCGCCGCGCACGTCGGCAGGAAACCGGTCTGGCAGTCCTACGCCCCGGAACTCACCGAGTTGCTCGGCGAGACCGTCTACGCCGAACTCGCCTCGATCTGCAAGCGGCGCAACGGGTTCCCCCTGGTCGCCGTGCACCCGGCGACACGAGGCGCCCGGCCGTAGCCGCCGGGGCGTCCTCGCCCCCTCCCACTGCGCCGGCCGGTCGGCTAATGTGCGCTGGAGGTGGGTCTGGGAAGGGTGCGATATGGCTGCTGTGAAATACGTCGGACGAGTCGGGGCCCTGGCCGTTGCGCTCGGCATCGGCTCCGCCCTGGCCGGCGGCACCCCGGCGGCCTCTGCCGATCGTTCCGCCGCCGGCGGTTCCGACTCGGCTCCCGGCGCAAACTCGTCAGCGGCGGCAACGACACGCTCGCCGGCCGACACCCGAGGGCCCCGGACGCGCCAGACGCCCGACGGGCCCCGCGCCGCGCCCGGCGGCAGGCACGCCGCACCCGCCGCCGCGGTGTCCCCGCGTGCGGACCGCAGCCCGACGAGTCGCACACCGGCTCCCGCGGTGTCGTCGCCGGATGTGCGGATCGCAACCCCGCCTGCCGCCCGGCCCGCCCCGGAAACGCCGGCCGCACCCGCCCCGATCCCGACACCGGCCGCACCCGCCCCGATCCCGACACCGGCCCCACCCGCCCCGGTCCCGACGCCGGCCGTCCACGCCGTGGTCCCCGTCCCGGCCGAGGCACGGCCGGCCAGGGCCGCCGCGTCGCGCGCCGAAGCGGTTGCCGCGCCCGCATCGGCGTTGACGAGCACCGCGACCGTCGACCGACTCGCCGATTCGACCGGCGGCGCTCCCGGAACACCGATCGACGCTGCGGCCGGCTGGGCGGTGCTCGCGGTCGCCCGCCGGGAGACCGGCCCGCTGTTCGGATCCTCGATCGGGGTGAACCCGGAGGTCACCTGGAGCGACGGCCTGCTGCTCGGGACACTCAACGCCACGTCCGCCCGCGGACTGCCGCTGACCTACACCGTCGTCCGCGACCCGAGCCTGGGCGGGAAGATCGCCTGGGCGCCGAGCGATCAGGGGACCGCGCCAGACCAGTTCTCGTACCTGCCCGACATGTCGACACTGACGGAACCCGGGCGGACCGAGCAGTTCAAGGTCCTCGTCGCCGAGGTCACCGCGTTCGACCGTTTCCTCAGCATGATCCCGATCGTCGGGGACCTGTGGGATCCGGTCCTGAAAGTCCTGCACCGCTTACCGATCGTCAGCACCGTGCTGGCACCGATCATCGGCGACGCCGTCGTCGCGAACTTCGACGAGACCCCCTCGACGCTGGCGGCCGGCAGACCCGTCGCATTCACCTACCTGATGCCGTCCTTCGACGGGACACCCATCAGCGTCAACTACTACCCCGCCACCGCCGTCGCGACGGGCGACGCCGCCTCGGCCCCGACGGTGCTGAACGGACCGGATCTGGGCTTCCCGGGCAACACCGACGTCTTCTCGACCTGGGCGCCGAGCCTGGTCGAGATCGTCCCGGGTATCCCCGTGCTGCGTTCGGGCGCGAGCCCCTTCGACGGGGGCTACGCGGCCAGCACCGGTTTCAACGTCATCACCTGGGATCCGCGCGGCGAGTGGGCGTCGGGTGGGGTGCTGCAACTCGACAGTCCCTTCTTCGAAGGACGTGACGTCTCCTCGATCATTTCGTGGGCCGCCAGCCAGGCGAACGTCGCACAGAACCAGGTGGCCACCGATGCCGGTGACCCGTTGATCGGAATGGTCGGCGGTTCCTACGGGGGCGGCATCCAACTGACCAGCGCCGCAATCGATCCGCGGATCGACGCAGTCGTCCCGAGCATCGCCTGGAACACCCTGAACGAGTCGCTCTACCCGGACAATCGGTTCAAGACCGTGATCGGCACCGAATTGCTGCTGGCCCTCGTCGGCACCGGTGCGCGGATCAACTCCCAGATCTACCCGGCGATCATCACCGGAGATCTGTTCAGTTGGCTCAGCCAGAGCGAGCAGGCTTTGCTCGCCAGCGCCGGTCCCGGGATTCTCGCCGGAAACATCACCGCCCCAAGTCTTTTCCTGCAGGGAACCGTCGACATCCTCTTCGAACTCGATGCGGCCAACAGCAATGCCGAGTTGATGCTCGAGCGCGACCCGTCGCTGCCCGTGAAGATCACCTGGTTCTGCGGCGGTCACGGGGTGTGCCTTTTGCCGGCCGAAGACCAGCAGGCGCAGGGCGTGGGGAACATGAACGACACCCTGCGCTGGCTCGACCAGTACGCCGCCGAAAACGCCTCCGCCGGCGCGGAAACCATTCCCGCCTTCCAGTGGTACGACCAGAACGGCGCCTACCACAGTTCGGACCTGCTGCCTTTCGACCCGCTCTTCAACGAGCCGGACGAACTCGGCTACACCGGTCCGGGGGGGTCGTTGCTGCTGGTGCCACTGCTCGGCGGATCAGGACCCTCCGAAGCCGCCGTCCCGCCCGCGAAGGGGACCTTGTTCAGCAAGGCCTTCGCACTCGCCAGTGGCAGCAAGGCCCGGAATGCGTTGAACCTGAGCATCGCCCCACCGGTCGATACGGTCATCGCCGGGGCGCCGAGTCTGAGTTTCAGCTACAGCGGTCTGGGCACCGGCCGCGCCGTCTACGCGCAACTGGTCGACGACGCCACCGGGCAGGTGGTCGGCAACGTCGTCACACCGGTGACGTTGACGCTCGACGGCCGACATCGCACCGTGACGGTACCGATGGCCGACATCGCCTACACCGTCACCGACCCCGGGGACTCGATGACGCTTCAGATCACCAGTTCGGCCCTGCCCTACGCGGACATGTTCGCCTGGGGCCTGGTCAACATCTCCGACGTGAAACTGGAGGTTCCCACGGTCGCCTGAACGGCCCTGCCGGTGCTCAGCCCTCGAGCTTGTAGCCCAGCCCCCGGACCGTCACCAGCAGCGCCGGGTTGGCCGGATCGGTCTCGATCTTCGAACGCAGTCGCTTGACGTGGACGTCGAGGGTTTTGGTGTCGCCCACGTAGTCCGAACCCCACACCCGGTCGATCAGTTGCCCGCGGGTCAGCACCCGGCCCTTGTTGCGCATCAGGAACTCCAGCAGGTCGAATTCCTTGAGCGGCATGGGGATCTGAGCCTGGTCGACGCTGACGATATGGCGCTCGACATCCATCCGGATCGGACCCGCCTCCAGGATCACGTCGCTGATCTCGTCCGCCTCCGCACCACGACGCAGCACCGCCCGGATGCGGGCGATCAGCTCCCGCGCCGAGTACGGCTTGGTCACATAGTCGTCGGCGCCCAACTCCAGGCCGAGGACCTTGTCGATCTCGCTGTCACGCGCGGTCACCATGATGACCGGGACGGCGGACCGCGCGCGCAGCTGCTTGCACACTTCGGTTCCGCTCATCCCGGGCAACATCAGATCCAGCAGGACGATGTCGGCCCCGGCGCGGTCGAACTCGGCGAGTGCGGAGGGTCCGTCGACCACGACGGTGGCCTCGAACCCCTCCTTACGCAGTAGAAAGGCCAATGGATCGGCCAGCGATTCCTCGTCTTCGACGACCAGCACCCGGATCATTGTTCCTCCTGCTCTTCGGTGGTTTCGGCGTCCGGACCGCGGTAGGCGGGGATGGACAAAGTGAACGTGGAACCCGTTCCGGCCTGGCTCCACAGCCTAATGCTGCCGTTGTGGTTGGCCGCGACGTGTTTGACGATGGCCAGGCCGAGTCCGGTGCCCCCGGTGGCACGCGAGCGCGCCTTGTCGACCCTGAAGAACCGCTCGAACACCCGTTCCTGGTCGGACCTGGCGATGCCGATGCCGCGGTCGGTCACCGCGATCTCGATCATGTCGCCGCGGCGACGACGGCTGATCGACACCGTCGAGTTGTTGGGTGAGTAGGCGATCGCATTGGAGATGAGGTTGGCGGTCGCGGTGACCAGAAGACCTTCGTCGCCCAGCACCCGGAAACCGGCCGCATCGTCTGTGGTGATCGCGATGTCCGCGTTTTCGGCCACCACCTTGTAGCGCGAAATCGCCTCCTGCACAACGCTGTCGACGTCGACGGCAACCATCTCGGGCAGCGCTTCGGCGCCCTGCAGACGGGAAAGCTCGATGAGCTCGCCGACCATGCTGGCCAGCCGCTGGGACTCGGTGTAGATCCTGCGACCGAAGCGTTGCACGTTCTGCGGGTCGTCGGTGGACTCCAGCAAGGCCTCGGAGAGCACTCCCATCGCTGCGACGGGGGTCTTCAATTCGTGGCTCACGTTGGCCACGAAATCGCGACGGGTGGCTTCCATCCGAGCCTGCTCGGACTGGTCGTCGAGGTAGATCACCGCCAGTCGGGGCGACTGCTCGCTCAGCAGCCGGATCGTGGCGTGGACCGCGAGGCCGGCGCGGCGTCCGGCCAGACCGTGCCGCGCGTAGAGATCGACGTCGGTTTCTTCGCCGGTGGCCAGGGTCCGCTCGGCGGCAGCCCACAGCCGGTCGTCGAGGCCGCCGTCCCGCAGCATGGACATCCCGGCGACGGTCCGGTTGCCGACCAGAACCTGGCGCGAGGAATCGACAACCAGGAGGCCGATCGGTGCGTCGTCGACCGCCCGCCGCAGCAACTCCGCACCGGTCAGGCGGTCTGCGTCGGCGGCGTTGCGCCGCCGCCGCACCTGCGGCAGCATTCCGGCGAAAGCGGCGCCCACCCCGATACCCGCCAGGCCCGCGAGGCTCGCGAGAGCCGCCGCGCTGACACTCACGCCGAAAGCGTACGCATCGGAGGGACCACCGAAAAAACTCGGTGGGCCGGCCGAACCGCCCGTTCAGTGGCTGTTCACCGGACGTTCTATTTGGACCCCTGGCTCGCGACGGCGGCCGCGCCGGCGGCGGCCGCCTCCGGATCGAGGTACGTCCCGCCGGCCACAACCGGCTTGAGATCGGGTCCCAAGTCGTAGCGCAACGGGATCCCGGTCGGGATGTTCAGCCCGACGACGGCCTCGTCGGACATCGCGTCGAGGTATTTCACCAGCGCCCGAAGCGAGTTGCCGTGCGCGGCGATCAGCACCGTCTTGCCCGCCCGCAGGTCGGGGGCGATGGTGTTCTCGAAGTACGGAACGAACCGGGCGACCACGTCGGCGAGACATTCGGTCAGCGGACCGCCGTCGATGTCCGCGTAGCGCGGGTCGGCGTCCTGGCTGAACTCGCTTCCCCGCTCGATCGGCGGCGGCGGGGTGTCGTAGCTGCGCCGCCAGGCCATGAACTGCTCCTCGCCGTACTTGGCCTTGGTCGCCGCCTTGTCGAGGCCCTGCAGCGCCCCGTAATGCCGCTCGTTGAGCCGCCAGTCGCGGTGCACCGGGATCCAGTGCCGGTCGGCCTTGTCCAGTGCGATGTTGGCGGTGCTGATCGCCCGGCGCAGGAGCGACGTGTAGACCACGTCGGGCAGCCGGTCAAGGCCGCCGATCAGTTCACCGGCGCGGGCCGCTTCGGCGCGGCCCTTGTCGGTCAGGTCGACGTCCACCCAACCGGTGAACTGGTTGAGCGCGTTCCACCGGCTTTCGCCGTGGCGGAGCAGGATCAGCGTGCGGTCGCCGTCAGCCATAGCCGAAGTGTCTCACGAAGCGGCTCAGGGCCGGTCGGGTTCGCCGGCATCGTCGGAACCGTCGCCGGTCGTCCGATCGATCAGGTGCTCGAAGGCCTTCAAGTTCGTCAGCGGCTCGCCACGGGCCACCCGCCAGGCCCATTCCTTGCGGATCGAGGAGGCGAAGCCCAACTCGAGCAGCGTGTTGAAGTCGTTGTTGACCGCCTCGAGCACCTGGCCGAGCACCCGGTCGATCTCGTCGGAGTTGACGAGGTCCAGCGCGATGCGGCCGATGAGGTAGATGTCGCCGATGTTGTCCAGCGTGTAGGCCACCCCGTAGAGCCTGCGGTTGCGCTTGAGCAGGAAACGGTAGACCGCCTCGTGGTTCTCGTCCGGACGGCGGCAGACGAACGACTCGACCCGCACCGAGTGCTCACCGATGCTGAGCAGAGTGTTGGTGATCAGCTTGCGCTCGCCGGGCAACTCGACGATGAGGCCCGGCAGTCCGCCGTGGGCTCCCTCGTAGCTGGTGAAGTTCAGCCCGTGCTCGGCCAGGGTCTGCTCGATCTCCCGCCGAACCCGCTGCTCGGCCTGCCGCGGGTCGCCCGACGTCACGCGCGCACCCCGCGCCGCGCGGCCCACCGGCGTCCGGCGCGGCGTGCGTTCAGCCCGGATCGGTGGGTGCGGCGGTAATCGGAGATCGCCCGGCCGTAGCCGGCCAGCAACCCGTCGACGGTGTGGTCCCAGGAGAACTGCGCGGCGTGCTCGACCGCCCCGCCGGTCAGCTCCGCGGGGTCGGAGCTCAGCAGGGCGGCGATCGCCGCGGCCCAGTCCCGCGGGTCGTGGCCGACCACCAGGGTTCCGCTGCGTCCGTCGGCCACCGCGACCGGCAGTCCGCCGACGGCCGCCGCCACCACCGGCGTTCCGCAGGCCTGAGCCTCCACCGCGACAAGGCCGAAGGACTCCGAGTGACTGGGCACGGCCACCAGGTCGGCGGCCCGGTAGACGTCGACGAGTCGTTCTCGCGGCTGGGGCGGCAGGAAACTGACGCGGTCGGCGATGCCGAGGTCGCGGGCCAGCCTGATGAGGCCGTCCGGTTCGGCCAGGCCGCTGCCGGACGCTCCGCCGGCCACCACCACCCGCACCGGTCCGGACCGGGTCGGCGCCAGCAGAGCCGCCGCCTCGAGCAGGACGTCCGGGGCCTTCAGCGGCTGAATCCGGCCCACGAACGCGACGATCGGGCCACCGGGGCCCAGTCCCAGCGCCGCCCGCGCGGCCGACCGGTCGCCGGGGGTGAACGTGTTCAGATCCACTCCGGGGTGCACCACGTCGATCCGGCCGGGATCGGCATGGTGCAGCGAAACCAACTGGCGCGCTTCGTCTTCGGTGTTGACGATCAGCCGGTCGGCTTCGTCGATCACCTGCTGCTCGCCGACCGCACGCAGCGGCGGTTCGGGTGCGTCGCCGTCGGCCAGCGCGGCGTTCTTGACCGCGGCCAGGGTGTGGGCGGTGTGAACCAGCGGCACCGCCCAGCGTTCCCGGGCCAGCCAGCCGACCTGACCGGAGAGCCAGTAGTGCGAGTGCACGATGTCGTAGTGACCGGGCTCGTGGTTGGCCTCGGCCCGCAGCACCCCGGCGGTGAACGCGCACAGCTGCGTCGGCAGGTCGTACTTGTCCAGACCCTCGAACGGCCCGGCGACCACATTGCGCACGAGCACACCGGGGGCGACCCGGACCGTGGGCGGGTCGGCCGACGAGGTGGCCCGGGTGAAGATCTCCACCTCCACACCGCGTGCCGCCATGTGCAACGCGGTCTGCAGGACGTAGACGTTCATGCCGCCGGCGTCGCCGGTGCCCGGCTGGGCCAGCGGCGAGGTGTGCACCGAGAGCACCGCGACCCGGCGCGGCAGCACACCGGCATCGCTCAGGTCCCGGGCAAGACGCACTTGCCCATCATGTCATTCGGCCGACACACCGCTGGCTAGAGTCGGTCCGATGACGGGTATCGCGGAGTCGCACGCACGCATCGCCGTGGTGACCGGCGCCAGTTCGGGCATCGGCGAGGCCACGGCCCGAACGCTGGCCGCCCAGGGATTCCATGTGGTGGCCGTCGCGCGCCGCGCCGAGCGGATCGAGCGGTTGGCCGCCGAGATCGACGGGACGGCGGTGGTCGCCGACATCACCGACGATGCCGCCGTGCGCTCATTGGCCGACCGACTCCGCCGCGTCGACGTCCTGGTCAACAACGCCGGGGGCGCCAAGGGCCTGCAACCGGTCGCCGGGGCGGACCTGGAGGACTGGCGCTGGATGTGGGAGACCAACGTCATGGGCACCTTGCGAGTCACCCGGGCCCTGCTGCCGGCGCTGATCGCCTCCGGTGACGGCCTGATCGTCACGGTCACCTCCACAGCCGCGCTGGAGGTCTACGACGGCGGGTCCGGCTACACCGCCGCCAAGCACGCCCAGGGTGCGCTGCACCGCACCCTGCGCGGCGAACTGCTCGGAAAACCGGTGCGGCTCACCGAAATCGCGCCGGGGGCGGTGCAGACCGAGTTCTCGCTGGTGCGCTTCGGCGGCGATCAGCAGCGCGCCGAGACGGTCTACGCCGGCATCACCCCGCTGGTGGCCCGCGATGTCGCGGAGGTGATCGGGTTCGTCGCCTCCCGGCCCCCGCACGTCGACATCGACCTGATCGTCATGCGGCCCCGCGACCAGGCCAACGCCAGCCGGTTCAACCGCCGGGTCTGACCGTCTGCCGGCGGCTCGGCTCAGAGCGCGCAGCCCACCAGCACCGGCTCGGGAACCAGCGTCACCCCGAAGGCCGCGCGCACCCCGTCTCGCACGGTGCGGGCCAGCGCCAGCACGTCCGCCGAGCCCGCCCCACCACGATTGGTCAGTGCCAACGCATGTTTGGTGGACAACCGGCACGGGCCCGCGCCGGGGAAGCCCTTGCCGAATCCGGCCCGCTCCACCAACCAGCCGGCCGCCACTTTCACACCGCCGTCGGCCGGGTAGTGCGGGACCGGCACACCGGACTCCCCGCGTAGCCGCTCGAACTGTTCGGCGCTGAGCACCGGATTGGTGAAAAACGAACCGGCACTCCAGGTGTCGTGATCGTCGACGTCGAGAACCATGCCCTTGGCCGCGCGCAGAGCCAGCACCGTCGAGCGCACCCTTTCCGGTTCGGTCCGATCACCCACGGCAACACCCAGTGCGGCGGCGAGTTCGGCGTAGCGCACCGGCGCCGACCGCCCGGCCGCGTCGAGTTCGAACTCGACCTCCAGGACGCATGCCTCGTCGGAGTGCTTCAGCACACTGTGCCGGTAGCCGAATCCCAACTGATCCGCCGGCACCCAACGCACCTCACCGGTGCGGCGATCCAGCAACCTGACCCCGGTCATCGAGTCGGCGACCTCGACACCGTAGGCGCCGACGTTCTGCACCGGAGTCGCGCCGGCCGAGCCGGGGATCCCGGAAAGACATTCCAGCCCGCCGAGCCCGTCCCGCACCGCGCGGGCGACAACGGTGTCCCAGTCGGCGCCGGCCTGCGCCCGCAGCGTCGGCCCGTCCACGGTGACGGCGGTGTTGGCGAGCCGCACCACGGTGAGGTCGGTCAGGTCGTCGGCGACGAGAACGTTGGAGCCGCCGCCGAGCACCAGGACCGGTCCGCCCTCGTCGTCGAGGACCCGCAGCGTGGCGATGATCTGATCGGCGGTGGCGCAGGTGACCACGCGCCGGACCGTCGGCCCCACCCGCAGCGTCGTCAGCCCCGCCAACGGCACATTCGCGGTGACCCACGCTCCGCCGAAATTCCCATTCGGTGCCATGGCGGCTAACGGTAGCCTCAACCGCTATGCCCCGATCGTTCGATATGGCCACCGAGTACGCGGGGTCTGTTGAACAGGTTCACGCAGCATTCTGCGACGAGCGGTACTGGCTTTCGCGGCTGGCCGAATCGGGCGCCGACAAGTGGGGGCTGGACGCCTTCCGGGTCGGCGGGGACAGCGGTGTCGACGTCGTGACGACCCAGGTGCTGCGGGCCGAACGGCTGCCGGGAATCGTCCACCAGTTCCACCACGGCGACCTGGAGATCCGACGGGCCGAGACCTGGACCGGCCTGTCCGGCGGAACGGCGCAGGCCTCGGTGGCCAGCTCCATCCGCGGGGCGCCGGTTACGCTGAGCGGCGACGCCAGCCTGTCGGCGCTCGCCGCGGGGGCCCGAATGGCCCTCCAGGCCACCGTCGAGGTACGCATTCCACTGGTCGGCGCCAAGATGGAGAAGTTCATCGGCAAACAGTTGGTCAATCTGCTCGACGCCGAGCAGCAATTCACCTCCCGGTGGATCGCCGGGCGGTAACCGTCAGGCAAGGTTGGGATCAGATGCCCCGCAGCATGGTGTTCGACATAGACGTCGAGGTGCCGGCCGCCAGGATGTACAGCCTGTTCACCAAGGTGGACTACTGGCAGGACCTGGTGAGCTTCTACCTCAGTCACTCCGCGCGCACCGAGATCGCACACTTCTCGTCCGACGAGACCGGCACCGACGTGTCCTTCTCCCACATCATGACGGCCGCCGACCTGCCGCCGATCGCCCGGCCGGTGCTTCCGGCCACCTTCACCGTCACTCGCGAGCAGCACTTCGAGCCGTTCGACACCCTCACCAACCAGGCCCTGGGCCGCTACCGGGCGCACATTCCCGCTCCGGTGGAACTCACCGGCGTCTACACCCTCTCCGACACCGAACACGGCAGCCGGATGCGGTTGGAGAGCACCTGCCGGGTGAAGGCGCCGCTGATCGGCGGACAGATCGAGCAGTTCGTGATGGGCGGCCTGAAACTGCTGTTCGCCGAGGAAGGCGAGTTCACCGCCGACTGGGTCGCCGGCAATCGCTAGGCCGCGGCGTCCGGTCGGGATACCGACCCGGGGAACCACCGGGGCCAATCGGCTCCGCCGGGCGGACCGCTGGCTGACCCGATCCCCCCGGGTGCTGTCCGCGCTGGATTCGACGCAGGCCCCGGTGGTGGTGGACCTCGGCTACGGCCGGCTACCCGTCACCACGCTGGAATTGGCGGCCCGTCTGCGCGCCGTGCGACCCGCAGTCCGGGTGGTCGGGCTGGAGATCGACCCGGAACGGGTCGCGGCGGCCAACGCCGGTGTCGAGTCCGGCGACGGGCGGGGCACCGAATTCCTTTTGGGGGGTTTCGAACTCGCCGGCCTGCGGCCCGTCGTCGTGCGGGCGTTCAACGTGCTGCGGCAGTACCCCGAGGACGCGGTGGCCGACGCCTGGCGGACCGTGCAGGACAACCTGGCGTCCGGTGGGGTCCTCATCGACGGGACCTGCGACGAGTTGGGGCGGCGCAGCTGCTGGGTGCTGGTGGACCGCGACGGTCCGGTGAGTCTCACACTGGCCTGCGACGCCCGGGACATCGAGCGGCCGTCCGATCTGGCCGAGCGGTTGCCGAAAGTGCTTATCCACCAGAACGTTCCGGGACAACCCGTTCACGCTCTGCTCGACGCCGCGGATCGTGCCTGGGCGACGGCGGCCGGGCAGTCGGTGTTCGGGCCGCGGGCGCGGTGGCGGGCGATGCTCGCCGAACTGCGGGCGGCCGGATTCCCGATCGAAGCGCAGCGACGGAACCCGCGGGATGCGGTGCTGACCGTGCCCTGGGCTTCCGTGGCCCCGCCACGAATCTGACCACCGTGGCCCCGCCACGAATCTGACCACCGTGGCTCCGCCACGAATCTGACCACCGTGGCTCCGCCACGAATCTGACCACCGTGGCTCCG
>NZ_JBBATF010000007.1:6760-22151 GCF_040398885.1 Mycobacterium sp. | reverse complement strand
CGGTTCCCGCTCACTACCCGCTCACTACCCTTGGAGTCCATGCGGATCGCACTGGCGCAGATCCAGGCCGGCACCGACCCGGCCGAGAACCTGTCGGTCGTCGGCGACTACACCCGGCGCGCCGCCGAGGGCGGAGCGCGGCTGGTGGTGTTCCCCGAGGCCACCATGTGCCGGTTCGGCGTCCCACTCGACGGCGTCGCCGAACCGCTGGACGGCCGGTGGGCCGACGGGGTGCGGGCCGTCGCCCGGGACGCCGGCATCACGGTGTTGGCCGGGATGTTCGCCCCGGCGCCCGACGGGCGGGTCACCAACACCCTGCTGGCCACCGGCGCCGGCGTGGAGGCGCACTACGACAAGATCCACCTCTACGACGCGTTCGGTTTCTCCGAGTCGCGCACCGTCGCACCGGGACGGGAGCCGGTCGTCATCGACGTCGACGGGACCGGGGTCGGGTTGACGCTGTGCTACGACATCCGGTTCCCCTACCTCTACACCGAGTTGGCCGACCGAGGCGCCCAGGTCATCACCGTCAGCGCCTCCTGGGGTGCCGGCCCCGGAAAACTGGACCAGTGGACGCTGCTGGCGCGGGCCAGGGCCCTGGACGCCGGCTGCTTCGTCGCCGCCGCCGGGCAGGCCTATCCCGGCCCCGAACCGGCGGGGTCAGCCCCGACCGGAGTGGGCGGCAGCCTGGTCAGCTCACCGTTGGGTGAGGTGCTCGCCAGCGCGGGCCGCGACCCGGAACTGGTGCTGTGCGACGTCGACGTCGACTGCGTCGCGACGGTACGCGACACCGTCGGCGTACTGCGCAATCGACGACGCATGGATTTGTAGGGCAGAATCGCGCAGGTGACGAACCCGCCGCAGGGTCAGCCCCCGCGCCAGATCCCCGGCCCGTACCCGGGTCAGATTCCCGGTCCGATTCCGCCCCGGGACCCCTACCCATCCCGATACCAGCCGCCGCCGGGCTTCCCGGAACCGCCCACCCAGCACATCCCGCTGCCGGACACCCGATACCTCCCGACCCCGCCGGGGCCGCCGGCCGGACCTCCGGTCGACGTCGCGCCTCCGGCGCCCGAGCCCGAGCAGCCCCGCCGGGGACTGTTACGCGACCCGCTCTCGGTCGCGCTGATCCTGGTGATCATCGGGGCGCTGGCCCTGGCCGGGCTGCTCGGCGGTGAGTTCTACGCCCGCCACCGGGCCAACGCGATCGTCGCCGACGCCGTCGGCTGTGTGGTGCAGGACAGCGCGAAAGCCTCCTTCGGGGTGCGCCCCTTCCTGCTTCAGCACTTCAGCCACAACTACCGCGACATGCGGGTGGAAACAGCCGGCAACCGGATCCGGGAAGCCAAGGGGATGAAACTGCGGCTGCGCCTCGACGACGTCAGGATGCACCACACCGCCGACTCGGCGGGGACGCTGGGTTCCCTGGACGCCGACGTCACCTGGACGGCCGACGGCATCAAGGAGACCGTGGCCGGCATGCTCCCGTTCATCGGCGGACTGGTCAGCGGCGTCACCCCCGACCCGGCGGCCGGCACCCTGGAAGTGCAGGGCCCGCTGGGCACCGTGACGATCCGGCCCGCCGTGGCCGACGGCGGATTGGCGCTGGGGGTGACGAAGGTGACCGGGCTGGGCTTCAGCCTGCCCCGGGAAACCGTGCAACCGGCGTTGGATGCCTTCACCGGCCAGCTGACCAGGAATCTGCCGATGGGCATCCACGCCGAAAGCGTCGAGGTGACCGACAGCGGGGTGGCGGCGCGGTTCGTGACCCGCGACGCGACCATCCCGAACGCTCAGCAGGATCCCTGCTTCGCCGGACTCTGACGGGACGGCGAACGAACCGGGCTCGGTTCAGCCTTTCTCCGGGCCGCCGGGGTTGCATCCGGTGAGGATCATGGTGTTGTCGTCGACCGCCGGCCGCCAGGATTCGAGGTCCCAACTGGTCTTGCCGGGCTCGGCGAACTCGGCGAACCGCCAGTGGCACAGGAATTGCGACCTGATGGTCGCGGTGTCGGCGTCCGGGGCGAGGGCCACCAACTCGGCCCACGCCTCATCGGTCTGGGCGGCCGTCTTGCTCATCGAACCGGCCACCTCGCGACCCGATGCGGTGGGGTAGACCCGCAAGGTGGGCAGGCCGCTGTAGCTGACCCAGGCAGCGTTGCCGATATAGGGCGGCGGGACGGCACCGTCCGCTGCCGCGGTCGGCGGCAGCGCGATCAGGCTGCATGCGGCCAACACCGGCGCCAGAACCCGTCTCATCTCAACGCGACTTCCCCTGAACCTCAAGAAGTTTGGGCCGCACATCGGCCAGGTACACCCCGGCGGCCACCGCGGCGATGACCATGCCGAAGGAACTGCCCGTCAACAGGCACAGCAGCGCTGAGACGCCGAGAATGCCGAGCCACACCGGCTTGGTGAGTTTGTCCGCCGCGGTGTAGGCGTCCGGGCGTTGCATGGCCGCGTGCACGAAGGCGTACACGGTGGCCGCGAGCACCGCCCAGAACAGCACAGTAAGAACAAGACCCGCCACACCTTGAAGCTTCACACTTCAAGAGTAGGCGGGTCTCGTCCTCAGGGTGGCGACAGGGGTCGCCGAACGCCGGAATTTTACTTCTGGGTGACCTTCTTGGCCGGAGCCTTCTTGGCCGGAGCCTTCTTGACGACCTTCTTGACAGCGGCCTTGGCCGGAGCGGCCTTCCTGGCGACAGCCTTCTTGGCCGGTGCCTTCGCGGCCGGAGCCTTCGCGGCCGGAACCGTGGCGGCCGGTGCCTTCGCGGCCGGTGCCTTCGCGGCCGGAACCGGAAGCTCGACGCCCACCAGTTTGGCGGCCCGCTCACCGACGGCGCGGGTCTGCGCGGAGACATTGCCCAGCGCTTCCTGGGTCAGCTCGACGGCCTGGTCGACGTAACCCTCGACGCGGTCGGCGGCTCCCTTGAACTCGGGCTGGCCCTTGATCCGCTCCAAGGCGGCCTCGCCGCGGGCGACCAGGCCGTTGTAGGTCTCGGTGGCGTCCACCAGGAACTCGTCGGCAGCCTTGCGCAGCTCTTCGGTGGTGAGCTTGCCGCGCAGTTCCCCGGTCCGCTTGGGCAGCTCCTCCTGCAGGCGGGTCAGCGCGGCGCGCCGATCGTCGATGCGTTCGCCGGCCAACTCGGCCCGCTCGCGCAGGGTGGAGACGATCTCGTTGACCGTGGCCAGCGCGAGGTCGGCGGCGCCGACCGCGGCGAGCAGCGGGGTCTTGAGGTCTTCGATGGTGTTCTCGTTCTTGGTCTTCTTCGCCATGATGGCTGCTTTCCTTTCGGTGTTCTCGGGTGAAACGTGGGCGGATGGGAATGCGGGAATGCCCGGTTATCGGATAGGCGTCGCCCCGGGGGGATCGGCCGGGGTGGCGCCCTCGTTCTGCTTGCAGAACGAGGTGTAGATGTCGAGCAGGACGCGTTTCTGCCGTTCGGTGATCGCTGTGTCACCGATGATGGCGTCGTGCACCTGGCCCGGCTGTCCGGGCTCGAGAATTCCGGCCCGCACGTAGAGCACTTCCGCCGACAGCCGCAGGGCCTTGGCGATCTGGCTCAACACCTCCGCCGACGGCTTGCGCAGCCCCCGCTCGATCTGGCTGAGATAGGGGTTGCTGACGCCCGCCCGCTCCGCAAGCTGCCGGACCGAGACCTCGGCGGCTTCCCGCTGGCTGCGGATGAAGCTTCCGATGTCCTGAGCCGCGTTGCTCACAACGGCGGCGAGGTCTGACTCCTGAGCCATCAGTCGCCCCCTCGCCGGAAGGGTTGTCGTTTGCATGTCGACGAAGATCGTAACCAAGGGTGCTAACAATTGCAAGCACTAGCTAGCGCAGGTCAGAAGAGTAGTTGTGCGATCGTGTAGATCACCAGCCCGGCCAGTGAGCCGACGACGGTTCCGTTGATCCGGATGAACTGCAGGTCGCGGCCGACGTGCAACTCGATGCGCCGGCTGGCCTCCTCGGCGTCCCAGCGCTGGATGGTGTCGGTGATGATCGTGGTTGCCTCGCCGCCGTACTGGCCGGCGAGGTGCTGGGCTCCACGCACGATCCAGTCGTCGACCTTGTCGCGCAGTTCGGCGTCGTCGCGCAGCGACTCCCCGATCCGCACCACGGAGTCGGCGATGCGGCCCCGCAGTTCGCTGGCCGGGTCGTTGACACCGTCGAGCACCAACTTCTTGAGGGTCTTCCACGCGGTCTCCGCCGCGCGGGTCACCTCGTCGCGCTCCATGAGTTGCTCCTTGACCGACTCGGCGCGGGCGATCGTCTCGGGGTCGCTCTCCAGGTCGCTGGCGAACTCGAAGAGGAACCGGTTGGCCGACTGGCGCAACTCGTGGTTCGGGTTGCGGCGGACCTTGTCGGTGAAGTCCATCAGCTCGCGGTGGATGCGGTCGCCGAGAAGCTGGTCGACGAACTTCGGCGACCAACTCGGGGAGTCCCGCAGCACCACTCGTTCGATTGTGGGGCCGGCGGTGAGCGCCCACTCGAAGGCCCGATCGGCCAGCAACTGGATCAGCGCCTCCTGCCGGTTCTCGGAGAGCAGTTGGTTGAGCACCCGACCAGCCGGGGGACCCCATTGGGGCTCGGCGAGGCGCTTGACGATGGACCGGTCGATGGCTTGCTGGATGTCCTCGTCGTTGAGCAGTTCGACGCCCACCCGCAGCACCGTCGACGCCTCGTCGGCCACCCGCGCGGCATGGTCAGGCTCGGACAGCCATTTGCCGAGCCGACTGGCGATCTCGGCGTCGCGCAGTTTGGTCTCGACCACCTCCGGGGACAGGAAGTTCTCCCGGACGAATGCGCCGAGCCCCTCCCCCAGCTGGTCTTTCTTGCGTTTGATGATCGCGGTGTGCGGAATCTTCAGCCCCAGCGGATGACGGAACAGCGCGGTCACCGCGAACCAGTCCGCCAGCGCGCCGACCATCCCCGCCTCCGCGGCCGCTCCGACGTACCCGATCCATCCCGGCCCGCCCTGGGACAACGCCCAACGGCACAGCAGGAAGATCACCGTCGCCCCGATCAGGAAGCCCAGCGCCACCGCTTTCATCCGGCGCAGACTGCGGGCCCGCTCGGCGTCGGCCTCCTGGTCGGCTCCGACGAACGATTCGGCAAAGGACGACGCGGTCGGACGCGGGTGTTGGGCGGTCACCACCCCATCATCCCTATTTCGGCGCGGGCGCCGGCGGCGATTCGCCAGCAGCGAGCGCCGGCCGCGCAAAAAGATTTGTGTGTGACCGCCGGTCACAACTTCCCGCCACCCGCCGGTAGACTTCGCGGTGAAGAAGTTTTAGGACGGAGCCGGCGATCGTGACAGACCCTGGAGCACCGGGTGTGCCCGTGCCGGCGCACACGCCGATCAAGACCGACGGCCGAAAGCGCCGCTGGCATCAACACAAAGTGGAACGCCGCACCGAACTGGTGGACGGCGCTCTCGACGCGATCCGCCGTCTCGGACGCGATGTCAGCATGGATGAGATCGCCGCCGAGATCGGCGTGTCCAAGACCGTGCTGTACCGGTACTTCGTCGACAAGAACGACCTGACCACCGCGGTGATGATGCGCTTCACCCAGACAACCCTCATTCCCAACATGGCGGCCGCGCTGGCGTCGAACCTCGACGGCTACGACCTCACCCGCGAGGTGATCCGGGTCTACGTCGAAACCGTCGCCGCCGAACCGGAGCCGTACCGGTTCGTCATGGCCAATTCCTCGGCGAGCAAGAACAAGGTGATCGCCGACTCCGAGCAGATCATCGCCCGGATGCTGGCGGTCATGTTGCGCCGCCGCATGCAGGTGGCCGGCATGGACACCCGCGGGGTCGAACCGTGGGCCTTCCTCATCGTGGGCGGCGTCCAGCAGGCCACCCACTCCTGGATGTCGCACCCCCGAATGACCAGCGACGAGCTGATCGACTACCTGACCATGCTGTGTTGGAGCGCGCTGTGCGGAATTGTCGAGGTGGGGGGCTCGCTGGACCGGTTCCGGTCCGAGCCGCACCCGTCGCCGGTTTTGCCCGGATTGCAACCCACGACCTCTCTCAACTCTTAGGCTTCGGGCCATGGCGAAAGAGCTGTGGACCCACAAACCCTCCGAGGTGCTCCGGTTCCGACCCGGGGACAAGGTCAGCGCCATCGACACCGACTCCAGTCCCGGCTTCAGCGGAAAACGCGAGGACGCCGACCGGATCACCGACGAACGCGGTGAGCAGTTCGCCGAACTCCAGGAGAAGCTGTACGCCAACGGCAGGGAGGGCGACAACCGTTCGGTTCTGCTGGTCCTGCAGGGCATGGACACCGCCGGCAAGGGCGGCATCGTCACCCACGTGGTCGGCGCCGGAAACCCGATGGGAATCGACTACCACAGCTTCGGCAAGCCGACCCCCGAGGAGCGCTCGCACCACTTCCTGTGGCGAATCAACAAGGCACTGCCGCGGGCCGGCCACATCGGCGTCTTCGACCGGTCGCATTACGAGGACGTCCTGGTGGTCCGGGTGCACCAGTTGGTTCCCGCCGACGAGTTGGACCAGCGCTACGACGAGATCAACACCTTCGAGCAGGAGCTCATCGACACCGGAACCTCGGTGGTGAAGGTCGCCATGTTCGTCTCCCTCGACGAGCAGAAGGCCCGGCTGACCGAACGGCTGGAGCGGCCGGACAAGTACTGGAAGTACAACCCGGGCGACCTCGACGAGCGCAAGCTGTGGCCGTCCTACCAGGAGGCCTATCAGGTCATGCTGGACCGGACCTCGACCGAGCGGGCCCCGTGGTTCGTGCTGCCGTGCGACAAGAAGTGGTACGCCCGGCTGGCGGTGACCGAGCTGCTCATCGAGGCCCTGACCGCGCTGAACCTTTCCTGGCCGGAGGCCGACTTCGACGTCGAGGCGGAGCGGAAGAAGGTCGCCGAACTCTGATCGGCGACGGGGTACGGACACGCGCTACTGGCCCTTCACCAGGGTGAACTGCCCGATGTTGGTGATGCCGCGGCGGAAGAAGTCGGCGCATCCGGTCAGGTACTTCATGTACTTGTCGTAGGTCGCCTCGTCCATCAGGGCGATCGCCCGGTCGCGTTCGGCTTCCAGGTTGGCCGCCCACATGTCCAGGGTGCGGGCGTAGTGCGGGCCGAGCAGGTGGGTCCGCTGGAGGGTGAAGCCGGAGTCGTCGGCGAGTCTTTCGATGTCCTCGACAGCCGGCAGCCGCCCGCCTGGGAAGATCTCGTCGCCGATGAACTTCATGAACTTCAGGTCGCTGAGGGTGAGCTTGATCCCGTTGTCGCGGAAGAACTTCTGGGTGTGGGCGAGGATGGTGTGCAGCAGCATCCGACCGTCGCCGGGCAGAAGCGAATGGGCCCGCTCGAAGAACAGCGGATAGCGCTCGACCTTGAAGGCCTCGAATGCCCCGATGCTGACGATTCGGTCGACGGGCTCGTCGAACTCCTCCCAGCCCTGCATCCGGACCTCGATAGTGCGGTCGGTGTCGAGTTTGGCCAGCCGCCGGCGGGCGTATTCCGACTGCGCCTTGCTCAGGGTGATACCGATGACGTTGACGTCGTGGTTCTGAACGGCCCGCTCGAGGCAACCGCCCCAGCCGCAGCCGATGTCGAGAAGGGTCATGCCGGGCTCAAGGTCGAGCTTGCCCAACGCGAGGTCGAACTTGGCGTTCTGGGACTCGTCGAGGGTCATGTCGTCGCGCTCGTAGTACCCACAGGTGTAGCCCATGGTGGGTCCCAGCCACAGTGCGAAGAAGTCATTAGAGACGTCGTATATCGACTGCGACTCCTCGTAGTACGGAGTCAGGTCCGAGTCGAGGTTGGTCATCGACAGCTACCCTTCAAATTCTGATCCGTGCGGCCGGGCCGCTGCCCGATTCCCCGCCCCGCCCGAACGGGCAGACCCGACCAGACCCAAGGTCTTCCGGCCAGGGTAGCCCAACGTTCGGTCTCCGGCCGGATTTATCGAGTCACTTGGCGCCATAGGCGTAGAAGCCCTGACCGGACTTCCTGCCCAGCCGTCCCGCCTCGACCATGCGCAGCAGCAGCGACGGAGGTCCGTAGAGCGGCTCCTTGAACTCCTCGAACATCTTGTCGGCGATCAGCCGAAGAGTGTCCAGCCCGATCAGGTCGGACAACCGCAGCGGCCCCATCGGATACGAGAGGCCGGCGACGACCGCCTTGTCCACGTCCTCCACGGTCGCGACTCCGGCTTCCACCATCCGGATCGCCGACAACAGATAGGGCACCAGCAGGAAGTTGACCACGAATCCGGAGCGGTCGCTGCAGCGCACGACCTGCTTGCCAAGCACCTCACCGGCGAACTGCTCGGCGCGGGCGGCGGCGGCCTCACTGGTGGCCAGGGTGGTCACCAGTTCGACCAGGGGAAGGACCGGCACCGGGTTGAAGAAGTGCAGTCCGAGTACCCGGCCGGGATTCCGGGTGGCGGCACCCAGTTTCATGATCGGGATACTGGATGTGTTCGATGCCAGCACCGCATCGGGATCGGTGACGATCTCGTCGAGTTGGCTGAAGATGCCGGCTTTGATCTTCTCGTCCTCGATCACCGCCTCGATGACCAGCTGGCGGTCGGCCAGATCGGTCAGCGCGGTGGTGAACGTGAGGTTCTTCAAGGCCCGGTCGCGTTCATCTCCGGTGATCTTGCCGGCGGTCACGGCGCGCTCCAGCGACTTGACCATCCGGTCGCGGCCGTTGTCGATCAAGGCCTCGGTGGTGTCGAAGACCACCACACCCGCGCCGGCCCGCGCGCACACTTCGGCGATGCCGCCGCCCATCTGGCCGGCGCCGATCACCCCGACGCGCTCGATTCCTGCTGCAGTCACGTTCTCTCCCAGAAGATTTCGGTATGAGTAGACCCCGCCCGGCGAACCGGGCGGGGTCTGTGCGGGCCTAGTGGAACTGTCCCTCTTCGGTCGAACCCGCCAGAGCGGTGGTCGACGAGTTGGGGTCGACGGTGGTGGCGATCCGGTCGAAGTAGCCGGCACCGACCTCGCGCTGGTGCTTGGTGGCGGTGTAACCGCGGGCCTCCGCGGCGAACTCGCGCTCCTGCAGTTCTACGTAGGCCTTCATCTGCTCGCGGGCGTAGCCGTAGGCCAGGTCGAACATCGAGTAGTTCAGCGCGTGGAAGCCGGCCAGCGTGATGAACTGGAACTTGAATCCCATTGCGCCGAGTTCCTTTTGGAACTTCGCGATGGTGGCGTCGTCGAGGTGCTGCTTCCAGTTGAACGACGGCGAGCAGTTGTAGGCCAGCAACTGGTCGGGGAACTCGGACTTGACGCCCTCGGCGAACTTCCGGGCCAGCTCCAGGTCCGGCGTGCCGGTCTCCATCCAGATCAGGTCGGAGTACGGGGCGTAGGCCTTGGCGCGGGCGATGCACGGCTCGAGTCCGTTCTTCACCTGGTAGAACCCCTCGGCGGTGCGCTCGCCGGTGACGAACGGCTTGTCGCGGTCGTCGACGTCGGAGGTGATCAGGGTGGCGGCCTCGGCGTCGGTGCGGGCGATCACCACGGTCGGGACGTCGGCGACGTCGGCGGCCAAGCGGGCCGAGGTCAGGGTGCGGATGTGCTGCTGGGTCGGGATGAGCACCTTGCCGCCGAGGTGGCCGCACTTCTTCTCCGAGGCCAGCTGGTCCTCCCAGTGCGACCCGCCGACGCCGGCGGCGATCATCGCCTTCTGCAGTTCGTAGACGTTCAGCGCGCCACCGAAACCGGCTTCGCCGTCGGCGACGATGGGCACCAGCCAGTTGTCGATCGAGGTGTCACCCTCGACCTTGGCGATCTCGTCGGCGCGCAGCAGGGCGTTGTTGATGCGACGGACGACCTGGGGCACCGAGTTGGCCGGGTAGAGGCTCTGGTCGGGGTAGGTGTGGCCGGACACGTTGGCGTCACCGGCGACCTGCCAGCCGGACAGGTAGATGGCCTTGAGCCCGCCGCGCACCTGCTGGACGGCCATATTGCCGGTCAGCGCACCCAGGGCGTTGACGAAATCCATGTTGTTGACCTGGTCCCAGAGGATCTCCGCGCCGCGGCGGGCCAGGGTGTGCTCCTCGACGACGCTGCCCTGCAGGGCGACGACGGCGTCGGCGGAGTAGGTCCGGGTGATGCCCTTCCACCGGGGGTTGGTGTCCCAATCGCGCTGGATATCAGCGGCGCTCTTGGGCTTTCCGACGTTGGAAACGGGCATGTGGACTTCTCCTTCTCGTGTCTTCCGGCTTCGTTCTCTCTCGAACGGTGCGTATCTCACCGCGTACCCAGGTCCCCCTTGGGCGCTGTGCCATCGAGACCTTTCCATATCGGATATCCGCAGGTCAAAACGTCGCACCTGGCCGACTTCGGCAGCAGGGGGTCCTAACTTGCCAAGACTGCGAAGTCGGCCGCCCGGGCAGGCGGTCGGCGATTTCAACACGGCAGGTCAATTGCGGTCCGCGCGGGGATCGGCGAAGTCAGAGCGCGAAGATCGCTGCGACGGCTTTCACGTCGTCTCCGACGAGGTATGTGAGCGTTCTCACCGTCCGGTCGGTCAGTTCGGGCCCGAACTTGTCGGTGGAACCGGCCGGGTGAACGTGGGAGAGGATCTCCAGCCTCTCACCGTAGGCCACCGCCACATCGTGCTCGATGGTCACCCGCAGCGGCGCCTCCAGAAGTTCGGGATGCGGGGCGAGGAACTCCTCGACGACCTTCCAGTACACCGAGTTGTTGACATGGTCGAAAAGGTCGATGTCGCTGACCCGGATCGGGAACACCCGGATCTCGTCGGCGTCCTGGCGTGATCCCGGCTTCAGATAGGACTTCCAGCGCACCCGGTTGACGTCGGTGGTCTTCAGCAGGTCTTCCATGAAGTCGTCCCCGATGCGCGCCGGGGTCTGGGCCACTCGGTTGAAGTTGATCCAGAACGCCTCGGTGTCGACGAGTCCGCCCTTACGGCCGTCGATGCGGACCCGCATCTCACACCACCGGTTGGATGCCCCCGAACACCACCGTCGCAGCCGCAACATGTCCTGGAACTCGATCGGGCGGATCAGATCGACCATGGTGCGCCGGACGATCCACAGCGGGTGGGTTTCGTTGTAGCCCAACTCGCGCAGGTGGTCCTGGCCCATGTCCATGATGTGGCGGGTGGCCGCGTCGAGTCGGAGCCGGCCCAACCGGTCGACGTCGGCCGGACGCAGCGGCCACTGCCGATCGAAGACATCCGGGTGCGGGTCCGGAACGGGCATCAGAACCTTGCCCAGACCGGTATTCCCGGTCGCATCGGCTCCCATATCCGCCGATCATGCCAAATGCCCAATCGAAGGGCCAACCACCCGAAGGCCGGTCTCGCGCGCCGGTACGCTGTCCGGACGACCGAGACCTTCGCGGTTCGCGGGTGCGCCGGATGCGCTGAGCGCTTGCGCGAAGAACAGGACCGGAGACACCGATGAGCAACATCGCCCGCATTCCCCCAGGCGGCCGCCGCGAACTCGGCCTGGTCAACTGGATCATCGCCAGGATCGGCGCCCGGTCCATCCGGGCGCCGCGGTTCCACCTGTTCGAGACCATCGGCCAGCACAAGGTGTTCTTCCTCGCCTTCCTGCTGTACTCGGATGGCCTGCTGAACCGCGGCAAGCTGCCCAAGCTCGAGAAGGAGATGGTGATCCTTCGGGTTGGGCACCTCCGCAATTCGGAGTACGAACTGCAGCAGCACCGCCGCCTGGGGCGATCCCGCGGGGTGGACGACGCCCTGCTGCAGCGGATCTTCGAGGGTCCCACCGCCGAGGGACTGACCGTCCGGCAGCGCGCACTGCTGCAGGCCGTCGACGAGTTCGTCCTCGACCGCGAGGTATCGGACGAGACCTACGCGGCGCTCTCGGCGTCCCTGACCCGCCAACAGATCATCGAATTCTGCGCTCTCGCAGGTCATTACGACGGGATCGCGGGCCTTCTGGCCACCCTGCGGATTCCGATGGACTTTCCGGACTGAGTCCCTTACAGGTAGGTCTGCCCAAGGACGATCAGTGTGAAGAGCACCGGCGACACCGGCAGGGCACCGAGGAAAGCGGCCCGGGCGAAGTCCTTGTCTTGATAGCGCCGCCACGACCGCCGTCCCGACACGGCCGCCGCGCCGATCACCACCAGGGAGATCAACAGGACCCAGGTGCTGGTCGCCGAGGAGGCGGCGGCCATGGATATCAGAAGCAGCCAGAGAATGTGGCCGAGCAGCAGACCGCCGACGCCGGCGACGATCACCGGCCTCACTTCGCCACCGTTAGAAATTGATCATGTGGCCGGCGAGGCCGTGGAAGCATTCCTGCAGCGCCTCCGACAACGTCGGGTGGATGTGGACGTTGCGGGCCAGCTCATTGACGGTGAGGTCCCACTTCTGGGCCAGGGTGAGTTCGGGAACCAACTCCGAGACGTCCGGCCCGATCAGGTGCGCCCCGAGCAGTTCGCCGTACTTGCCGTCGGCGATCACCTTGACGAAGCCGGTCGGATCGGCCAGCCCGTGCGCCTTTCCATTGGCGGTGAACGGGAACTTGGCGACCTTGACGTCGTAGCCCTCGGCCTTGGCCTGCTCCTCGGTGAGGCCGAAGCTGGCGACCTGCGGCTGGCAGAACGTCGCCCGCGGCATCATCCGGTAGTCGCCCAGCGTCATGGTCTCCGCGCCGCCGATGGTCTCGGCGGCCACCACCGCCATCGCCTCGGCGACGTGGGCCAGTTGCAGCTTGGCGGTGACGTCTCCGATGGCGTAGATGTGCGGCACGTTGGTGCGCATGTGGTCGTCGATGGCGATGGCGCCGCGGTCGGTCAGCGCCACCCCGGTGGTCTCCAGGCCGTAGCCGGAGACATTCGGCGCGAAGCCGATCGCCTGCATCACCTTGTCGGCCTTCAGTTCCTGGCTCGCGCCGTCCTTGCTGACCACCACGGTGACCGTCGAACCGTCGTCGGCGATCGACTCGACCTTGGTCCCGGTGAGGATCTTCACGCCGAGCTTCTTGTACTGCTTCTCGATCTCCTTGGACACCTCGGCGTCCTCGTTGGGCAGAGCCCGCGGCAGGAATTCGACGATGGTGACGTCGACGCCGTAGTTGACCATCACGTAGGCGAACTCCATGCCGATCGCACCGGCGCCGGCGATGACGATCGAGCGCGGCAGGTCGCGGTCGAGGATCTGCTCCTCGTAGGTGACGACGTTCGCCGACAGCGCGGTGCCGGGGATCAGCCGGGTGCTGCTGCCGGTGGCGATGATCGCGTTGGAGAACGTGACGGTCTCGGTGCCGCCGTCGTTGAGTTGGACCGCGATGGTGTTGGCGTCGCTGAACCTGCCGTAGCCGTTGATCTCGGTGATCTTGTTCTTCTTCATCAGGTAGTGCACACCGGCCACCCGGCCCTCTGCCACCTTGCGGCTGCGATCGAAGGCGGCGCCGAAATCGGCGGTGACCTGGCCGGTGAAGCCGAACGTGGCGGCCTCCTTGGTGACGATGTGCGCCAGTTCCGCGTTGCGCAGCAGCGCCTTGGAGGGGATGCATCCCACGTTGAGGCACACCCCGCCCCAGTACTTGGGCTCGATGACGGCGGTGTTCAGACCTAGTTGCGCGCTGCGGATGGCCGCGACGTATCCGCCGGGACCGGCGCCGAGGGCGACGACGTCGTAGTGGGTCACGGGCTTACCCTAGCCCGAGCGGGGTGCCGGAAAGAGTGGAGTCTTCCGACAACCGGGGCGAAGTCACCCGACGATCGGGCGGGCGATCCATTCGAAGTAGTAGGCGCCGTGCAGAACTGCTGCGGCCGCCATCGACGCCAGCGGTGCGCCCATGAGCGCTATCGCCGATGCGGTCACGTGGGGACGGTTGGGCACCAGCGAGACCAGGAGGCTGGCCACCATGCAGACCGTGAGGTACGCCAGCACGCCGAACACCGGGATGGTCTTGCTCAGCGCGGTGTACCACCAGTAGTAGAAACCCAGGCCTGCTGCGGCCGACACCAGCCACACCCCCGCCAGGATCAGTGCGAACTTCCAGCGCTTGACGAACTGGTAGGCACCCGGGACGACGACGGGATGGGCCGGGACCACCACCGGTTGCATGTGTCCGGTGACCGACGCCAGGAAGGTGTCGGTGTCCACGTTCTCCAGTTCGCTGAAGGCCTGCGGGACGGGGGCCCGCGGCTCGCCGTCGATCGCGTCGAGGACGAGGTTGAGATCGGGATCGACACCGCCCGGAACAGACTCGAGCCGGGGCGCTTCATCGGCGGCCGGTTCCGGGTCGGGGTTGCGCCACTCCGCGGCAGCCCACTCGTCGGAGTCCCATTCCGCTGACGCCCAGTCGCCGTCGGACTGCCCATCCACCGGGTGGACCTCCGCCGATTGGGTTTCCGCCGCTTGGGTTTCCGCCGTCACGGCCTGCAACGGGTCCGGATGCGGTCCGGTGTCGAAGATGGGAGCGTGGTTGGGTTCGGTGTTCGGCGTGGGCTGCGCACCGGTGGCGAACATCGGCGTCAACTGGTGCGGCCCGGTGATCGGCGAGGCGATGTCAGTCACCGGACACCACCTGAAGCAAAAGCAGCACCGACAGCCAACCGGGGGCCATCGCCAGGACGAACGCCCCGGCGGTGGTGACCCATCGGCGTCCGGAGCAGACGACCAGAAGCAGGCCAATCACGCTGGGTATGCCGACGACCAGCGCGACGAGGAGATCAGGGCGGACGGGAACGTCGACCATCATCTTGGCGACGAGCGCGGACATCTGACCCGCGACGCAGCCGAGTAGCAAAGCGCTTGTGAGCAGCCATGCCCTGGGCAGGGGTATCACGGTTTCGACGATACGGTCCGCGGGCCGCCCTACCGGGGATCTGCGTCGGCGTGCCGATCAGGTATTCGGCAAGCCTCCGTCGCGTCCTTCGCCACGACGTCGTCGCGCAGGGCCAGGCGCTCACCGCGCCCGTAATCCGCACCGGTCAGCGGTGGGTCCGCGGCCAGCAACTCGAGTTCGGCCGCGGTGAAGGCCCGGCCGCGGCTGAGAAACCGAACGCCGTCGGGCGCCTCCAGGCTGAATCCGCCACCCCGGCCGGGCACCACGTCGATCACCAACTGGGTGTGCTTCCAGGTCTGGAACTGCGGGCCGGAGATCCACACCGGAGCGCCGGCCAGGACCCCGAGGAGCACGTCGCGGTCACCGACGATGAACTCCCCCGCCGGGTAGCACATCGGCGAGGAACCGTCGCAGCAGCCGCCGGACTGGTGAAACATCACCGGGCCGTGGCGGTCCTGCAGGGAAAGCACCAGTTCAGCGGCGGCGGCGGTGATCAGCGCCCGCGGCGCGCAAGCGCTCATCAGAACCCGACGTTCTTCGCGCAAGCGCTCATCAGAACCCGACGTTCTTCGCGCAAGCGCTCATCAGAACCC